>NZ_JATS01000018.1:0-322653 GCF_000526095.1 Streptococcus sp. CM6 | reverse complement strand
GCTCCGACAGTTGAGAAACCTGAGTTTCAAGGTGGTGTCAATGCAGTTGAAGCCTTCTATACACGAAGTTCCTGAGTTCAAGGGTAGTGTCAATGCAGCAGAAGCAGCTGTACATGAAGTCCCTGAGTTCAAGGGTGGGGTTAATGCAGTTGAAGCAGCTGTACATGAAGTCCCAGAGTTTAAGGGAGGAGTCAATGCGGTCCAAGCCTTGGTAAACGAGAAACCAGCCTACACAGGTGTATTGGCTACAGCTGGAGATCAAGCAGTTCCAACAGTTGAAAAACCTGAGTACCCGCTCACTTCAAGTCCAGTAGCTGATACCAAAACTCCGGGAGCTAAAGATGAAGAAAAACTACCTGCTACAGGGGAGCACAGCTCAGAAGTAGCCCTCTTCTTAGCAAGTGTGAGTATCGCTTTATCTGCTGCTGTTCTTACGACAAAACGTAAAGAAGATTAATGAGATTTGATTTTAGCAGTCAAAAAGAACTAGAATCAAATAGGATTAAACAGCCGGAGAGGACCTCTAGGTTCTCTCCTTTTTTCAAAGGAGAAATGATACCGCTTACTCATGTAAGCGGATGAAAGGAATAGGAGAAAGATGGATAGACATTTTTTTGAGAAACGCTGTCACTATAGTATAAGAAAATTTGCAATCGGTGCAGCCTCTGTTATGATTGGTGCTAGTATCTTTGGAGCCAATATGGTTCAGGCAGCAGAAACAGCAACGCCTTCAGAAACAGAGGGAAGTATCACCCATGTTCAAGCACTGGATAAGCTACCCGATGATTTAGCCGCTGCGCTTGAAAAGGCGGATGCAGCAGCTGCAACAGAAGCAAATCATGAGGAGACTCCAGCGACTGACGAAGGAACCAATCCTACACCAAGTGAAGCGACAAAACCTGAGACAAGTCCTGCAAGTCCCAAGCCAGCAGAAACGCCGAAACCGGTTGAAACACCAAAGGCAGACAATCAACCTGCGGAAACCACTACGCCCGCAACAAAACCAGATGAAAAGCAAGTCGAAGATAGAGAGGATGTCAACCATCTCGAAGGTGCTACTGCTCAGGCGAGTAACCATGAGACTGGTACCAGCTTTACTGCAGATAAGGCTATCGACGGAGATGACAATACTCGTTGGGCTACAGACAAAGATGTACCAAAACCAACTTTTGAACTAACTCTGCCAAAGACTACCTTGATTAAACATGTAGAAATCGACTGGGATCGTCGTCTTCGGAATGGGCAAAATGACCCCAATATCAAATCTTGGAGTCTCTACTATGCAGGTCAAGAAGACGTGGGCGCTAATGGAGAAAAACAATGGAAACTCGCTCATACCAAGACTGGAGAACCTGTTTTAGATGAGAAAGTTGACTTAGCCAATAGTATTCAAGCTAAATATCTCAAGTTAGAAATCAATGACTATCAAGCGGGAACAATGGGTTGGAGAAACGTTGGAATCCAAGAAATTCGAGCCTATTCTAACGTTCCGGACCATAGTAAGGTAACGGACATCCGCCAAGTAACCGAACTAACAGTAGCAGAAGACGGACAGTCTCTTGTCTTACCAACTTTACCAGGGAAAGTTAGCCTTATCGGAAGCAACAAGCAAGGTGTGATTGACCTTCAAAATCGTATCTATAAACCTTTGACAGATCAACGTGTCAAGGTCATGGTCCAGCAAATCAGAGACAGTCATACCTTTACAAAAGAGTTTGAAGTAGTCATCAAGGGACTACATCAGGACGAGGGTGTGGGTGTCAAACCAAAAGTAGCACCAGCTGTTCAACAATGGTATGGGAAAGAAGGTCAATCTTCTATCACTTCAGATACAGTTCTTGCGACAGGTGATTCTGGCTTTGATCAGGCTGCAAGCTTCTACCAGTCAGACCTTGCCAGCCGTGGATTGGAACTAGCAACAGGTGACAAGCAAGCTCAAAAACGAATCGAATTTAAAAAGGTTGAAAACAAAGGTTATGGTAAGGAAGGCTATGGAATCACTATCCAAGATGACGTGATTACCATTGAAGCTGCAACGAACACAGGAGCCTTCTACGCAACTCGTACTCTTCTTCAAATGGGAGAAACAGACCTACAAAATGGCGAAATTCGTGATTTCCCAAGTTTCAGCCACCGTGGCTTTATGCTGGATACAGGTCGTAAATTTATCCCTTATGACACTCTTGTAGACATCATGCTCAACATGGCTTACTACAAGATGAACGACTTGCAGTTGCACCTTAATGATAACTATATCTTCCTCAAGGAACACTTGGCAGGTAAGAATTTAAGTTCAGAAGAACAACTCAAGTATGTACTTGAACACGCTAAGACTGGTTTCCGTGTGGAGACAGATATTGTTGGTAAGAATGGTCAAAAATTGACATCAGATGAGCACTATACCAAGGAAGAAATGCAAAATCTGATTAAACTTGCCAAGGCCTTGCATATCAACCTAGTGCCAGAAATTGATACACCAGGTCATGCACTATCATTTGTCAAAGTCCGCCCAGACCTCATGTATCAAGGTAGTTTGAGCGATTATGCAGGCAAGCACAATGTCGAGCGCGTAGCTATGCTAGACCTAGATAATAAATACGATGAAACGCTGGCTTTTGTCAAATCAGTTTATGACAAACTCCTCGATGGTCCAGATGCACCGCTTCATGGCGTGTCCACTGTTCATATCGGAACGGATGAATACTATGGCAGCAGAGAAAGCTATCGTCGCTATGTCAATGACCTTATCAAATACATTAAAGGAAAAGGCTATACCCCTCGTATCTGGGGTTCGCTCAGTGCGAAACGTGGGAACACTCCTGTTGATTGGAACGGAGTAGAGGTTGATATCTGGAGTATCGGATGGCAACGACCAAATGAAGCCATTGCTCAGGGAGCTAAAATTATCAACATCACAGATGTGCCGACCTATAGTGTGCCAAGTGGAAGCAATAGTCAAGCAGCCTACGGGGACTATGCTAACTACGAACGTCAGTACAATAGCTGGACACCGAATGATTTTAGAACAGGTGGAGGTCCACTTCTACCAGCTTCTCATCCAAGTATCCTTGGTGGTGGGCACGCAGTTTGGAATGACAATATCGACCTTCATGAGACAGGCTTGACCTCTTATGATATCTTTAAACGCTTCTTTAAGAGCATGCAAACCACTGCAGAGCGCACTTGGGGATCTGATCGTGCAGCTACGACCTTTGCAGAACGCACCCTACCAACAAGCCCTTATGCGCCCCAGTCAAATCCTGATAGAGCGATTGATCAAAGCGACTTGTTTACCATCAATTCTGAAACCATCAAGAACTATACAAGTAAGAAAGTGAAGACAAGCGAGCAGGGATTGGCTTTTGAGAAAGACAGCAGCATCGAAGGCTTGGCTGGTGATGTTGGTCCAAGCCATGTCTTGAAGTTTGATGTGACTGTCACTGGAGACGGTGAACAAACCTTCTCAACAAGTGGGGACAACCGTATCTATCTAGCTGATAAAGACGGCTACCTTGCTTATCAATTTGAACAGTTCCATATCCAGTTCAAGAAGAAACTTGAAAAGAACAAACGCTATCAAATCTCCATCGTGACCAAACCACAATCAACGGAAGTCTATGTGGATGGTGAAAAGATCGAGCGTATCGCGGATCCTGCGCATCCACGTTTGGCTCATACAAGCTTGGTATTGCCACTTGAAAGTATCGGTGGCTTCAAGGGAATCTTGCACAGCGCTGAGTTGACTGATAAGCCTTTTGTAAATCCTCGTTTGATTTCAAATGATAAGATTACTGCAACCGCAAGCAGTCAGCAACTTCCAGGAAATGCGACTGAAGGCGCTGTTGAAAAGGCCTTTGACAATGATCCAAATACCTTCTGGCATACTAAATGGACTGGTGACACTGCGCCATACAGTCTGACTATGACCTTGAAAGAAGCAGAAAAAGTCAATGGCTTGACTTATCTCCCTCGTCCAGGTGGTGGAAATGGTGTCGTTACCCGCTACGAAATCTACGCACAAAAAGATGGCCAAATGGTCAAGGTTTCAGAAGGAAACTGGGACAACAATGCCCAAGAAAAAACAGTTAACTTTGCGGCGGTAGATACCAACAAGATTGAGTTGAAAGTATTGGAAGGCGTTGGTGGCTTTGCAAGTGCAGCTGAAGTTCATTTATTGAAACCTGTCAAAGAAGAGCAAGAAACGCCTGCACCAAGTCAACCAGAAAAACCAACTACACCTGAAAAACCAAAAGTAGACCAAACCGGTGATGGAACAGTTGAATTGGCAGATCAATTTACTGCAAGTAAACCAGCTAGCGAAGACAGCATTGTGGCTGCCAGCAAGAGCGCAGACTATCTCAAGAAAGAGTACAAGGTCTTCCCAACGCCACAAAAAGTGACTTATGGAGAAGGAGTCACAGCCCTTCGTAAGCAAGTCAATCTGGTCATGGGCGATCAACTCGATATCTATACTCGCAATCGCTTGAAGAGTGTCTTGCAGGACAATCAAGTATCTTATACAACTGGTAAGGCGGCAATCGCTAGCGCAACCAATATCTATCTTGGAGTGCATGGACAAGGTTCACAAGCAGAGCAAAACTTGTCCAATGTTTCAGCAGGCCTCTTTGACAAGATTGACGCCTATGTCTTGAGCATCAAGGATAATTCGATTTCCATCGTCGGAAAAGACACAGATGCGGTCTTCTATGGTTTGACAACCTTGAAACACATGCTCAAGGAAAGCCAAGTGCCAGTCCTTCGCAATGTGACAGTAGAAGATTACGCAGAGCTCAAGAACCGTGGTTTCATCGAAGGTTACTATGGAAACCCATGGTCGAATGCAGATCGTGCAGAACTCATGCGTTTTGGTGGCGATTTGAAATTGAACCAATACTTCTTTGCACCAAAAGATGATCCATACCACAACAAGAAATGGCGAGAACTCTATCCAGAAGAAAAACTAGCTGAAATCCGTGAACTTGCTCGTGTCGGAAATCAAAGTAAAACTCGCTATGTGTGGACTATCCATCCATTCATGAACAACCGTATCCGCTTTGGCAATGAAGCACATTACCAAGAAGATTTGGCAACTATCAAGGCCAAATTTACCCAGTTGATGAAAGTGGGTGTCCGCGAATTTGGTATCCTTGCAGATGATGCACCAAGCCCAGTTGGAGGCTACAATAGCTACAACCGCTTGATGCAAGATATGACCAAGTGGTTGACTGAAATGCAGGGAACTTACAGCGGTCTTCGTAAAGAAATGATCTTTGTTCCTGGACAGTATTGGGGTAATGGACGTGAGGATGAGTTGAAATCCCTCAATGAAAATCTCCCAAGATCAACAACCATGACCTTGACGGGGGGTAAGATTTGGGGTGAAGCCTCTGAAAGCTTCCTTTCAACTCTCAAAAACAATCTATCCGCAGGTGGCAAGACCTATCGCCCAGTTTCACTTTGGATTAACTGGCCGGTAACAGACAACTCTAAACAACACTTGATTCTAGGTGGGGGTGAGAAATTCCTTCATCCGAATGTAGATCCTAGCTTGCTATCTGGTATCATGTTGAACCCAATGCAACAGTCTGAACCATCTAAGATTGCCCTCTTTTCAGGAGCTCAATACTCATGGAAACAGTGGAAATCAGAAGAAGAAGCTAAGAAAATCAATGACATTGCCTTCAACTTTGTAGAAAATGGTCATTTTGAAGATAGCAAGGTATCGGCAGCCTTCCGCGAACTTGGTAAGCACATGATCAACCAAAACATGGACAATCGTGTCGTCAAACTAGAAGAATCTGTAGACTTGGCTCCAAAATTAACAGACTTCATGACCAAGCTCAAAGCAGGTCAGGATGTGGCTGCTGAACGTGCAGCCTTGCGTGCAGAATTTGCCAAGATTAAAGAAGCAGCTGAACTCTATAAAGCATCAGGCGATAAAAAAATGGTTGCCCAAATCCACTATTGGTTGGATAATGCAATCGATCAAATGAATGCTCTCGATGCCTTCCTTACAGGAACTGAAGCCATGGCTACAAACGATGCAGCCAAACTTTGGGATAGCTACTATAAAGGTTTGAAATTGTACGAACAGTCTCAAACTCACACCTTCCATTATGTAGACCATATGGAAAAGGCTGAATTGGGTGTTCAACATATTCGTCCATTTATCCTATCCTTGAAAGAAGTTCTAGCGTCTGAAGTTCAAAAAGTCTTGCATCCAGACCAAATCATCAGTACCTTTATTACCAATCGAACAGGTGTAGAGGGTGGTTTGGCAGAAGTGACGGACGGCGATTTGGCAACTCATGCGATTATTAAATCACCAAATAGTATCAAGACAGGTGATTATATTGGTATGAAGTTCAACAAACCAGTAACGATTCAAACCTTGACCTTTGCTATGGGAACGCAGGCAAATCCACGTGATACTTTTAGTAAGGCAGAAGTGCAGTATCAAGATGAAAATGATAACTGGGTAACCTTGAAAGAGCCAAGCTATGTCGGAAATGAATCCCTACTTAAGTTTGAAAATCTCAATATAAAGGCCAAGGCAGTTCGCATGATTGCGACAGCAGACCGTGAGAATACTTGGTTTGCAGTTCAGGAAATTGCAGTCAACCGTCCAGTTGAAAAAGCTCGTAGCCAACAAGCAACGACAGTTAGTCTAAGCTCAAACTTAGTTTACAAACTAAATACCTCAGCCCGTCAAATCACTGATGGCAAGGACAATACAGAAGCCATGATGGCAAATGCTGACGGTAGCAATACGACACCAGTAGATGCCTGGGCACAACTGGACCTCGGTGAAGTCAAATCAGTCACTAAAGTACGACTTCGCCAAGGAACGGGTGATAAGCTTGCCGCAGGTGTACTTGAGTATTCTACAGATGGAACTGCGTGGCAAGAGTTGGATCGCCTATCAGGAGAACAAACCAAGGAAGTGACCAGAGCAATCAACGCTCGTTACATCCGAGTCCGCAATACCAAAGCTCTCGACCTATGGTGGCGTATCCAGGACTTCTCTGTTGAGACACGCTCTGGAAATAGTGAGTTAACAGACACCAACGTCGACGCCTTGAAGGAAACACCAGTAGTGGATAGCTTGGGCAGTTACGAGCTTCAAATTCCAGCTGGAACCAAACTCCCTGCTCATAGCTATCTAGGTATGAAGCTTGACCGTATCCATCAGATCAAGAGCATCCAGCTCCAAGGTCAGGCCAATCCAGCTCTTACTCTAGAGTACTCTGCAAATGCGCAAGAATGGACGCCGGCTAGCCAGTTGACAGACAGAACTGTTGCAACCCACTTGGTTCGTTATGTTCGTCTGGTCAATAAAACAGATCAGGAACAAGCTGTGACAGCCACTTCTCTCCTTGTGACAACCAAAGAAGTACAACCAACCAAACTAGAATCTACAACTATGGGCATTCATCCAACATACGGAAGCAATGATGTTCGTAAACTGAACAACCTAGATCAACTGTTTGACGGTGTTTATAACAACTTCGTTGAGTTTTCAGACTATGCCCATAAAGATGGCCACGTAACCTTGAAACTTGGTAGCGAACGTACCATCAAGAAGATTAGAGCTTATATCCAAGACGGAACACAAAACTACCTTCGTGATGGTAAGATTCAAGTCAGCCAAGACGGTAAAACTTGGACTGATGTCGTTACAGTAGGAGATGGTGTGGCCAACAGCCAACACGATGATTCATTGACAGATGGTTGGACACATGATTCTAAGATGCCAGGAAATCGCTATATCGAGGGTGAATTGACGACACCGGTTAAAGCTAACTATCTCCGTGTCCTCTATACAGCAGACTATGATGCCCGTTTTGTAGGCTTTACAGAATTGGTCATCAACGATGGTGAATTTGTCAAACCAATCAATGATCCAACAGTAGAAGGAAGTAGTGGAGAAAGCCAAGGCAACCTTTATAATAATCTTGTAGACGGCAAAGTCTTGACCAGCTACAAGTCTGAAAAAGACAAGGGCGAGTTGGTGTATCACTTGTCTGAACCAACTAAAGCTAACCACCTTCGTCTCGTTTCCAGTCTTCCTGAAGGAGCGCAAGCACGTGTTCTTGCTAGAACACTTAAGGATGGCCAAGACAGTTGGACAGACCTCGGTGCCATTACATCTAGTCTCCAAACTTTTGCTATCCGAAATGGCGGCTCTCTTCTAGACGTCAAATTAGTCTGGGAAGGCGGCAAGGCTGAGTTTTATGAATTGGCGAGCTTCTATCAAGAATTAACAGAGGAAGCTGTTCAATCAAGCAAGGGCGAAGAACCAGCACCCGTTCTTGAGGTTCCTGAATTCACGGGTGGTGTCAATGCAACTGAGGCCTTGGTACATGAAGTACCAGCCTACACAGGCCCATTAGCAACAGTAGGTGATCAAACTGCTCCAACAGTAGAGAAACCTGAGTTTCAAGGTGGTGTCAATGCAGTTGAAGCCTTGGTACATGAGCTTCCAGCCTACACAGGCCCATTATCAACAGTAGGCGACCAACCAGCTCCGACAGTTGAGAAGCCTGAGTTCCAGGGCGGTGTCAATGCAGTTGAAGCTTTGGTACATGAACTTCCAGAGTACACAGGTCCAATCTCAACAGTAGGCGACCAAGCCGCTCCAACTGTAGAGAAACCTGAGTTTAACCTTAGCTCTTTAGCTTCCGATCAAGGTAAGACGCCAGATTATAAGCAAGAAATAGCTAGACCAGAAACAGCTGAACAAAGCTTGCCAGCAACTGGTGAGAGTCAATCTGACACAGCCCTCTTCCTAGCAGGTGTTAGCCTAGCCCTATCTGCTCTCTTTGTAGCAAAAACAAAGAAAGACTAGTATTTAGTAAAACCTCTTAACAAGATTACGAACTCCGTTTCTTATCTTTCTCAATGAGGTTTATAGTACGTAGAAAGCCTGAGAAGATTTCTTCTCAGGCTTTTGCTAAGCACATAAATACGATACTGCTATGAAAAAATCACCCAGAGTATTCTGGGTGATAAATGTTATGGTTGTGCTGGTTGCGGATTCTGGTTTTGTTGGCCAGGGATTGTATTTGATTGTTGCGTATTATTGTTAGGATTGGTAGTCGTACTATTATTTGTGCTTGGAGTAGTTGAGCTAGACTGTGAAGTTGAGCTTTCTGATGTCGAGCTAGAACTTTCAGATGTCGAACTTTGTTGTGTAGATGATGAAGGGGTCCACGTATTGCGTGCTCCATTCTTAAAGACAAATTCTCCACTTCTGTAGAGCCCCTCAGGCATAGTCCAGTCACCAGGATGATCATCTTCAGAGAGATAAGTCATCATTGAACGGTAGACCTTCGCAGCAACATAGAAGCCATCACCAACGATAGGAGTAAGACGATTTGAGTAACCTGTCCAAACTGCCATTGAATATTTACGAGTATAGCCAACGAACATTTCGTCCGGAGCTACATAACCCGTATTTTTAATGTAGTTTTCAATCTCATCATCTGTATAGTTTGACGTACCAGTTTTACCAGCTTGTGGTAGCCAAGGGAGGTAGGCTCCTCGACCAGTTCCGTATGCCAAGACAGTTTTCATCATATCTGTCATCATATAGGCTGTCGTTTCTTTCATAGCACGTGTACCAGAATCAGAGAATTCTTTTGAACTGCCATCACTAAAGACAATCTTGTTGATATACATCGGTTTGCGGTAGATACCGCCATTGGCAAAAGCAGCGTAAGCCGCAGCCATCTTCTCGCTGCTTGCTCCATACTTTTTGTCAGATTCAGTTGTATTACTTGAAATAGCATTAGCATAGTGTATGCTTGGGTAGTCAATACCGAGTCCATTTAGAAACGTCTTGGCATGATCGAGTCCTACTTTCTCTAGCGTTTCTACAGCCGGCACATTCCGTGATTGCTGGAGAGCATACTGGAGTGTTATGTTTCCAAAGTAACTCTTATCCCAGTTATAGACAGGGGTAGAGGTTCCAGGGTAATTATAAGGACTATCGTGAACAATCGCAGCAGTTGAATCATAAACGCCGTATTCCAAAGCAGGAGCATAGTCTGTAATAGGCTTCATGGTAGAACCCCAGTCACGGTTAGTTTCTACAGCTTGGTTTATTCCAAAGGAAACGTTACTTGATTGGTGGCGAGCACCTAATTGGGCAATGACTTTCCCGTTTGTGACATCAACGATAGTAGAGGCCACCTGTAACTCATCATCTGGATAGTTGACATACTCGTCCGTATTGTAAATATCCCAGAGACGTTGTTGGACCTTAGAATCAACGTTTGTGTAGACTTCCATACCCGTAGTTAAAAGGTTGTAACCTGTTTCCTGTTCAACTTGGTCAATCACCTCTTTGAGGTAATTATCCATGTATGGAGGATAACTATTAGCCGATTTTAGACTTTGAAGTCCATCTGTAATCGGAGTATTAATCGCTTTTTCATATTGCTCAGCTGAAATGTAACCTTGCCCCTTCATCTCAGAGAGGACGAGATTACGACGTTCTTGAGCAGCTTCTGGATGCGAGTAAGGGTCATACTGGTTTGGAGCCTGAGGCATTCCGGCAAGGAGGGCCAATTGAGGGATGCTCAAATCTTTAAGGTCTTTGCCATAGTAACTTTGAGCAGCCGTCTGCATTCCGTAGTTTCCGTTTGACATGTAAACCTTGTTGATGTAGTAGGTCAAGATCTCTTGTTTAGTCGCCTTTTGTTCTAGTTGAACGGCAAGCCATGCTTCCTGAGCCTTACGAGAAAGGGTTTGGTCAGAAGTTGACGTAGAGAAATAGGTTAACTTGATCAACTGCTGCGTCAAAGTTGAAGCTCCTTGAAGGCCTCCGCCACCACGAAGATTTCGTAGGGTGGCACCTAGGATACGGATAGTATCAATTCCTCGGTGATTAAAGAAGCGATGGTCTTCAATCGAAACAATAGCGTTGACCAAATCGGTCGGGATTTCGTTTGCTTGAGCATTGACCCGACGTTCTGATCCAAGATCAGCGATGAGTTCATCGTTATTGTCATAAATTTTACTAGACGTTGTAGCGACTAGTTTACTTTCAGATAGGGCTGGAGTCTTGCTAACATAGTAGAGAAAGAGACCTCCGCCCAGCATAATAGCTGCGATAAATACAGTTAAGAAGCAGATACTGATATATTTAGCTATTCGCAGGATAGTTTGTTTGTTCATCTTGTTTTACCACCTAGTAAATGTTCTTTGATAATATCGAGATAGGGAATCTGGGGAAAGGCACCCAGCTCAATCCTATATCCATTTTCTCGAATATATCCAAGTGGCATTGACTTTTGTCCCTTATCTTGATGATAGAAACGAATCAGGTCAACAGCCGGCAATAAATAAGTTTCTTGCTGAGAAGCAAAGTGAAGAAGGACAAAGCAGATTCCTCGCTGGGCAAGGACCTGTTCCATATGCTGAATCTGATGGTGATGGAAATTCTTCATCGGAATCGCATGTTTTTGCCTAGTTTCCTTTGCTTCAAAGTCGATGTAATATCCATCATAAACCCCTGAATAGTCTGTGGTTGAAGCTTGTCTGAAGTAGGCTTCAACGATCTTGGCTCGACTTCGTTGGGGATAGTCAACACGTACGATTTGGATGGGAGTTGGTTTCTTGTGAATCACTGCCATCCCATGCGACAAGTAATAATCGTTCGTAGCGTTGATCATCTTTTCAAAAGACATTCCCCGATTAGCGAAATTTTTAGTTTGTGATGGGGGAGCTTGTCTCTTCTGTGATGAAATTTTATGTGGATAGTTGACCATAATTCTCCTTATTGGTACAATAACATCACTCTATTATATCATAAATTTACAAAGAAAGGGTTAAAAATGACAACAGCCTTGATTTCAGGTTATTCTGCCTTCGACCTTGGTCTCTTTAATGACAAGGATATTCGCGTTGATATTATCAAAACAGCTATTCGGAGAGACCTGGAGCGTCTAGCAGAGGAAGGGGTGACCTGGCTTGTCTTTACTGGGGCTCTGGGCTTTGAGTACTGGGTACTTCAGGTGGCGAAAGACATGAAAATAGACTATGGATTTCAGCTGGCGACCATTTTTGATTTTGAAACCCATGGTAGTAACTGGAATGAAGCCAATCAAGTGAAGTTGAGCGAATTCAAGCAAGTTGATTTTGTTAAATATGCCTATCCACAATATGAACACAAGGGACAACTACGTGATTATCAGAAATTTTTACTGGAGAACACAGATATTTGCTATCTTTTTTATGATGAGGAAAACAAAACTAAGTTACAATATTTTTACCAAATGATGAAAAATCAAGCGGACTATGTTACAAGGCAATTAACATTTGAGGACTTGAATGAACTAGCAGAAAATTTTTCTGAAAAGTAACCCTTTGACCTTGATTTTTACTTGTCTTTTTTTATATAATAATACTAGTAACCCAGAATGGAGAGAGACATGGCAAGTATTATATTTTCAGCGAAAGATATTTTTGAACAAGAGTTTGGACGCGAAGTGCGTGGATATAGCAGATCAGAGGTGGATGAATTCCTCGATGATGTGATTAAGGATTATGAAACCTACGCAGCTTTGGTCAAATCCCTTCGTCAAGAGATTGCCGATTTGAAGGAAGAATTATCTCGTAAACCACAGGCGACTCCAACTCAACCAGACTCTATTGAAGTAACAGCTTCTACTTCAATGACAAACTTTGATATTTTGAAACGCTTAAATCGTCTCGAAAAAGAAGTATTTGGTAAGCAAATCTTAGACAACCAAGATTGATATTGACTAAGGAATGAGTGCAATTTTTGGATAATCGCGTGAAGAGGTTCTCTTTTCATGAGGAAAGTCCATGCTAGCACAGGCTGTGATGCCTGTAGTGTTTGTGCTAGGCGAATCCATAAGCCTAGGGACGAGTGATCGTTACGGCAGTCGAAATGGCTAAGTCTTCGGATAGGTCAGAATAGGCTTGAAAGTGCCACAGTGACGGAGTCTTTCTGGAAACGGAGAGAGTGGAACGCGGTAAACCCCTCAAGCTAGCAACCCAAATTTTGGTCGGGGCATGGAGTGCACGGAAACGAACGTAGTACTCTGACTGCTAGCAGCTTCATGCTGTTAGCGGTAGACAGATGATTATCGAAGGAAGTGGTCCTAGTCACTTCTGGAACAAAACATGGCTTATAGAAAATTGCATATAGGTTGGGGCTGAGAAATCTTTCTCAACCTCATTTTTTAAAGTGAACAAGAGAAAGGTCTTGCAAGACTAGAAATGAAAGAACAATTTAATTTAATCGCAACTGCTGCGGCGGGTCTTGAGGCTGTCGTTGGACGTGAGGTGCGAGATCTTGGTTATGATTGTCAGGTTGAAAATGGGCGTGTCCGCTTCCAAGGAGATGTGAAGGCAATCATTGAGACCAATCTTTGGCTTCGCGCAGCGGATCGCATCAAGATTGTAGTCGGAAGTTTTCCAGCTAAGACTTTTGAAGAGCTTTTTCAAGGCGTTTTTGCTCTAGATTGGGAAAACTATCTCCCGTTAGGAGCACGTTTCCCGATTTCAAAGGCCAAATGTGTTAAGTCTAAACTTCATAACGAGCCCAGTGTTCAGGCTATTTCTAAGAAAGCTGTCGTGAAGAAATTACAAAAACACTATGCCCGCCCAGAAGGAATTCCCTTGATGGAAACTGGTCCTGAGTTTAAGATTGAGGTATCTATTCTGAAAGATGTGGCAACTGTCATGATTGACACGACAGGTTCTAGCCTTTTTAAACGAGGTTATCGTACGGAAAAGGGTGGAGCGCCAATCAAGGAAAATATGGCAGCGGCCATTTTACAACTATCTAACTGGTATCCAGACAAGCCCTTGATTGATCCGACCTGTGGTTCAGGAACTTTCTGTATCGAGGCGGCTATGATTGCCAGAAAGATGGCACCAGGCCTTCGCTGTTCCTTTGCTTTTGAGGAATGGAACTGGGTCAGCAATCGGTTAATCCAAGAGGTCCGTACTGATGCTGCTAAGAAAATTAATCGTGAGATAGAACTGGATATCATGGGCTGTGATATTGATGCTCGTATGGTAGAAATTGCCAAGGCAAATGCCCAAGCAGCAGGTGTTGCAGGAGATATCACCTTTAAACAAATGCGGGTACAAGATTTGCGCACTGACAAGATCAATGGCGTTATCATTTCCAATCCACCATATGGGGAGCGTTTGTCCGATGATGCAGGAGTTACGAAACTTTATGCTGAGATGGGACAGGTCTTTGCACCACTGAAAACCTGGAGTAAGTTTATCCTGACGAGTGATGAAGCTTTTGAAAGTAAGTACGGAAGTCCAGCGGATAAAAAACGAAAACTCTATAACGGGACCTTAAAAGTGGATTTGTATCAATACTTTGGTCAGCGTGTGAAACGCCAAGAGGTAAAATAGAAAGGTAAACTCATGAGCAAGAAAAGACATGATCGTCATAAAAAAGAACAGCAAGAGCCACAATTCGACTTTGACGAAGCAAAAGATTTGACTGTTGGTCAAGCAATTCGTAAGAATGAGGAGGTTGAGGCTGGAGTATTGCCTGAAGACAATATCTTGGACAAATACATCAAACAGCACCGCGAAGAGATCGAGGCAGATAAGTTTGAAACTCGTCAGTTTGAAAAAGAAGAGTTGGCTTCTACTCAAAACTTAGAGGAATTGATCCAAGAAGTTCGTGAAACAAGTGAACTTTCTGGAGAGGTAGACGATTCAGACCTGGTTTCCGAGGAATCTAGTGAAGAGATAGACAATGAAGAAACTACTCAGTTTGTTCCACCACTTCAAGATGAGGAAAGTACTGAAATAGAGCCTCTCGTTTTAACAGAAACAGCATCCAAGGAAATGAATGAGGAAAATGAGGAACAAGAAGAAACCTATACTTCCCTATCACGATCAGTACAGACGGAACCTGAAACAGGCTCTAAAAAGAAACGTGTGATTACCATCGTTTCTGTGGTAGCTGCGATTCTTGTTCTTGCTGGGACGTATTATGTCTACCGTCAGGTATCTCGTTCGAACCAAGAAATTCAGTCTTCTCAATCATCTTCAGGAAATCAAGAATCGCAAACCGACTTGCAAGAGTTCAATACGCTTTATGATGCCTTCTATACAGATGCCAATAAGACTGCTTTAAAAAATAGCCAGTTCGATAAGTTGAGCCAGCTAAAAAACTTGCTAGATAAGTTAGAAGGTAGCCGTGATTATACACTAGCTAAGTCAAAATACGATAGCCTAGCAACTCAAATCAAGGCCATTCAAGATATCAATGCCCTCTTTGAAAGTCCAGCTATTACTGACGGTGTCTTGGATACCAATGCTAAAGCCAAGGCGGATGCTAAGTTCACGGAAGTTAAAACGGGAAATACAGAGCTTGATAAACTGTTAGATAAGGCCATTAGCCTTGGTAAGAGTCAGCAAACAGCTCCTTCAAGTTCTAGCTCAAGTCAAGCAAGTTCAAGTTCCGCTACAGAAAACAATGCAGGCAGTACGACGCCTTCAACAAGCACCACAGCACCGGCTAGAGATACAAATGGTGGTTTATCTGGTGATGGTGTAAATCTACAGAGAGGACTTAGTCGTGTACCGTATAACCAATCAGCTGTAGACGATAGCAACAATCCTGCCTGGACGTTTGCAGATGGTGTTTTGGAACAGATCCTAGCAACATCACGTGCACGTGGCTACATCACTGGCAACCAATACATTCTCGAACGTGTCAATATTGTAAACGGAAACGGCTATTACAACCTCTACAAACCGGATGGAACCTACCTCTTCACCCTCAACTGTAAGACGGGTTACTTTGTAGGGAATGGTTCTGGTCATGCAGATGACTTGGACTATTAGGAGTCCGTTACAAAATTCTTTCCTTTCATAGGTAAAAATGATAAAATAAAACAAATGAAATAAGAGGAGTGTCACATGACAAAAGCTAACTTTGGTGTCGTAGGTATGGCCGTAATGGGTCGTAACCTTGCCCTAAATATCGAATCTCGTGGTTATACAGTTGCCATTTACAACCGTAGTAAAGAAAAAACAGAAGACGTGATTGCTTGCCATCCAGAAAAGAACTTTGTTCCAAGCTATGACGTTGAAAGCTTTGTAAATTCAATCGAAAAACCTCGTCGTATCATGCTGATGGTTCAAGCTGGACCTGGTACAGATGCCACTATCCAAGCCCTTCTTCCACACCTCGACAAGGGTGATATCTTGATTGACGGAGGAAACACTTTCTATAAAGATACCATCCGTCGTAATGAAGAATTGGCAAACTCAGGGATCAACTTTATCGGTACTGGAGTTTCCGGTGGTGAAAAAGGTGCCCTTGAAGGTCCTTCTATCATGCCTGGTGGACAAAAAGAAGCCTACGAATTGGTTGCGGATGTTCTCGAAGAAATCTCAGCCAAAGCACCAGAAGATGGCAAACCATGTGTGACTTATATCGGTCCTGATGGAGCTGGTCACTATGTGAAAATGGTTCACAACGGTATCGAGTATGGTGACATGCAATTAATCGCAGAAAGCTATGACCTCATGCAACACTTGCTAGGCCTTTCTGCAGAAGATATGGCAGAAATCTTTACTGAGTGGAACAAGGGTGAATTGGACAGCTACTTGATCGAAATCACAGCTGATATCTTGAGTCGCAAAGACGATGAAGGCCAAGATGGACCAATCGTAGACTACATCCTTGATGCTGCAGGGAACAAGGGAACTGGTAAATGGACTAGCCAATCAGCACTTGACCTTGGTGTGCCATTGTCACTCATCACTGAGTCAGTATTTGCTCGCTACATCTCTACATACAAAGAAGAGCGTGTGCATGCTAGCAAGGTCCTTCCAAAACCAGCTGCCTTCAAATTTGAAGGTGACAAGGCTGAGTTGATTGAAAAGATCCGTCAAGCCCTTTACTTCTCAAAAATCATTTCATACGCACAAGGTTTTGCCCAATTGCGTGTGGCTTCTAAAGAAAATAACTGGAACTTGCCATTTGCGGACATTGCATCTATCTGGCGTGATGGCTGTATCATCCGTTCTCGTTTCTTGCAAAAGATTACAGATGCCTATAACCGTGATGCAGACCTTGCAAACCTTCTTTTGGATGAGTACTTCTTGGATGTTACTGCTAAGTACCAACAAGCAGTGCGTGATATCGTAGCTCTTGCTGTTCAAGCTGGTGTACCAGTGCCAACCTTCTCAGCAGCTATTACTTACTTTGATAGCTATCGTTCAGCAGACCTTCCTGCTAACTTAATCCAAGCACAACGTGACTACTTTGGTGCCCACACTTACCAACGTAAAGACAAAGAAGGAATCTTCCACTACTCTTGGTATGACGAAAAATAAGTAGGTCTGCCATGGGGAAACGGATTTTATTACTTGAGAAAGAACGAAATCTCGCTCATTTTCTCAGTCTGGAACTCCAAAAAGAGCAATACCGTGTTGATCGGGTCGAGGAGGGGCAAAAAGCCCTCTCCATGGCTCTCCAGACAGATTATGACTTGATTTTACTGAATGCTCGTCTGGGGGATATGACGGCCCAGGATTTTGCAGAGAGGCTGAGTCGGACAAAACCTGCCTCAGTGATCATGGTCTTGGACCATCGCGAAGAATTGCAAGACCAGATTGAGACAATCCAGCGCTTCGCCGTTTCTTACATCTATAAGCCAGTGATTATTGATCAGCTGGTGGCTCGTATTTCAGCGATTTTCCGAGGTCGGGACTTTATCGACCAACACTGTAGCCAGATGAAGGTCCCAACGTCTTACCGCAACCTACGTATGGATGTAGAACATCATACCGTTTATCGTGGCGAGGAGATGATTGCTCTGACGCGTCGTGAGTATGACCTCTTGGCTACTCTCATGGGAAGCAAGAAAGTCTTGACTCGTGAGCAGTTGTTGGAAAGTGTTTGGAAGTACGAAAGTGCGACAGAAACCAATATCGTGGATGTTTATATCCGTTATCTACGTAGCAAGCTTGATGTAAAAGGTCAAAAAAGCTACATTAAAACCGTGCGTGGTGTTGGGTACACCATGCAAGAATAGAAAAGCAGTTGCAGTTGTGTAACTGCTTTTTTTGAGCAATTTTTATATATTGACATACAGTAAAGTCTTTGCTACAATCAGTTATGGAGGAAAGATCTAATGAAAATAGTAAAAAGAATGATGCAAGTTGGACTCGCCGTCTTTTTCTTTGCTTTGCTAGCTACAAGTACCGTCTTTGCGGATGATGCTGATTCGGAAGGCTGGCAATTTGTCCAAGAAAATGGTAGAACCTACTACAAGAAGGGTGAGATCAAAGAAACCGCCTGGCGAGTGATAGATGGGAAGACCTATTATTTCGATCATGTATCAGGAGAGATGGTTGTCGGCTGGCAATATATCCCGTTTCCATCTAAAGGTAGTACAATTGGTCCTTACCCAAATGGTTTAAGATTAGAATATATGCCAATGCCAAAATGGTATTACTTTGGTCAAGATGGGGTACTACAAGAATTTGTTGGCAAGCAAGTTTTAGAAGCAAAAACTGCTACAAATACCAACAAACATCATGGGGAACAATATGATAGTCCAGCAGAGAAACGAGTCTATTATTTTGAAGATCAGCGTAGCTATCACACTTTAAAAACCGGTTGGATTTATGACGAGGGTCATTGGTATTATTTACAGAAGAGTGGTGGCTTTGATGCTCGTATCAACAGTTTAACGGTTGGGGAGCCAGTGCGTGGTTGGGCCAAGGATTATTCTCTTCTATATGATGAAGAGGAATTAAAAGCGGCTCCATGGTACTACCTAGACCCAGAAACTGGCATTATGCAAACGGGTTGGAAACAACTTGGCAATAAGTGGTACTATCTCCGTTCATCAGGAACCATGGCAACTGGTTGGTATCAGGAAGGCTCCACTTGGTATTATTTAGATGAACCAAATGGTGATATGAAAACGGGCTGGCAATACCTTGGGAACAAGTGGTACTATCTCCGTTCATCAGGAGCTATGGCGACTGGCTGGTATCAGGAAGGCTCGACTTGGTACTACTTACATGCAAGTAATGGAGATATGAAGACAGGCTGGTTCCAGGTCAATGGCAAATGGTACTACGCTTACAGCTCAGGTGCTTTAGCAGTGAATACGACCGTAGAAGGCTATTCTGTCAATTATAATGGCGAATGGGTCCAATAATGAAAGAGGCGATTGTGAAGGAAACAATCGCTTTTTTTGTGAAAATATAATAAAATAGATAGGAGAAATACTACTGTATGAAAAGTGAGACGGTCTTTACGTCTGGTTAAAGGAAAACATGACAAAAAAAGTTGGTGTCGGTCAGGCACATAGTAAGATTATTTTAATAGGAGAGCATGCGGTAGTCTACGGCTATCCTGCCATTTCCCTGCCTCTCTTAGAGGTGGAGGTGACATGTAAGGTGGTCCCTGCTGAAAGTCCGTGGCGTCTTTATGAGGAGGATACCTTGTCCATGGCGGTATATGCCTCGCTGGAGTATTTGGATATCAAAGAAGCCTGCATTCGCTGTGTGATTGACTCTGCTATCCCTGAAAAACGGGGAATGGGTTCGTCAGCAGCTATCAGCATAGCAGCTATTCGAGCAGTTTTTGACTACTATCAAGCCGAACTGCCTCATGATGTACTGGAAATTCTGGTCAATCGGGCTGAGATGATTGCCCATATGAATCCGAGTGGGTTGGATGCCAAGACCTGTCTCAGTGACCAGCCCATTCGCTTTATCAAGAATGTTGGATTTACAGAGCTTGAGATGAACCTATCGGCTTATTTGGTGATTGCCGATACGGGCGTGTATGGTCACACTCGTGAAGCCATCCAAGTGGTTCAAAGCAAGGGGAAGGATGCTCTGCCGTTTTTGCATGCCCTGGGAGAATTGACCCAGCAGGCAGAAGAGGCAATTAGACGAAAAGATGCTGAGGGACTGGGACAAATCCTCAGTCAAGCGCATTTACATTTAAAAGAAATTGGTGTTAGTAGCCCTGAGGCAGACTCCCTCGTTGAAACGGCTCTGAGCCATGGTGCTCTAGGTGCCAAGATGAGTGGTGGTGGGCTAGGAGGCTGTATCATCGCCTTGGCAACCAATTTGACACACGTACAAGAACTAGCAAAACGATTAGAAGAGAAAGGAGCTATTCAGACATGGATCGAGAGCCTGTAACAGTACGTTCCTACGCAAATATTGCCATTATCAAATATTGGGGAAAGAAAAAAGAGAAAGAGATGGTGCCTGCTACTAGCAGTATCTCTTTGACTTTGGAAAACATGTATACAGAGACAACCTTGTCGCCTCTACCGACGGATGCGACTGCTGATGCCTTTTATATCAATGGTCAACTTCAGAGTGAGGCTGAGCATGCCAAAATGAGCGAAATCATTGACCGTTACCGCCCAGAAGGTGAGGGCTTTGTCCGTATTGATACCCAAAACAACATGCCTACCGCAGCGGGCTTGTCATCCAGTTCTAGCGGTTTGTCCGCCTTGGTCAAGGCCTGTAATGCTTATTTCCAGCTTGGATTGGATAGAAGTCAGTTGGCACAGGAGGCTAAGTTTGCTTCTGGTTCTTCTTCTCGGAGTTTTTATGGACCACTAGGTGCCTGGGATAAGGATAGTGGGGAAATTTACTCTGTTGATACAGACCTGAAACTAGCTATGATTATGTTGGTGTTAGAGGACAAGAAAAAACCAATCTCTAGCCGTGATGGAATGAAACTTTGTGTGGAAACCTCGACGACCTTTGATGATTGGGTGCGCCAGTCTGAAAAGGACTATCAGGAGATGCTGGTCTATCTCAAAGATAATGACTTTGCCAAGGTTGGGGAATTAACGGAGAAAAATGCCCTAGCCATGCACGCTACGACGAAAACAGCATCACCATCTTTTTCTTATCTAACGGATGCTTCTTATGAAGCGATGGACTTTGTCCGCCAACTTCGTGAGCAAGGAGAAGCCTGCTACTTTACCATGGATGCTGGTCCCAATGTCAAGGTCCTCTGTCAGGAGAAAGATTTGGATCATCTATCTGAAATCTTTGGTCAACGTTATCGCTTGATTGTGTCAAAAACAAAGGATTTGAGCCAAGATGATTGCTGTTAAAACTTGCGGGAAACTCTATTGGGCGGGTGAGTATGCTATTCTAGAGCCAGGGCAATTAGCCTTGATAAAGGCCATCCCCATCTATATGAAGGCTGAGATTGCTTTTTCTGAGAACTATCGTATCTACTCAGACATGTTTGATTTCGCAGTGGACTTGACGCCAAATCCTGACTACAGCTTGATTCAGGAAACGATTGCTTTGGTGGGAGACTTCCTCGCCAATCGTGGTCAGACTTTGCGACCTTTTTCTTTGGAAATTCGTGGAAAAATGGAACGGGAAGGCAAAAAGTTTGGTCTAGGTTCTAGTGGTAGCGTCGTTGTTTTGGTGATCAAGGCCCTGCTGGCTCTATATGGTCTTTCAGTTAATTCAGAACTCTTGTTCAAGCTGGCAAGCGCGGTCTTGCTCAGGCGAGGCGACAATGGTTCTATGGGAGACCTTGCCTGTATTGTGGCAGAGGATTTGGTTCTCTACCAGTCTTTTGATCGTCAGAAGATAGCTGCTTGGTTGAAAGAAGAAAGCTTGGCAACAGTTGTGGAGCGTGATTGGGGCTTTTCTATCTCGCACGTACAACCTGCCCTAGAATGTGATTTCCTAGTGGGATGGACCAAGCAAGTGGCTGTATCGAGTCAAATGGTTCAGCAAATCAAGCAAAATATCAATCAGAATTTTTTAACTTTCTCAAAAGCAACGGTATCTGCTTTGGTAGAAGCCCTGGAGCAGGGGAATGCAGAAAACATCATCGAGCAGCTGGAAACAGCCAGTCAGCTTTTAGAAGGTTTGAGCCCAAATATTTACACACCTTCGCTGAGACAGTTGAAAGAAGCCAGTCAAGATTTGCAGGCTGTTGCCAAGAGTAGTGGCGCTGGTGGTGGTGACTGTGGGATTGCCTTGAGTTTTGATGTGCAATCAACCGAAACCTTAAAAAACCGTTGGGCCGATCTGGGGATTGAGCTCTTATACCAAGAAAGGATTGGACATGACAACAAATCGTAAGGACGAGCACATCCGCTATGCCCTTGAGCAGAAAAGTTCCTATAATAGCTTTGATGAGGTGGAGTTGATTCATTCTTCCCTGCCTCTTTACGATCTGGATGAGATTGATTTGACTACAGAGTTTGCAGGTCGAAAGTGGGACTTTCCTTTTTATATCAATGCCATGACGGGTGGAAGCGATAAGGGGAGAGAAATCAATCAAAAGTTGTCTCAGGTGGCAGAAGCTTGTGGGATTTTGTTTGTAACGGGCTCTTATAGTGCAGCCCTCAAAGATCCAACAGATGACTCTTTTTCTGTCAAATCTAGCCGTCCAAATCTCCTCCTTGGAACCAATATTGGATTGGACAAGCCTGTTGAACTTGGTTTGCAGACTGTGACGGAGATGAATCCTTTACTTTTACAAGTGCACGTCAATGTCATGCAGGAATTGCTCATGCCTGAGGGAGAAAGAAAGTTTCGAAGCTGGCAATCGCATCTGGCAGACTATAGCAAGCAAATCCCCGTTCCTATTATTCTCAAGGAAGTGGGCTTTGGGATGGATGTGAAGACCATCGAACGAGCCTATGAATTGGGTGTTCGAACCTTTGACCTGTCAGGTCGTGGTGGTACTAGCTTTGCCTATATCGAAAATCGTCGCAGTGGTCAGCGTGATTACCTCAATCAATGGGGCCAGTCTACTATGCAAGCCCTTCTCAATGCCCAAGACTGGAAAGACAAAGTCGAACTCTTGGTCAGCGGAGGCGTTCGGAACCCACTTGATATGATTAAATGCTTGGTATTGGGTGCCAAGGCTGTGGGATTGTCTCGAACCGTTCTAGAGTTGATTGAAAGCTACTCCGTCGAAGAGGTGATTGGCATTGTCCAAGGCTGGGAAGAAGATCTGCGTTTGATCATGTGTGCTCTTAATTGTGCCACCATAGCAGATCTGCAAAGCGTAGACTATATTCTTTACGGTAAACTAAAAGAAGCAAAAGATCAGATGTAGAGAGGTCGGGACAAGAATCCCGCCCTTTTTTGTAGCCTTTTGTCAACTGTGGTGGGCTGAAAGAACCTAGCTTGTAGGATCGATTTCTGTCCTATCTCCTTTTTCCATCCTCAGACCGAGGTGACTTTTTTGAATTGTGATAAAATAGAAGGGAGAGGATGCGTCTATGAAAAAATTTCAAATCTTTTTATTTATTGAAGCCTGTCTGTTGACGGGAGCTCTGATTTTGATGGTATCAGAGCATTTTTCGCGTTTTCTGCTGATTCTATTCCTCTTTTTGCTCTTGCTCCGCTATTATACAGGTAAAGAGGGTAACAATGTGTTCCTCCTTGTGGCGACTATTCTTTTCTTTTTCATCGTCATGCTCAATCCCTTTGTGATTTTAGCTATCTTTGTGGCGGTCATATACAGTCTCTTTCTTCTCTATCCGATGATGAATCAAGAAAGAGAGGAGACGGACTTGGTCTTTGAAGAGGTGGTGACGGTTAAAAATGAACGCAATCCTTGGTTTGGCAATCTCCATCATTTCTCTAGTCACCAGACCTGCCAGTTTGATGATATCAACCTCTTTCGCCTCATGGGTAAGGACACCATTCATCTAGAAAGAGTTATCCTAACCAATCATGACAATGTCATTATCCTTAGAAAGATGGTCGGAACGACTAGGATTATCGTGCCCGTAGATGTGGAAATCAGTCTCAGTGTCAACTGCCTCTATGGAGATTTAACTTTCCTCCATCAACCCAAGCGAGCCCTTCGTAATGAACATTATCATCAGGAAACCAGGGACTATCTAAAGAGTAACAAGAGCGTCAAGATTTTCCTAACTACTATGGTTGGCGATGTGGAGGTGGTCAGAGGATGAAAAAGCAATCTTATCTGTTAATCGGCCTGACTTCTTTCCTCTTTATCCTCTTTTTGACCAATAGTCTACTTGATATTTTTGAACTGGATTGGTCCTATTTGCTACAGGATATCGAGAAAACGGAGAAACTCATCTTCTTGATCTTGGTCTTTAGCCTTTCCATGACCTTCTTTTTTGTCCTTTTTTGGCGCGTGATAGAAGAAGTCTCTCGCAGAAAAATGCAAGTCAATCTCAAGCGACTGCTAGCAGGGAAAGAGGTAGTTTCCTTTGCAGATCCAGATTTGGACGCTAGTTTCAAGAACTTGTCCGGTAAGCTGATCCTCTTGACTGAGGCTGTTCAAAAGGCTGAAAATCAAAGTCTAGTTAAGGAAGAAGCAATCATCGAAAAAGAACGGAAGCGGATAGCACGTGACTTACATGATACAGTTAGTCAGGAGTTGTTTGCGGCCCATATGATTTTATCAGGTGTCAGCCAGCAGGCTTTGAAGCTGGATAGAGAAAAGATGCAGATCCAGTTGCAAAGTGTCGCAGCCATCCTTGAAACAGCCCAGAAAGATTTGCGGGTCTTGCTCCTACATTTGCGACCTGTTGAGTTGGAAGAGAAGAGTTTGATTGAGGGAATTCAAATCCTCTTAAAAGAGCTTGAGGACAAGAGTGATCTCAAGGTAAGCCTCAAGCAAAATGTGTCTAAATTGCCCAAGAAGATTGAAGAACATATCTTCCGTATTTTACAGGAATTGATCAGCAATACCCTTCGCCATGCCCAGGCATCTTGCCTAGATGTCTACCTCTATCAGACAGAGGTAGAATTGCAGCTGAAGGTGGTGGATAATGGGATTGGTTTCCAGTTGGGGAGTTTAGACGACTTGAGTTATGGACTGCGAAATATCAAGGAGCGAGTCGAAGATATGGCAGGAACGGTTCAACTTTTGACAGCTCCAAAGCAAGGACTGGCGGTTGATATCCGTATTCCCCTGCTAGATAAGGAATCATAAAGGAGTAGAGATGAAAATTTTACTGGTAGATGACCATGAAATGGTTCGATTGGGCTTGAAGAGCTATTTTGATCTCCAAGACGATGTGGAAGTTGTGGGCGAGGCTGCCAATGGTGCTCAAGGTATTGACTTGGCCTTGAAACTGCGTCCAGATGTCATTGTCATGGATATTGTCATGCCTGAGATGAATGGGATTGATGCAACCTTAGCCATACTCAAAGAATGGCCTGAAGCCAAGATTTTGATTGTAACCTCTTACTTGGACAATGAAAAAATCATGCCGGTCTTGAATGCTGGTGCCAAAGGTTATATGCTCAAGACTTCTAGTGCAGACGAACTGCTTCATGCAGTTCGTAAGGTTGCTGCTGGCGAGCTGGCTATTGAGCAAGAAGTTAGTAAGAAGGTCGAATACCACCGCAATCATATGGAACTTCATGAGGAATTGACTGCTCGTGAACGTGACGTGCTTCAACTCATCGCCAAGGGCTACGAAAATCAGCGCATCGCAGATGAACTCTTTATCTCTCTCAAGACGGTCAAGACCCATGTGTCCAACATCCTAGCCAAGCTTGAGGTCAGCGATCGCACCCAGGCGGCGGTCTATGCCTTTCAGCACCATTTGGTCGGGCAGGAGGATTTTTAGATGAGTCTTGCAGATTTACTTGGGGAGTTAGAAGTAGCAAAAGACCCTGAGAAAGCGGGCCCAATGGAAGCCTATATGCGTCATCAATTTCCCTTTTTAGGTATTGCAGGTCCTGAAAGAAATGCACTCTATAAAAAGTATTTTCCAGAAGCGAAAAAAACAAAGATTATTGATTGGGATTTTGTGGACACTTGCTGGGAAAAGGAATCTAGAGAATACCAATATATGGGCGCCAACTATTTGAAAGCCATGCAGTCTTATCTAAAGAAGGACGATTTGCCTAAGCTTGAGCGTCTGGTCGTGACCAAGTCCTGGTGGGACACGGTAGATATCCTAGATCGAGTAGTAGAAAGTTTGGTGGCTAACCACCCGGAACTTGAAGAAGTGATTTTAAAATGGAGCCTATCAGATAATATCTGGCTGAGACGAGTCGCTATTGACCACCAGTTGTTAAGGAAAGAGAAAACAAATGTCCAACTGATGGAAAAGATTCTGCTCAACAATCTGGACCAGACAGAATTTTTTATCAACAAAGCCATCGGCTGGGCTCTAAGAGACTACTCTAAAACCAATCCCGAATGGGTAGCACGCTTTATTGAAAAAAATAAGAAAAGAATGGCTGAACTTAGTATCAGGGAAGCGAGCAAGTACCTCTAGCACTATTGAAAAGCGCATTCATTACTTGAAAAAAGTCGCTATTATATGGTATAATGGAATGTATTAAAAATTTTAAGGAGAAATGACAGAATGTCTGTATCATTTGAAAACAAAGAAACAAACCGTGGTGTCTTGACTTTCACTATCTCTCAAGACCAGATCAAACCAGAATTGGACCGTGTATTTAACTCAGTAAAGAAAACTCTTAACGTTCCTGGTTTCCGTAAAGGTCACCTTCCACGCCCTATCTTCGACCAAAAATTTGGTGAAGAAGCTCTTTATCAAGATGCAATGAACGCACTTTTGCCAAACGCTTATGAAGCTGCAGTAAAAGAAGCTGGTCTTGAAGTGGTTGCGCAACCAAAAATTGACGTGACTTCAATGGAAAAAGGTCAAGACTGGGTTATCACAGCTGAAGTCGTGACAAAACCTGAAGTAAAATTGGGCGACTACAAAAACCTTGAAGTATCAGTTGATGTAGAAAAAGAAGTGACAGACGCTGACGTTGAAGAACGTATCGAACGCGAACGCAATAACTTGGCTGAATTGGTTATCAAAGAAGGCGCTGCTGAAAATGGCGACACTGTTGTTATTGACTTCGTTGGTTCTATCGACGGTGTTGAATTTGACGGTGGAAAAGGTGAAAACTTCTCACTTGGACTTGGATCAGGTCAATTCATCCCTGGTTTCGAAGACCAATTGGTTGGACACTCAGCTGGCGAAACTGTTGATGTTGTTGTAACATTCCCAGAAGACTACCAAGCAGAAGACCTTGCAGGTAAAGAAGCTAAATTCGTAACAACTATCCACGAAGTAAAAGCTAAAGAAGTTCCAGCTCTTGATGATGAACTTGCAAAAGATATCGACGAAGAAGTGGAAACTCTTGACGAATTGAAAGAAAAATACCGCAAAGAATTGACTGCTGCGAAAGAAGAAGCATACAAAGACGCCGTTGAAGGCGCAGCAATCGATAAAGCTGTAGAAAACGCTGAAATCGTAGAACTTCCAGAAGAAATGATCCACGAAGAAGTTCACCGCTCAGTAAATGAATTCCTTGGAAACTTACAACGCCAAGGTATCAACCCTGACATGTACTTCCAAATCACAGGAACTACTCAAGAAGACCTTCACAAACAATACGAAGCAGAAGCTGAGTCACGTACGAAGACTAACCTTGTTATCGAAGCAGTTGCCAAAGCTGAAGGATTTGATGCTTCAGAAGAAGAAATCCAAAAAGAAATTGAGCAATTGGCAGCAGACTACAATATGGAAGTGGCTCAAGTACAAAACTTGCTTTCAGCTGATATGTTGAAACACGATATCACTATCAAAAAAGCTGTTGAATTGATTACAAGCACTGCAACAGTAAAATAATTTTAAAAGAGAAAAAGCCCACCTGACTAGGTGGGCTTTCTGTTGCACTATTTTCCAAAAATCTCTTTAAGGTCTGCGTCTGTAATCCCAATCATGGCTGGGATGCTAGACCAGTTTCCCTCGGTGAGGATGTAGGATTGTTCAGAGTCACTTGCTGTGGCAGTTTCAGAGAAGGCTTGTTTACTTTCTTCAATATTATTTTCAATTAGATCACTGAAGCGTTCAATCAGATAGGTCTTGCGAGCAGTCCCGATATGCTTGACTGCATAGTCAAAGGCCTGTAACTCGCCAAGAAGGATGAGCTTGCTCTTGGCCCGTGTGATAGCTGTGTAGATGAGATTCCGCTCCAGCATGCGCTTGCTAGCACTGGTGATGGGCAGGATGACAACGGGAAACTCACTCCCCTGCGACTTATGAATACTCATGGCATAAGCCAGGCGGATCTTGTACCATTCATTGCGTGGATAGATGACCTCGTTGCCATCAAAATCAATGACAATCTCGTCTTGTTTGGACTCGGTGTATTTTCCAGGAATCAGGTCTGTGATGTAGCCTAGGTCTCCATTAAAGACATTGACTTCAGCGTCGTTGACTAGGTGAATGACCTTGTCCCCTGTTCGATAGTGACACTGAGTTGCTTCAAAGCTAACTTGCCCCTTTTGCTGAGGATTGAGCAGGTCTTGCATAAGTTGGTTGATGGCGTCAATACCAGCAGTTCCTCGATACATAGGCGCTAGCACCTGAATATCGCGAGCCGGAATGCCACTTCTGAGGGCAGCGCCGAGGATTTTCTCAATGGTAGCTGGGATATGACCACTAGCGATTTCAAAGTAGGAACGGTCTGCCTTTTTCTGGGTAAAGTCGGATGGCAGGATTCCTTGTCGAATCTGACTAGCCAAGGTGACGATAGTTGATTCTTCGCTCTGACGATAAATTTTTTCCAAGCGAGTCTGGGGAATCAGTGCAATCTGGAGCAGGTCGGCCAGAACTTGGCCAGGACTGACAGAAGGTAGCTGGTCGCTATCCCCCACAATGAGGATTTTACTGTTAGAAGAAATGTTGGAAAAGAGTTGGTTGGCTAACCAAGTGTCTACCATGGAGAATTCATCCACGATAATAAAGTTAGCATCCAGATAATCTTCCAGATGGCTGGTATCATCGTCACCTGTCATTCCCAAATGGCGGTGTATGGTAGCGCTTGGCAAACCTGTCAATTCATTCATGCGCCGAGCCGCTCGACCAGTTGGTGCAGCGAGAAGAATAGGTAAGTTGCTTTTCTTCCTGAGATCAAGCCCTTCTAAGAGGGCATAGACAGCGATGATACCATTGATAACAGTTGTCTTACCAGTACCAGGTCCACCTGTCAGGATAAAGACCTTGTTCTGGATGGCATCGCAGATTGCTTGCTTTTGGATGCTATCGTACTGGATACCAAGCTCTTCCTCAACACTGGCGATATGCTTTTGAATGGTTTCTAGATCCTGGCTTTTCTGCTTTCCTTTTTCGAGGATACGAACCAAGTGACTGCGAATGCCTTCTTCAGCGAAAAAGAGGCTGTTATCAAAGATTTTGGTATCAATCTGCTGAACCTTGTCTTCTTCGATCAAATGAGATAATTCCTGAGCTACTTGACTGGGGTCTAGTTCCACAGGACGGGAAGACTCGAGGAGAGTCAGGGTCTGTTCCAGCAAATCTCGGGCTTCCATATAGGTATCGCCCGTATCCATACATCCCTGAAAAAGACTATGAACAAGACCAGCACGGAAGCGTTCAGGAGCTTGACTTTCGATGCCTAGTTCTGCAGCCAATTGGTCAGCAATGGTAAAGCCCAAACCCTTGATATCCTCAACTAGTTGGTAGGGATAATTTTCAACCACATCAAGGGTTTCTTCCTTGTAAAAGTCTTGAATCTGAAGGGCCAGTTTATTGGGAATGCCGTAGTTAGCTAGTTTTGCCAAGACCATCTCTGTCCCGTAGTTGAGACGGAGGGTGGAAACAAAAGCCTCACGGTTTTTGGCAGAGAGTCCTGAGATGCCTTCTAGCTTTTCAGGATGTTCCAGAATTTCGTCAATGGTATTGTCACCATAGCTATCGACGATTTTCTGAGCAGTTTTGAGACCAATTCCCTTGAAATGGCTACTGGAAAAATATTTGACTAGCCCTTTTCTAGTTAGTTTTGCCCGTTCATAACGGCTGATCTGAAGCTGTTCCCCATACTTGGAGTGCTGAACGATTTGCCCCCAAAAAGTGTAGTCTTCCCCTTCAATCACGTCCGCCATGGTTCCTGTAACGATGATTTCAAAATCGTCAAAGTCCTCCGCATTGGTATCTTCGATATCTAGGAGGAGAATACGATAAAAATTACTGGGATTTTCAAAAATAATCCGTTCAATGGTGCCTGAAAAATAAACTTCCATAGGTTTCCTTTACATGAGTTCATGAGAGTTGGACCCTTAGCTTCTTTCAACAAGCTAGGAGACTAAAAGGTCTTTTTCTCGCAATAGAAAAAGAGACTGAGACTTAGCATTCTCGGCCTCTTCCTTATCTTAAAAAGTTCCGATACGGTTAAGTGGCCAGAAACGGAATTTTGCTTCGCCCTTGATATCGCTGGCCTTGAAGGTACCAACATGGCGGCTGTCGCTAGAGACTAGACGATCGTCACCAAGGAGAAGGTACTCACCTTGAGGGACAGTAAAGCTGAAGCTGGTATTGGAATTGACATCAACTGTAAAGGCCTGCGCCTTTTGAGCAAGTTCTCTAAAGTAAACTCCCTTATTGCCTTCAAATCCTTTTCCAGTATAGGTGTTTTGCAACTTTTCTGTTTTGAACAAGTTGAGGTATTCAGCTAGGTAGGGTTCATCCGTTTCTTCACCGTTGATAAAGAGTTTGTCATTTTCATAGCGGATGGTATCTCCAGGCATACCGATGACCCTTTTGACAATGTCTTTATTTCCGTCTTCCTCATGCGCAACCACGATATCGAAACGGTCAATTGGGAGATGTTTGACAACGAAGAGAACCTCTCCGTCGGCTAGGGTAGGATCCATAGAGTGCCCTTCCACACGGACATTGCTCCAAAGGAAGATACGGCTAAGGCCGACCAGCGCGATAATCAGGAAGAAAACTCCCCATTCTTTTAGAAATGTTTTAAACGAATTCATAACTCACCTTTCTAGAAGTGCTTTGGCTTTTTCAGTATTTTTAAAATGCAGTTTGGCGCAGAAATGAAGTCCCTTCATGCCATAGGCTTGAAGGATTTTGCTAGCAACCTTATCAGATGCAGTTCCAGCGCCACTTGGCAGTTGATAGCCTAGTTCCCGTCCAAGATTTTCCAAGTTTTCGAGGAAGAGATCTCGCGCGATGATAGAGCTAACTGCAACAGCCAGGTATTTGCCCTCGGCTTTTTCTTCTAAGCTAATTTTGTTTGGAAAACGGTTGGCTTCTTGCGCCAAGTACTTGTCATAGTTTTTAGGGCTTGTAAAAGCATCAATCACGATTTTTTCTGGCTGGACTCCTTTTTGAAGCAGGAGAAAGATAGCCTGGTTGTGAAGGGCAACCTTTACAGAAACAGCATTGTAGCGCTCTCCGATAACTTCGTTGTACTTGCTCGGTGAAAGGAGGAGCGCTTGGTGCTGGACCTTTTCTTTAAGGATAGGGGCAATCTGACGAATCTTTTGGTCTGTCAGAGTCTTGGAATCCCCCACACCGAGTTTTCGCAAGAAGTCATGCTGATCTGGTGTCACGAAGGAAGCCACGACAGCAAGCCCACCAAAGTAGGAACCATTTCCCACCTCATCGGTACCGATCATAGGAAAATCTTGTCCACTGTTTTCTTGTTGAACTTGATAGCCAAAGAAACTAGCGTACTGTTCAGCAGCTTCGCCCTGCAGGAGGACTTTTCCAGAAGTATAGATGGAAACTGTTGCCTGAGGCAGTCTCAAAAAATAGCGAATATAAGGATTTTTACTAGGACTGAGAGCCTTTTGATACTGACTTAAAAAGCTCTGAATTTCTTGTTCACTTGGTATGAGTGTGATACTTGCCATAGTCTCTATTGTACCACAAAAGCAGGAGAATTGGTAAAAACTGACAAAGTTAGTGAAATTTGGTATAATATCGTGAGGTGAATTTTTATGGCAAATCTAAATCGATATAAGTTTACATTCGGAAAAAAGACATTAACCTTAACAACCGAGCATGACAATCTCTTTATGGAGGAAATTGCCAAGGTTGCGACTGAAAAATACCAAGCAATTAAAGAACAAATGCCTGGGGCGGATGATGAAACCATTGCGCTTCTTTTGGCGGTCAATTGTCTGTCTACACAACTCAACCGTGAGATTGAATTTGATGACAAGGAGCAAGAGTTGTTAGAACTCCGCCATAAGTTGATTGCTGTCAAACAAGAACAGAGCAAGATTGAGGATTCCCTATGATTTCAATCCTACTCTTATTGGTTCTTGCTTGGGGTTTTTACATCGGCTACCGTAGAGGCTTGGTACTGCAAGTTTATTATTTCCTCGTTGCAGTGATTTCAGCCTTTGTTGCGGGACAGTTTTATAAATCGCTGGGAGATCACTTCCACTTGCTTGTCCCTTATGCCAATCCTCAAGAAGGACAGGGCACCTTTTTCTTCCCTTCAGACCAGCTGTTTCACCTAGACAAGGTCTTTTATGCGGGTCTTGCCTACTTTTTAGTTTTCGGAATTTGTTACAGTATCGGACGTTTTATCGGTTTGTTCCTGCACTTGATTCCAACTAAAAAGCTCGATGTCAAATGGTTGCGTATCGGATCAGGCCTTTTGTCTCTATTGGTAACCTTATTTGTCTTGCAAATGATTCTGACCATCCTTGCAACGGTGCCTCTGGCAGTCATTCAAAATTCACTCGAAAAAAATACAGTAGCCAAACACATCATCCAAAGTGTCCCTTTTACGACAAACCTTATCAAACAACTCTGGGTGACAAATTTAATCGGATAGAAAGGGCGGGATTTTTCCTAGCCCTTTGTTTACAGATTGGAGGACTAGGTCAAAACCTATAGTTGCTATAATCTTGTAAACCAGCATACAAGGAAAAAATATGAATACAAAAATACTAGAAACCTTAGAATTTAATAAAATCAAAGCCTTGTTTGAACCGCATCTCCTGACAGAACAAGGCCTAGAGGAGCTAAAAGGCTTGGCTCCAACTGCCAAGGTGGATAAGATCAAACAAGCCTTTACAGAGATGGAGGAAATGCAAGCTCTATTTGTGGAGCAACCTCACTTTACCATCCTAGCGACGCGTGAGATATCAGCTGTTTGCAAGCGTCTGGAGATGGGGGCGGACCTCAATATTGAGGAGTTTTTGCTCCTCAAACAGGTCTTGCTGGCTAGCAGAGAGTTGCAAGGTTTTTATGCCAATCTTGAAAATGTACGCTTGGAGCAGTTGGCGAGATGGTTTGAAAAACTACATGATTTTCCACACTTGCAAGGGAGTCTCCAAGCTCTAAATGATGCTGGATTTATCGAAAATTTTGCCAGTGAAGAGCTAGCACGCATTCGCCGGAAAATCCATGATAGCGAGAGTCAAGTTCGAGATGTCTTGCAAGACTTACTTAAACAAAAATCTCAGATGTTGACGGAAGGGATTATCGCTAGCAGAAATGGCCGTCAAGTTTTACCAGTAAAGAACACCTATCGCAATAAGATTGCAGGTGTTGTCCATGACATCTCTGCCAGTGGAAACACGGTCTACATCGAGCCACGTGAGGTCGTGAAACTGAGCGAAGAAATCGCTAGTCTGCGAGCTGACGAACGCTATGAGATGATTCGCATCCTGCAGGAACTATCGGAACGGGTTCGTCCTCATGCTGCTGAGGTTGCTAATGACGCTTGGATCATCGGCCATCTGGATCTGATTCGTGCCAAGGTACGTTTCATCCAAGAAAGACAAGCAGTCGTTCCTCAACTTTCAGAGAATCAAGAGATTCAACTCCTTCATGTTCGCCATCCTTTGGTCAAAAATGCTGTTGCAAATGATGTACACTTTGGTAAGGAATTAACGACCATTGTCATTACAGGTCCCAATACTGGTGGGAAGACCATCATGCTCAAAACCCTAGGCTTGACTCAACTCATGGCCCAATCTGGCTTGCCCATTTTAGCTGATAAGGGGAGCCGTGTCGGTATTTTCGAGGAAATCTTCGCCGATATTGGCGATGAACAGTCTATTGAGCAGAGTTTGTCTACCTTCTCCAGCCACATGACCAATATCGTAGATATTCTTGGCAAGGTCAATCAGCACTCGCTCTTATTGCTAGATGAGCTCGGGGCTGGTACAGATCCTCAAGAGGGAGCCGCCCTTGCTATGGCTATTCTGGAGGATCTTCGTCTGCGTCAGGTCAAGACTATGGCGACGACCCACTATCCAGAACTCAAGGCTTATGGTATTGAGACAGCCTTTGTGCAAAATGCCAGCATGGAGTTTGACACAGCCAGCCTGCGTCCGACCTATCGCTTTATGCAGGGAGTTCCTGGTCGAAGCAATGCCTTTGAAATTGCCAAACGTCTGGGCTTGTCAGATGTCATCGTAGGAGATGCCAGCCAGCAGGTCAATCAAGATAATGATGTCAACCGTATCATTGAGCAATTAGAAGAGCAAACGCTTGAAAGTCGCAAACGCTTGGACAATATTCGCGAGGTGGAGCAAGAAAACCTCAAGATGAACCGTGCACTCAAAAAACTCTATAACGAGCTCAATCGTGAAAAGGAAACTGAGCTCAACAAGGCGCGTGAACAAGCTGCCGAGATTGTGGAACTCGCTCTAAGTGAAAGTGATCAGATTCTCAAAAATCTCCATAGTAAGTCTCAACTCAAACCTCACGAAATCATTGAAGCCAAGGCTGAGCTGAAAAAACTGGCTCCTGAAAAAGTCGACTTGTCTAAAAACAAGGTCCTTCAAAAAGCCAAGAAAAAACGAGCTCCAAAGGTTGGGGATGATATCATTGTTCTCAGTTATGGTCAGCGTGGAACCTTGACCAATCAGCTTAAGGACGGCCGTTGGGAAGCCCAAGTTGGCTTGATCAAGATGACCTTGGAGGAGAAAGAATTTGGCCTTGTTCAAGCCCAACAAGAAGCCCCAGTCAAGAAAAAACAAGTCAATGTCGTCAAACGTGCTTCTGGTCGTGGTCCGCAAGCGAGACTGGATCTCCGAGGCAAACGGTACGAAGAGGCCATGAATGAGCTGGACGCCTTTATTGACCAAGCCCTGCTCAATAACATGGCGCAAGTCGACATCATCCATGGTATCGGAACAGGTGTCATCCGTGAAGGAGTCACCAAATACCTACAAAGAAACAAACATGTTAAGACTTTCGGCTATGCTCCACAGAATGCTGGCGGTAGTGGCGCAACCATTGTGACCTTTAAAGGTTAAAAAAGAGTACGTCTCTTTTTTTGAAAAAGAAGTGAAAATCCATCTTTTTTCAAATAATATATTGACAAAGACTAACTTTTCTTGTAAAATAATAAAAAATTAAATACCAACACCGAATGAAGTTTAATAGAAGTGGAGAAAGGTTTGTTTTCCATGACTGTAAATGGACGGAACTCTGGAGAGACCGTAAAGGCACCGAAGGGGCAAGGCAGGCAACTGCTCAAACTCTCAGGTAAAAGGACAGAGCTAGGATAGACCGCTTTTAGGCATTTATCTAAGCATTCCAGAGTACATGTATCTTGCATGTGCTCTTTCTTTTGGGGTTGAAAGATAGGAGAAGGACATGTTAGAATTGCTTAAAGCGCTTGATGCTTTCGTTTGGGGGCCTCCCCTCTTGATCTTATTGGTCGGAACAGGTATCTATTTGACCATCCGACTAGGTCTTTTGCAGGTAGCTCGTCTCCCTAAGGACTTTCAGCTGATCTTTACCAAGGATAAGGGGCATGGCGATGTGTCGAGCTTTGCTGCTCTCTGTACGGCTTTAGCCGCCACCGTTGGTACGGGAAATATCATCGGGGTCGCAACAGCCATTAAGGTTGGGGGACCAGGGGCCCTCTTTTGGATGTGGATGGCGGCCTTCTTTGGGATGGCGACCAAATATGCCGAAGGCTTGCTAGCTATCAAATATCGCACAAAGGATGCAAATGGAGCTGTAGCTGGAGGACCCATGCATTACATCCTTTTGGGGATGGGAGAAAAGTGGCGTCCACTTGCTATCTTCTTTGCCCTAGCGGGTGTATTGGTAGCCCTTCTAGGGATTGGTACCTTTACCCAAGTCAATTCGATTACAGAATCCATTCAAAATACAGCCCAAGTTGATCCAGCTATCACAGCTCTGATTTTATCCATTTTTGTAGGGATTGCCGTCTTTGGTGGCCTCAAATCCATTTCAAAAGTTTCGACAGCAGTGGTTCCTTTTATGGCTATTGTCTATATTTTAGGAACTCTTACAGTTATTCTCTTTAATATCGAGAAAATCCCAGCCACACTTGCCCTCATCTTTACTTCAGCCTTTAGTCCAGCTGCTGCGGTAGGTGGTTTTGCAGGTGCCAGCATTCGGATGGCTATCCAAAATGGTGTGGCGCGGGGAGTCTTCTCTAACGAATCTGGTCTTGGTTCTGCTCCCATTGCAGCGGCTGCGGCTAAGACAAATGAACCTGTCGAGCAAGGCTTGATTTCCATGACAGGAACCTTTATTGATACTTTGATTATCTGCACTCTGACAGGTCTGACAATCTTGGTAACTGGGGTTTGGAGTGGTGATTTGAATGGAGTTGCCTTGACCCAGTCAGCCTTTTCAACAGTTTTTTCACACTTTGGACCTGCCCTCTTGACCATTTTCCTTGTACTCTTTGCCTTTACGACGATTCTCGGATGGAACTACTACGGAGAGCGCTGTTTTGAGTTTCTCTTTGGCGTTCGCTTTATCTGGCTCTATCGAGTGGTCTTTGTGCTCATGGTCTTGTTGGGAGGATTTATCGAGTTGGATATGGTTTGGATTATCGCAGATATCGTCAATGCCTTGATGGCTTTACCAAACTTGATTGCCCTCTTGGTCTTGTCGCCAGTCGTTATTTCCGAAACCAGAAAGTATTTTAAACACTAACCCAATCACACTTTTAGTGTGATTTTTTTCATTTCATAGACATTTTCTATCAAGGCGATTGAAAATATATATTATCCAAGGGTGAAATTCTATGATAGACTAAATGACAATAAAATGAAAAGAGGTTTCTTATGACAACATTTACCATCCACACAGTAGAATCAGCACCAGCAGAAGTAAAAGAAGTTCTTGAAACAGTACAAAAAGATAACAATGGCTATATTCCCAACCTAATCGGTCTCTTGGCCAACGCTCCTACCGCGCTTGAAGCCTACCGAACTGTCGGAGCCATCAACCGTCGCAACAGCCTGACACCAGTAGAGCGTGAAGTAGTGCAAATCACAGCTGCCGTAACCAATGGTTGTGCTTTCTGCGTCGCAGGTCACACAGCCTTTTCAATCAAACAAATCCAGATGAATGATGATCTTCTCCAAGCTCTCCGCAACCGCACTCCGATTGAAACAGATCCTAAATTGGACACCCTAGCTAAGTTTACCTTGGCGGTCATCAATACCAAAGGGCGTGTAGGAGATGAAGCCTTGGCTGAATTTTTGGAAGCTGGCTACACGCAACAAAATGCCTTGGATGTGATTCTGGGTGTTAGTCTTGCTAGCCTTTGTAACTATGCCAACAATCTAGCCAATACGCCAATTAATCCAGAATTGCAACCTTATGCCTAGTTCGAATCAGAAAGAAAAAATGAAGACTGAGCAATCCAGTCTTCATTTTTCTATGCTATTTTAAGCGCTTTTATGCTATACTAATAATAACATGATTATTGGAGGCTCGGATGAAAAAGCTCCCCTTAGTATTCTCTGGCTGTTTATTAGGTTTAGCAGGTGCAGGAAATCTGATTGCAGATACTTGGCCAGTTCTGTCACATTTATTAAGTCTGATTGGTCTAGTGTTGTGGATTTTCTTTCTGATTCTTCATCTTTTTAATTGGGGAGAAACCAAGCAAGAATTGACCAGGCCCCCTCTTTTATCTGGGATGGCCACTTTTCCTATGGCTGGGATGATTTTATCGACCTATGTCTTTCGCGTATTCCCTGCTCTTCCTATAGTAGCACAAGGGATCTGGTGGTTTTCATTTCTCTTGGATTTGGCTTTGATTGCTACTTTTACCATCAAATTTGCCTGTTCAGGTCGGAGGGTCAATGCGACTCCTAGCTGGACGGTACTCTATGTGGGAATAGCAGTAGCAGCCTTGACCTATCCTCTTGTCGGTATCATTGAAATTGCCTATGCGACCTTGAGTTTTGGTTTTGTCTTGACCTTCTATCTCTATCCCCTTATTTATAGGGATTTAAAGAAAGATCCACTCCCAGTGGCCTTGCTTGGACAGGAAGGAATCTACTGTGCTCCCTTTTCCCTACTCTTGGCTTCTCTAGTTCGAGTTGGAGGAGCAAGCCTACCGACTTGGCTCTTGATTGTCATGATTTTGGCATCTCAATCCTTCTTTTTCTTTGTTTTAACTCGCCTACCCAATATTTTAAAACAAGGCTTTCAACCAGCCTTCTCAGCCCTAACCTTCCCAACCATTATCACAGCTACTTCGCTCAAGATGGCTCAGGGAATTTTGAAACTTCCATTTCTGGATTATCTGGTATTGGCTGAAACCGTTATTTGCCTAACTATTTTATTCTTTGTCTTGGGTGCTTATCTGATTTGGTTACGAAAAAAGGTCTAGCTAGAAATAGCTAGGCCTTATTTTTTTATGGTTTGATAACTTCAGCTCCACCCATATATGGACGAAGTGCTTCTGGAATAGTTACAGAACCATCTTCATTTTGGTAGTTTTCAAGAATGGCAGCCACTGTACGTCCAACTGCAAGTCCAGAACCATTCAAGGTGTGAAGGAGTTTCACCTTGCCATCTGCTTCATCACGATAACGGATTTGGGCACGACGGGCTTGGAAATCTTCTGTATTTGAACAGCTTGAGATTTCACGATAGGTATTTTGGGCTGGAATCCAAACTTCCAAGTCGTAAGTCTTGGCAGCTGAGAAGCCCATGTCCCCAGTAGAGAGGGCAACCACACGGTATGGAAGGTTGAGTTTTTGAAGAATATTTTCAGCGTTAGCTGTCATTTTTTCCAATTCTTCATAAGATTCTTCTGGTTTGGCAAATTTGACCATTTCAACCTTATGGAATTGGTGCAAACGAATCAAGCCACGTGTATCACGACCTGCAGAACCAGCCTCAGAACGGAATGATGGGCTCATAGCGGTAAAGTAGATTGGTAGGTCTTTACCGTCAAGGATTTCATCACGGTAGTAGTTTGTAAGAGGTACTTCAGCTGTAGGAATGAGGACATAATTAGTGTCTTTCAATTCAAAAGTGTCTTCCTTAAATTTTGGATATTGACCAGTACCAAACATTGAGTCATGGTTAACCATGTAAGGCGTGATAACTTCCGTATAGCCCTCTTTACCATGCTCATCCAACATGAAGTTGTAGATAGCACGTTCCAAACGAGCACCGAGGCCTTTATAGAAGAGGAAGCGAGCGCCCGTTACCTTACCACCGCGTTCCCAGTCAAGGATACCCAAGTCTTCACCAAGATCCCAGTGAGCTTTTGGTTCGAAGTCAAACTCGCGTGGAGTCCCCCAACGACGGACTTCCACATTGTCATCTTCATCAGCTCCGATAGGAACACTGTCAGCAGGGATGTTTGGAAGAGTAGTGGTGAATTCTGTTAATTTAGCATCAATTTCTGCCAATTCAGCATCCAAGGCTTTGACTTCAGCAGATAGGGTTTGCATCGCAGCAATCTTGTCATCGGCATTTTCCTTGTTGCGCTTAGCTTGGGCAATCTCAGCAGAAACTGTGTTACGTTCTGCCTTGAGAGTTTCAACCTTGACCAAGATATCACGACGTTTAGCATCGATTTCTTTCATCTCATTTAAGACAGTAGGATCTACACCACGTGTAGCTAATTTTTCAGCGACAGCATCAAAGTCTGTACGAATACGTTTAATATCTAACATAAGAACTCCTTTATGAAAAAAGCACACCTGACAAAGTGTTGGAGTGGCAGGGCCACGGTTCCATCCAACTTCACAGGTGTGCACTTGATTGTGTATGTAATTGTGAACAACGGTAGAATTTCACCTATCCCTCCTATCTGCTCGCAGCACCCGCAGACTTTCTGAAAGAAGGAGATAACTTACTTATCCGTTGCTATGATTATACTAAAGTTTCTACTTTTTTGCAAATAGATTGTTAAGTTTTTGTCCAATGGTCTGGAGTAGAGTCGGAAGTTTCACAACCTTGTCGTTTCCTAATTTTTCCCGAGCGATTTTGAGGATAGCTCCAGAGTCTTTTGAAGCAAAGAGGAATTTTCCTTGATCAGTGAAGACTTCAAAGTGGCGGCTGATCTTGCGACCACTTACGTTAGCTCCGATTTGCTGAATGCTGGACCAGGGGATTTGAATATATTGTTCGACATTGACATCAGGATAAAACTCTAAGGCTTGATCCCCGACTAAAAATTTTCCAACTTTTCCAGAGATAGAGAGGTAAGATGTCCCAGTGGTTTGGAGGTCAATGACTTGATTGAGTGATTGGGCCATGATTAGTCTTCCTTACTTTCACCGAAAAAGGCCTGATAGAGAGCCTTGATAGCTGCTTTTTCTTGCTCTTTATTGACAACAAACATGATGGAAACTTCACTTGACCCTTGGGACATCATCTGGATGTTGATTTTATTTTCAGACAAAGCTCGTGTTGCAGTAGCAGTTACCCCGATATGGCTCTTCATCTTTTCTCCGACAATCATAATGATGGAAAGGTCATGCTCGATTTCAGCATGGTCCACTTCAGCCTTTTGAACGAGTTGACGTAGAATTTCTTCTTCTTTGATAGGAGTCAATTCACGAGAGCGGAGGATGATTGAAAGATCGTCGATACCTGTAGGCATGTGTTCCCAACCGATATTGAGGTCCTCAAGGATTTGCAGAACCTTGCGACCAAACCCGACTTCGCGGTTCATGAGGTATTTTGACATGTTGATGCTGACGAATCCTGAGTCACCCGCAATCCCTACTACTGGGAATTTATCACTACTGTGTTCTAAAACAATGCGTGTTCCTGGGTGGTCAGGGTTGTTGGTATTCTTGATGACAAGAGGAATTTTTCCGCGGTAAGCGGGTAGAAGAGCTTCGTCATGAAGAACTGAAAATCCAGCGTAAGCCAACTCACGCATTTCACGGTAGGTTAATTCAGGAATGGAGTGTGGTTGGTGGATGATACCAGGGTGGGCAGCAAAGATACCATCTACGTCTGTAAAGTTCTCATAGAGATCAGCCTTAACACCTGCTGCAATGATAGAACCTGTGATATCTGAACCTCCACGTGAAAAAGTACAGATTTGATTTTCCTTAGTCACACCAAAGAAACCAGGGATAACAAGAACTTCGTTGCTATCAGCCAAGCCTTCAATCTTGTCATAACTAGATGGAATGATGCGTGCGTTTCCTGGTTCACTTGTGACAACAATCCCAGCTTCTCTTGGGTGAACATAGCGTGCATCAATGCCGTTTTGGTTAAAGTAGGCTGCAATCAATTTGGCATTGTTATTTTCTCCAGCCGCTAGGAAGGTATCATAGAGAAATTCATTGTCCTCTATAGGAAGAGTTGCCAAGGCACGAATACTTTTAGAGATTTTTTCTAAAACAGCAGGTTTTAACCCTAGTTCACTAACCATAGCGGCATAACGGTCAATGATCCAGCTTTGGCTAGCACTGATGTCATTTCCAGCCACATAGTCGCGATAGTATTTAATCAAAGCATCAGTTACCTTGGTATCTTCAGCATTGCGTTTACCGGGTGCAGAAACAACTACAAAACGGCGTTCTTTATCACTTTTAACGATGTTTAAGACTTTTTCTAACTGACCAGCAGAGGCAAGCGAGCTTCCGCCAAATTTTACAACCTTCATAAGGACTCCTCAAGTAAGTATTTTATACGATTATAGCAGAAAGAGGGGCATTTTTCAATGAAGAAAATAACTTCCTATTATAATAGAAGAAAACATTAACTTATTTTGAAAAGCGATAACAGTTTAAAAGTAAGGGTGTCAAATTTTACTCACACTCATAAATGATGGGTAAATAATCAGCTGAGACACTTTCCTTTAGTTTTTCCTTGCCTCTTTATCCAAAAAAAGGTATACTTTGATGATAAAACAATTTTATTGCCTTACAAAATAAAAGGAGAAGCTATGAATCATATCTTATATCAGATCGTAGATGATCTGGCTATCATTACTTTGAATCGTCCCGAAGTGGCAAATGGTTTCCATATCCCAATGTGTGAGGAAATTTTAGAAGCTTTGACTCTAGCGGAGCAGGATCAAGCTGTGCAGTTCATCTTGATTAATGCGAATGGGAAGGTCTTTTCAGTTGGAGGAGACTTGGTTGAGATGAAACGCGCAGTAGACGAAGATGATATCCCTTCTTTGAATAAGATTGCAGAATTAGTCAATACAATTTCTTTTAAAATCAAGCAAATTCCTAAACCTGTTTTGATGGAGGTAGATGGAGCGGTTGCTGGTGCTGCAGCAAATATGGCAGTAGCAGTTGATTTCTGTTTAGCGACTGACAAGGCAAAATTCATTCAAGCCTTTGTCGGAGTTGGATTGGCGCCAGACGCTGGTGGGATTCATCTCTTGAGTCGTAGTATCGGGGTAACACGGGCTGCACAACTTGCCATGACAGGTGAAGCTTTGACTGCTGAAAAAGCGCTAGAATGGGGCGTGGTATACCGTGTTTGTGAAGTTGACAAATTAGAAAAAACAAGAGAACAAGTTCTGAAAAAATTAAGAAGAGGTTCAGCAAACTCATACGCAGCGATTAAAAAGTTAGTTTGGGAAAGTCAATTTAAGGATTGGCAGAATTATGCTGAATTAGAATTGAAACTACAAGAATCGTTATCTTTGACTGAAGATTTTAAAGAAGGGGTTCGAGCACATTCTGAAAGAAGAAGACCGAAATTTACAGGAATGTAAAAAAATACTTGCACAATTTTTTGAAGTTTGTTATACTTCTTTTATCAAATGTTTTGATTGTAAAAGCTTTTTGAGGGGGAGGGAAACGATTTGGACTACCAACAAGTAAATGATTATCTAACATCTATTTTTAATAACGTCCTTGTGATTGAGGAGGTTAGCTTACGAGGTAGTCGATTCAAAGACATCTCCATCAAAGAAATGCACACGATCGATGTGATTGGGAAGTTCCCGGAGGCAACGCCAAGTAAGGTTTCAAAAGAACTGATGGTGACCCTGGGAACAGTTACGACGAGTTTGAATAACCTGGAGAGAAAAGGTTATATTGAGCGTATTCGTTCTGACCAAGACCGTCGAGTGGTCTATCTGCATTTGACAAAGAAAGGTCGTTTGGTTCACCGCCTTCATAAACGATTCCACAAGGCTATGGTCGAAAAAATCATCGATGGCATGAGCCCTGAGGAAAAAGAAGTCATGGGCAGAGGCTTAACGAACCTTTATCAATTTTTGGAGGATTTGAAATAATGGCTTTTGCAAAGATAAGCCAGGTTGCTCATTATGTTCCGGAGCAAGTGGTCACTAATCATGACTTAGCCCAAATCATGGACACAAGCGATGAGTGGATTTCAAGTCGGACAGGAATTAAACAGAGACATATTTCAAAAACAGAGTCTACAAGTGACTTGGCGACAGAAGTTGCTAAGAGCTTGCTGGCTAAAGGGAGCTTAACAGCGGATCAGATTGATTTTATAATTGTAGCGACGATTACTCCAGACTCGATGATGCCTTCCACAGCAGCTCGAGTTCAGGCAAATATCGGAGCTCATAGAGCTTTCGCCTTCGATCTGACAGCAGCTTGCAGTGGCTTTGTATTCGCTCTCTCAACTGCAGAAAAGTTTTTAAGTTCTGGACAGTTCAAAAAAGGGATTGTTATCGGGGCTGAGACCTTATCTAAGGCAGTTGATTGGTCAGATCGTTCGACAGCTGTTCTCTTTGGAGATGGAGCTGGCGGGGTTCTCTTGGAAGCGAGCGAAACACGGCACTTCCTTGTAGAAAGTCTCTATACAGATGGCTCTCGGAGCGAGTGTTTGACCTATGGTCAAACGGCTTTGGCTTCTCCTTTCTCGGATCAAGAAGCAGTTCCTGCTTTTTTGAAAATGGATGGACGAGCAGTTTTTGATTTTGCAAATCGTGATGTTGCTAGATCAATCAAAGAAACCATTGAAAATGGTCCAATCGCAGCATCAGAATTGGATTATCTCTTGCTTCATCAGGCAAATATCCGCATTTTGGATAAGATGGCTAAGAAGATCGGCGTAGACCGAGACAAGCTTCCTGCCAATATGATGGAGTATGGAAATACCAGTGCAGCAAGTATCCCGATTTTGCTCTCAGAGTGTGTGGAGAATGGCATGATTCGTTTAGATGGTAGCCAGACGATTCTCCTATCAGGCTTCGGTGGAGGTTTGACATGGGGCACACTCATTCTTACAATCTAGGTAATCATGTGGTAAACACATAGTTATAAATTTTTTATATTTTAAAGGAGTCCTATCATGGCAGTATTTGAAAAAGTACAAGAAATTATCGTTGAAGAACTTGGGAAAGACGCATCAGAAGTAACACTTGAATCTACTTTTGATGATTTGGATGCAGATTCATTGGACTTGTTCCAAGTAATCTCTGAAATCGAAGATGCTTTCGATATCCAAATCGAAGCAGAAGATAACTTGAAAACAGTTGGTGACTTGGTTGCCTACGTTGAAGAGCAAACAAAATAATTAACATATTACTAGAAGGAGTAGGGGAAACCCACTCCCTCTTGTTTAGGTAATAGTTTGAGACTCAAATGATAAACTCATCGAACTATTACGTAAGCAAGGAATGATGGAGGCACTATGAAAACACGTATTACAGAATTATTGAACATTGATTATCCTATTTTTCAAGGAGGAATGGCCTGGGTTGCGGATGGTGACTTGGCTGGTGCAGTATCAAAAGCTGGTGGTCTAGGGATCATCGGTGGTGGGAATGCACCTAAAGAGGTCGTGAAGGCTAATATCGATAAAATCAAATCACTTACGGACAAACCTTTTGGTGTCAACATCATGCTCTTGTCACCTTTTGTAGAAGACATCGTTGATCTCGTGATTGAAGAAGGGGTCAAGGTGGTTACAACTGGTGCAGGAAATCCAAGTAAATACATGACTCGTTTCCATGATGCAGGAATTACAGTTATTCCTGTTGTTCCAAGTGTTGCTTTGGCAAAACGCATGGAAAAAATTGGTGCAGATGCAGTTATTGCAGAGGGAATGGAAGCCGGTGGACATATTGGTAAATTAACAACGATGACCTTGGTTCGCCAAGTTGCTGCAGCTGTTTCAATTCCAGTTATCGCAGCTGGAGGAATTGCGGACGGTGAAGGTGTCGCTGCAGGCTTTATGCTTGGTGCTGAGGCTGTTCAAGTTGGTACGCGTTTCGTAGTAGCTAAGGAATCTAACGCCCATCCAAAATACAAGGAAAAAATCTTAAAAGCGCGTGATATCGATACGACTATTTCCGCTCAACACTTTGGACATGCTGTTCGTGCCATTAAAAACCAGTTGACACGTGACTTTGAGCAGGCTGAAAAAGATGCCTTTAAACAAGAAAATCCAGATTTAGAAATCTTTGAACAAATGGGGGCTGGTGCTCTTGCTAAAGCCGTTGTTCATGGAGATGTAGAAGGTGGATCTGTCATGGCAGGTCAGATCGCTGGTTTGGTTTCTAAAGAGGAAACTGTCGAAGAAATCCTAAAAGATCTATACTATGGCGCAGCCAAAAAAATTCAAGAAGAAGCCTCTCGTTGGGCAGGAGTTGTAAGAAATGAATAAAACAGCCTTTCTATTTGCGGGTCAAGGTGCTCAGTATCTAGGAATGGGTCGTGATCTCTATGATCGCTATCCTATCGTCAAGGAAACAATTGACCAAGCCAGTCAGGTTTTGGGTTATGATCTTCGTGACTTGATTGATAAGGAAGAAACCAAGTTAAACCAGACTCGATATACGCAGCCAGCTATTTTAGCGACTTCGGTTGCTATTTACCGACTATTGAAAGAAAAGGGTTACCAGCCAGATATGGTAGCAGGATTGTCTCTTGGAGAATATTCTGCTCTTGTAGCAAGTGGTGCCTTGGACTTTGAGGATGCAGTTGCCTTGGTTGCTAAGCGTGGGGCTTATATGGAAGAAGCTGCACCTGCAGGCTCTGGAAAGATGGTTGCCGTCCTAAACACTTCAGTTGAAGTGATTGAGGAAGCTTGTGAAACAGCCTCTAAAGTTGGAGTAGTGACTCCAGCTAACTACAACACCCCAAGCCAAATCGTCATCGGTGGTGAGGTGGCTGCGGTTGACCGCGCAGTTGAACTCTTGCAGGAAGCAGGAGCAAAACGATTGATTCCTTTAAATGTATCTGGTCCTTTCCATACAGCCCTTCTTGAGCCAGCCAGTCAGCAACTAGCTGGAGCTCTTGAGGGAGTGAGTTTCTCTGATTTTACTTGCCCACTAGTCGGCAATACGGAAGCTACTGTTATGGAAAAAGATCGAATCCAAGAGCTTTTGACGCGTCAGGTCAAAGAACCTGTTCGTTTTTATGAAAGTATTGCTGTGATGCAGGATGCTGGGGTAACCAACTTTATTGAAATTGGTCCTGGTAAGGTCCTATCAGGCTTTGTCAAAAAAATCGATAAAACAGCTCAGCTAGCTAACGTTGAAGACCAAGCAAGCTTGGATGCTTTGTTAGGAAACTAATGATCCCTTCTCCCACAAAATACAACAGGAAACAGGAGAGATAGAATGCAACTTACAAACAAAAATGTCTTTGTAACAGGTTCAAGTCGTGGTATCGGACTTGCCATTGCTCACAAATTTGCCCAACTAGGTGCTAATGTAGTTTTGAATAGTCGTGGAGCAATCTCAGAAGAATTGCTGGCTGAGTTTTCAAACTACGGCGTCAAAGTGGTACCAATCTCAGGTGATGTTTCAGACTTTGCAGATGCCAAGCGTATGGTAAATCAAGCAATTGCAGAACTCGGTTCTGTCGATGTCTTGGTCAACAATGCTGGGATCACTCAAGATACGCTTATGCTCAAGATGACCGAAGAGGACTTTGAAAAGGTGATTAAAATCAACTTGACAGGTGCCTTCAATATGACGCAAGCAGTCTTGAAACAGATGATAAAGGCACGTGAAGGTGCGATCATCAATATGTCCAGTGTGGTCGGTTTGATGGGAAATATTGGGCAGGCCAACTATGCAGCTTCTAAAGCAGGTTTGATTGGTTTTACCAAGTCAGTAGCACGTGAAGTTGCCAATCGCAATGTACGCGTAAATGCTCTTGCCCCAGGGATGATCGAATCGGATATGACTGCTGTTTTGTCTGATAAGGTCAAGGAAGCGACATTGGCACAAATCCCAATGAAACATTTTGGACAAGCAGAACATATCGCAGATGCTACAGTGTTCCTGGCTGGACAGGATTATTTGACAGGACAAGTTCTCGCTGTTGATGGCGGACTTAGCATGTAAAAAATAAGGAAAGATATAGGTAAGACAGATGAAACTAAATCGAGTTGTAGTAACAGGTTATGGATTGACCTCTCCTATCGGAAATACTCCAGAAGAATTTTGGAACAGTTTGCAAACTGGGAAGATTGGAATTGGAGAAATCACTAAGTTTGACCACAGCGAATTTGCTGTGCACAATGCGGCAGAAGTTCAAGATTTCCCCTTTGATAAATACTTTGTCAAAAAAGATACCAACCGTTTTGATAACTATTCTTTGTATGCCTTGTACGCAGCTCAAGAAGCGGTGACAAATGCAAATCTTGATGTAGAAGCAATTGATAAAGATCGTTTTGGTGTCATCGTTGCCTCAGGTATTGGGGGAATTAAAGAAATCGAAGACCAAGTTATCCGTCTTCATGAAAAAGGCCCAAAACGTGTTAAGCCATTGACACTTCCAAAAGCCTTGCCAAATATGGCTTCGGGAAATGTTGCCATGCGCTTTGGAGCAAACGGTGTTTGTAAATCAATCAATACAGCCTGTGCCTCATCAAATGATGCCATTGGGGATGCCTTCCGTTCAATCAAGTTTGGTTTCCAAGATGTCATGTTAGTAGGTGGATCAGAATCATCTATCACTCCTTTTGCCATCGCTGGTTTCCAAGCATTGACTGCTCTATCAACTACAGAAGATCCAACTCGTGCTTCTATTCCGTTTGACAAAGACCGTAATGGTTTTGTGATGGGAGAAGGTTCAGGGATGTTGGTTCTTGAAAGCCTTGAACATGCTGAAAAACGTGGTGCAACTATCTTGGCTGAAGTAGTTGGTTATGGAAATACCTGTGATGCTTACCATATGACTTCACCTCATCCAGAAGGTCAAGGTGCGATTAAGGCGATTAAACTGGCTTTGGAAGAAGCAGAAATTTCTCCAGAGCAAGTAGCTTACGTCAACGCCCACGGAACTTCAACTCCTGCTAATGAAAAAGGAGAAAGTGGTGCGATCGTAGCTGTTCTTGGTAAAGAAGTACCTGTATCTTCAACTAAGTCCTTTACAGGACACTTGCTTGGTGCTGCAGGAGCAGTGGAAGCCATCGCTACCATCGAAGCCATGCGTCATAACTATGTACCAATGACAGCTGGAACAAGTGAGTTGTCAGACTATATCGAAGCGAATGTCGTTTATGGACAAGGCTTGGAGCAAGAAATCCCTTATGCTATTTCAAACACTTTTGGTTTTGGTGGACACAATGCGGTTCTTGCTTTCAAACGTTGGGAGAATAAATAATTATGAATTTAAATGAGATCAAGGACTTGATGGCTCAATTTGACCAATCAAGTTTGAGAGAATTTTCTTATAAAAACGGAACGGACGAATTGCAGTTCAGTAAGAATGAAGCAAGAATAGCTTCTGAAGCACCAGCTCAAGTTGCTCCAGCGCCAGCTGCAGTGGCTCCTAGTCCAGTAGTTTCTGTCCCTTCAACTCCAGTAGAGAGTGCAGTGGAAGAAGCTCCAGCACTAGCTGAAACGACGGTTGCTCCAGAGGGTGATGTCGTTGAAAGTCCACTTGTAGGGGTGGCTTATTTGGCCGCTGGACCAGATAAACCTGCCTTTGTCACAGTTGGAGACAGTGTTAAAAAAGGTCAGACTTTGGTGATTATCGAAGCCATGAAAGTTATGAATGAAATTCCTGCACCTAAGGATGGTGTGGTGACAGAAATTCTCGTTTCAAATGAAGAAATGGTTGAGTTCGGTAAAGGATTGGTACGTATCAAATGATCGATATTCAAGGAATCAAAGAAGCTCTACCCCATCGCTACCCCATGCTCCTAGTGGATCGTGTCTTGGAAGTGAGCGAGGATACCATTGTTGCCATTAAAAATGTGACCATCAACGAACCTTTCTTCAATGGTCATTTTCCTCAATACCCAGTTATGCCAGGTGTTCTTATCATGGAAGCCTTGGCTCAGACTGCTGGTGTCTTGGAATTGTCCAAACCTGAAAATAAAGGGAAACTGGTCTTCTATGCTGGCATGGACAAGGTTAAGTTCAAGAAGCAAGTTGTACCAGGTGACCAATTAGTTATGACAGCTACTTTTGTCAAACGTCGTGGTACGATTGCTGTGGTTGAAGCAAAGGCTGAAGTAGATGGTAAGCTTGCAGCGAGTGGTACTCTTACCTTTGCAATTGGAAACTAAGGAGGTTCTCCATGTTTCGTAAAATTTTGATTGCCAACCGTGGTGAGATTGCGGTTCGCATTATTCGAGCTGCGCGTGAATTGGGCATTGTAACCGTAGCAGTTTATTCAACTGCTGATAAGGAAGCTCTTCACACACTCCTAGCGGATGAAGCTATCTGTATTGGACCTGGTAAGGCGACAGAATCTTATCTCAATATCAACGCTATTTTGTCTGCTGCAGTCTTGACAGAAGCAGAAGCCATCCACCCAGGTTTTGGTTTTCTTAGCGAAAACTCCAAGTTTGCCACGATGTGTGATGAAGTGGGGATTAAGTTCATCGGTCCTTCTGGGGCTGTAATGGATACCATGGGAGATAAGATCAATGCGCGTGAGCAAATGATCAAGGCTGGGGTTCCAGTTATCCCAGGATCTGATGGTGAAGTTCACACGGCTGAAGAGGCGCTTGCAGTTGCAGAAAAAATTGGCTATCCAGTCATGCTTAAGGCATCGGCAGGTGGTGGTGGAAAAGGGATTCGTAAGGTTGAAAAGGCAGAAGATTTGGTCGCAGCCTTTGAAACAGCATCCAGTGAAGCCAAGGCCAATTTTGGAAATGGCGCTATGTATATTGAGCGTGTGATCTATCCAGCTCGCCATATTGAGGTTCAGATCCTTGCGGACCAAGAGGGTCATGTTGTCCATCTTGGTGAACGGGATTGTTCACTCCAACGGAATAACCAAAAGGTCTTAGAAGAAAGCCCATCTATTGCGATTGGCAAAACCCTTCGTCATGAAATTGGTGCTGCGGCTGTTCGTGCAGCAGAGTCTGTAGGCTATGAAAATGCAGGGACGATTGAATTTCTTCTCGATGAAGCGAGTGGCAATTTCTACTTCATGGAAATGAATACTCGTGTGCAAGTTGAACACCCAGTCACAGAGTTTGTTTCAGGTGTTGATATCGTCAAGGAACAGATTCGCATTGCTGCCGGGCAACCTTTACCTTTCAAACAAGAAGATATCGTCCTACGAGGTCATGCTATCGAGTGCCGGATCAATGCGGAAAATCCAGCATTTAACTTTGCTCCAAGTCCAGGGAAAATTACCAATCTCTATCTACCAAGTGGTGGAGTTGGCTTGCGCGTGGACTCAGCAGTTTATCCAGGTTATACCATTCCCCCTTACTATGATAGTATGATTGCCAAAATCATTGTTCATGGGGAGAATCGTTTTGATGCCTTGATGAAAATGCAACGGGCGCTTTATGAACTTGATATTGAAGGAGTGCAAACCAATGCAGACTTCCAGTTGGATCTGATTTCAGACCGCCGAGTTATCGCTGGTGATTACGATACTTCCTTCTTGATGGAAACTTTCTTGCCAAAATACCAAGAAAAAGAATAGACTTTCAAACAGTATGAGAACTAAAAGGGGGAGTTATGGCTCTATTTAGTAAAAAGGATAAGTATATTCGGATCAATCCTAACCGTTCCGTAAGGCAGAAACCACAAGCCAAGCCTGAGGTTCCGGATGAACTCTTCTCCCAGTGTCCTGGTTGTAAACACACCATTTACCAAAAGGATCTTGGGAGCGAACGAATTTGTCCCCATTGTAGCTATACTTTCCGTATTTCAGCTCAGGAACGCTTGGATTTGACGATTGATTCTGACAGCTTTGTGGAGATGTTTACAGGTATTGAAACTCAAGATCCATTAAACTTTCCTGGCTACCAGAAAAAACTTGCAACAATGCGTGAAAAGACAGGTTTGGATGAAGCCGTACTAACTGGTACAGCTAGCATCAAGGGGCAAAAAGTTGCCCTTGGGATCATGGATTCAAACTTTATCATGGCTTCTATGGGAACCGTTGTGGGTGAAAAAATCACGCGCTTGTTTGAGTATGCAACGTTAGAAAACTTGCCAGTCGTTCTCTTCACAGCTTCTGGTGGAGCCCGTATGCAAGAAGGAATCATGAGTTTGATGCAGATGGCTAAGATTTCTGCGGCAGTTCAACGCCATTCCAAGGCAGGACTTTTTTACCTAACTATTTTAACCGATCCGACAACAGGTGGGGTGACTGCTTCTTTTGCTATGGAGGGTGATATTATCCTAGCGGAACCCCAAAGTTTGGTTGGGTTTGCTGGGCGTCGTGTTATCGAAAATACAGTTCGTGAGACCTTGCCGGATGACTTCCAAAAGGCAGAATTTTTGCTTGAACATGGATTTGTTGATGCAATTGTCAAACGGAGAGAATTGCCTGAAACAATTGCTAAATTAGTGAGATTGCATGGAGGAAGTCGCGGATGAATATTGCAAAAATAGTCAGAGAGGCACGCGAGCAGAGTCGCTTGACTGCACTTGATTTTGCCAATGGAATCTTTGAAGAGTTTATCGAATTGCATGGAGATCGGTCTTTTCGTGATGATGGTGCGGTTATCGGTGGAATTGGCTGGTTAGGTGACCAAGCAGTAACTGTCGTCGGTATCCAAAAGGGGAAGAGTCTTCATGACAACCTCAAACGAAATTTCGGGCAACCTCATCCAGAAGGATATCGCAAGGCCTTGCGCCTGATGAAACAAGCGGAGAAGTTTGATCGTCCAGTTGTGACCTTTATCAATACGGCAGGTGCTTACCCAGGTGTTGGAGCCGAGGAACGTGGACAAGGTGAAGCAATTGCTCGAAACCTGATGGAAATGAGCGACCTCAAGGTTCCAATCATTGCCATTATTATCGGTGAAGGAGGGTCTGGTGGGGCATTAGCATTAGCCGTGGCTGACCGTGTCTGGATGTTAGAAAACTCAATCTACGCAGTACTTAGCCCTGAAGGATTTGCCTCTATCCTTTGGAAGGATGGCAGTCGTGCTATGGAAGCAGCAGAATTGATGAAAATCACTTCACATGAACTCCTAGAAATGGGAATCGTAGACAAGATAATTCCAGAAGAGGATTTCTCAAGTAAAGAACTGCTAGCTTGTGTTAAAAATGAATTACGTGCAGAACTAGATAGGTTGCAAGAACTACCACTCGACCAACTTATTGAAGAACGTTACCAGCGCTTTAGAAAGTATTAAGAATGACTAAATGAGACTAGAAAGGTCTCATTTTTTATTGAAAATGCTATTCAGAGTGAAAAATTGACAGTTGAGGAGATAGAATATAAAATAGACAAAAAAGAAGTATACTGTTAGATGCAAGCTTACAACAATCTATTTTAAGAAGGTACTTGCAATGACAGGTACAGAAACATTTACAGTTCTTTCATCTGAAGAGTTAGAGCAAGTTTCAGGTGGTCGAATGATTCGGGCAGTTGATAATAGACATTGAGATTCGCCATATGCATATAGTTTAGCAACAGAGTGGAGTACAATACTGAATCATGCGACTAGACGTGCTTATGGTATTACCTATTGATAAATTAAAGGGGTAAGTATGAAAAAACTAGGGCATTTGGGAGTCTATACATCACTGGTATTTCTATCGGTTTATCTACCAGAGTTAGAGATTATGTATCTGACTAAGTTTTTAGGATGGGGGATAGATGGCTATTCTATCATTTCACTTGTTTGGGAACTAGTTCTTGTAGTTTTATTCGTCTGCTGGTTGAAAAAGAAAAAGATGCTCTATATTTTTGAAAAAAAGGGCTCAAAGAAGTCAAGATTCTTTTACCTTATAGTTGGTCTAGTGGCTACTTATTTTATTCGTCAATTGGTGGATGCTTATCAATTACAGTTTCATCACTTAATTGATAACAAGTATATCTTTCAAGACCTTCTTTCGGTTCTATACTCTAATGGACAACCAACCTTTCTATCTACAGTTCTTAGTTTTATCTTAACAGTCGTTATTAGTCCTATTTTGGAAGAGACGCTTGATCGTGGGTATTTTATGAACACCTTCTTTCCTAAGTCAAAGTACTATTTAGATGTCATCTTATCAGGCCTTATCTTTGGACTCAGTCATTTGATACTATCTCATCGGGACCCAATTAGTTTATTATATTATAGTCTGATTGGTTTCTTTTTTGCCCTTGTTTATCGTTCTACCGACAATCTGAGATTAACGATTCTCTGCCATAGTTTTTTTAACTTTCTCAATCATGCAAAACCTATCTGGATTTTTGTTTACAATTATATCTATTATCATTTTTTTAGATAGTGGAGGCAAAGAAAAAAGTGTTTGATATTTGTCAAACACTTTTTCTGTTTACTGTTCTTCTGTTACAAACTGGCTGAGCAGTCCGTTGATAAAACGGGCAGATTTTTGATCTGAGAAGTCCTTTGCAAGCTCGATAGCTTCATTAACAGCAACCAACTGTGGAGTGTCAAATGAAGTGATTTCAAAGACTCCCAAGCGAAGGAGGTTTCTTTCCACGAGCGTTAAACGCTCGATGGTCCAACCTGCTTTTAAATGCTGTGTGATTTGCTTGTCTAGTTCTTCCTTTTTAGCCTGAACACCAGAAACTAGCTCTGTCAAAAAGGCTGGAAGTTGCACATCCGTATCTTCACGATCATGAGTATAGGCGAAACGACAAGCAGTTTCGACATCCGTACCGAATTCAAGACTCATGAGAGCTTGAAAAGCGCATTTACGGAGTTGGCGTCTAGATTCTAATAGTGGACTAGTCATTGAGGAAGTCCTCGTCAAATAGATCTTTCAATTCTGGTTTTGGTGTTTTATCTGGAACGATACCTGCAACGTGAATATTGATGGCAGCGAGTTCTACATCAGCCATATTGCGGACTGCATCTTTGACAGCTTTCTGGATCGCAACAGCTACCTTAGGAACTTTTACTCCGTACTCAAGGTAGAGATAGATATCTGCTGTGAGCTCTTCGTCCACGTTTTTAAGATAAACACCACGGCCAAGAGAAAGTTTTGAAAGGGTGTCAGATACTGATTTGTTTGAAAAAGAGTGTACACCCTCTACTTTTGCAGTAGCGATAGCAATGATTTTTTCAAGTACACGTGGGGCGATAACGATTTCGCCAAGTTGTTCTTCAATTCCCATAGAATGACCTCTTTCTAGAGATTAGGCACGAGAAACGTAAGTTCCTTCTGCGGTGTTGATAACGAGTTTTTGTCCTGCTTCGATGAAGTCTGGAACGTTTACGACAAGTCCAGTTTCCATCGTTGCTGGTTTACCAGAACCTGTAACAGTAGCACCTTTGATAGATGGTTGAGTTTCTGCAACTGTCAATTCGACAGTAGTAGGAACGGTGACACCAATCACTTCAGTTCCGTAGAATTGGATCTTCACATCAGAGTTTTCAAGGATGTAAAGCAATTCGTTTTCAACGTTGACTACAGGAATTTCGTATTGGTCGTAAGTTTCTGTATTCATGAAGTAGGCTGTGTCATCCATTTTGTACAAGTATTGAGCTGGGACTGTCTCGATGATGGCTTGTTCAAATTTTTCCTCTGGACGGTAGCTTGTGTCAAATGTAGAACCAGTACGGACATCACGCAATTTCATACGCATGATGGTATTTCCTTTACCTGGTTTGTGGTGGCTAGCTTCCAAAACGCGGATCAATTTTCCGTCAGCTGTTTCAAAGGTCATACCAGCCTTTAATTTACTTGCTTCAATCATGTTTTTACCTCTTTAATAAAATAATTTACTCTTTATTGTACCATAAAAGACAACATTACTCAAATGTCAAAAGGATCTTAATTAGTTGACTGGTACGATATTGCCATCTTCGTCTTTGGTGACGAGGACGTATTTTCCATCGACTTCGATATAAAAATTCTTGCTGGCAGTTTGCTCAGTGTTTTGAGCCGGTGCTTGATTTTGGACTTGTTGGCTTAATTGACCACCCAGAGTTTGACCAAGATTCATGCCCATAAACATGTTCATCCCATTGCCATTTCCTTCGTTGGCAGCAGCAGCCATAAGCGCTTCGTTGCGAGCACGGCGTTCTTCGATTTCAATCGTGTTGTACTTCATTGCCACGAGCTCACTATCAAGTTTGCGAACGATATCAAGACTTTCTTGGTCGTAGCTGAGGTCTTCAAGCAAGATGTTAGTTGCTTCAATCCCGTAGAGACCTGTCCAAACCTTGTTGACCTCTTGTTTAGCGAGTTCGTTAAAGGTGTCTTGGTTGGCATTGAGGCTATAGATATCAACCTTGTTTTCGTTGGTATATTTGGCAATGGCAATCGCGATTTTTGGTGCGATATTTTGACGGAGCGTTCCTTGAGCTACATCTTGGAGAGTAAATGGCTGTCCGTCAGTAATTTGACGGCTAACAGAACTCACGTAGAAGAGGACTGGATCTGCTATTTTTACATCAAACAAGCCATAGAAACGGATGTTAAGCAGTTGTTGGTAACGTTCGCTGAAGTATTCGACCGCATTTTGTGTGCCGAACTTATTACCTGCAATAGGTTGCATGCGGATAAAGATGATTTCTTGTTGGGTGATGACTTGTCCACCAAAAGAGAAACGGTTTTTAAAGTTTTCCCAAGTGCTCTTTAAACCACCTTTTTCAAGGAGCCAGGCATTATCACCAGCTTGCCATTCGTGGCTACCAGCTTCGAGGACTTCACCAAGGAAGGTACCATTGTTTACCAAAACAGCGGTATAGCCTTGGGGAACGATAACCACACTGCCATCTGACAAAAGTCCAGTATTTTGATTGCTGTGACGAGAACGTCCATCTGGGTCTTTTGTGAGTAATTGACCCTTGACGGCCAAGGCATCGCCAGAGACATTATCTGGAAGGACAATGGCTTCCTTGAATTTACTATCATTAAAACTATTTAAGCCTGCTGATAAGGCTGCACGTATAAATCCCATAATTCCTCCTAATTATAAAGCTCGTCTTCATCCACAACATCATAGGTATCAAGTACCCATTGGTTTGGACTGCGAGAGAGATTGGCACCACAGTAGTCACACTCGCTAACTGCAGAGATTTTTAATGGGGCGCCACAGTTTGGACAGTGGTCGCTCACAACTTGGTCTGGATTGACTGCTTGCGTTTGGCTACCATGTTGACGGATAAAGTTCAATTGATACACGGTGAAGAGATCTTTTTTAGGATTTCCTTCGAGGACACGACGAGTCTCATCGTCAATGACATAGTCCCGCAAGGTAGATGACAGAATCACCACTAAGGTATCGTTTCCGTCAGGATTTTCAATGAACTGCTTGATGCGAACGTTTTCGATACAAACTTTCTCTAAAACATTGGTTGTTTTAGCTCGAATATGGTCCTCGAGTTGGGTACTATGTTGGGAGTAGAGACTAGTACTTTCTAGCGCACGGACTGAATTCCAGTTTTTCTCAGTCCAGGCAACCTGCAATTTAAGATAAACTTCCTTAACCCAAGATGTGAAGGCATCAGCGTCAAAGTTTGGATCCCCATTTTTAACACGACTAATGGCCAGTGTGTTGTGTTCAACTCGACGATGGAGCGTTTGATAATCATTATTAGTGTAGGTTGAACTCGAATCTCCAGACTTATTCTGCAAGGATTTGACGATAACAACTAGTATGATTCCTCCAACTAATATGAACATAAATCCTAGATAGGGAGAGCTAGTAGAACTGTCAGAGGATGAGCCGTATCCAGAGCGGTAGTAGTGGTAGGATGAGCCGCCAGAACGACTTCCACCTCCACTTGAGCGGCTGCTACTTCTGGAACTACTGCGGCTGCTCCCTCCACTTCTGGAATGTCCGACACCCGCATCAACTATTTGAGGCACGGATAGAAAAACAAGTAATAAGCAGGTCATTAAAAGAGCGTAAAACTTTTTCATGTGTCTCCTAACTATATGATTGAAAAGGTAGCATTCTGAATTCGAATGATTATTAAACTATTTAATAACCTTTAAAAATCATTTAAGATATACTAGGCGTTATTTACTAGCATTTAGCTTCTTTATGGAATGGCGTTCGATGAGCCATCCCACAATCCATCCTATTGCTAGCAAGTAATTTTCAAAAGCACCGATAGCATTTACAGGAGAGTGATACTCCATATAATTGAGTAAGTGATTTGTTCCTATTCCAATTCCGCCAATAATGAGAGCAAGAAGTGCGATTCGTAGATAGAACCAATCGTATTTAATATTGATAGCGAGAATAATAATCAATACAGCTAAATTCCATATTCCAATTTCTCGTTGCCAACCAGCAGATATTCCGTACCCGGAGTGGCTTCCCATGTACGATGGAAAGAAAATTTGTAGTATAGAAGCGCCTAACATAGCGATGATGACTAAGACAAATAGCAATCGTAAAAATTTGTTCATTTATTCTCCTTGTCTCATTCTCGTCTTAAAAGTAGAAAAAAGTGTATAAAGAGTAAATTACTCACTTTCTTTCAACTTGGCCAATTCCTGTGCAAGGAGTTTAAGGGCAACTTGTGGATTGGCTTGCCCTTTGGTTGCCTTCATAAGGAATCCTGTGAAGGCCTTGTCTGCGTTGCGTTTGCCTGACTTGAAGTCGGCAACGGCAGCTTCGTTATCCGCAAAGACTTGGTGGATGATTGGGATCAAGACATTTGGATCTGAGATTTGCACCAAGCCTGCTTTTTCCACGTATTCACGCGCGCCACCGCCATTTTTAGCCAGGTGGACAAAGACTTTCTTGGCAATCTTAGAAGAAATCGTACCATCTTCGATGATGGCAATCATTTCTACTAAGTTTTCTGGTGTCAATTCGATTTGTTCCAGTGTTTTGCCTTCAGCATTCAAGAACTGAGCGACTTCACCTTGGAGCCAGTTAGAGACTTGTTTGGCATCACCACCGAGGGCAACAGCTTTTTCAAAGAAGTCAGAAGTGACTTTGTTTGCAGTCAACTGGCTAGCATCGTAGTCTGACAAGCCAAAATCAGATATGTAGCGTGCACGGCGTTCTTTTGGAAACTCTGGCAATTCTGTTCGCATTTCCTCAATCCACTCATCTGAGATTTCAAAGAGTGGTAGGTCTGGCTCTGGGAAGTAGCGGTAGTCAGCAGCGCCTTCCTTGACACGCATGAGGATGGTTGCCTTGTTAGCTTCATCGTAACGGCGTGTTTCTTGGCGAATTTGACCACCTGAGCGAAGGATTTCAGCCTGACGTTGGACTTCGTATTCGAGACCCTTACGGACGTTAGAGAAGGAGTTGAGGTTTTTCAACTCAGTCTTGGTACCGAATTTCTCTTGACCATAAGGGCGAAGAGAAATGTTGGCATCCACGCGCATAGAACCTTCTTCCATCTTAACGTCAGAAATGCCAGCGTACTGGATGACTTCCTTGAGGGCTGTTAGATAAGCATAGGCTTCTTCAGGAGAACGCATGTCGGCTTCGGATACAATCTCAATCAAAGGCACCCCTTGGCGGTTGAGGTCAACATAGGAGTAGCCATCTGTACCGTGGGTGTTTTTACCAGCGTCTTCTTCTAGGTGAGCACGTTCGATACCGATTTTCTTAGTCGTACCGTCTTCTAGTTCCACTTCAATCCAACCGTTGTAACCGATTGGCTCATCAAACTGAGAAATTTGGTAGGCCTTTGGATTATCAGGGTAGAAGTAGTTCTTGCGGTCAAAGTGCATCTTTTTATGGATGTCCATGTTAAGGGCAAGAGCAGCTTTGATACCGGCATCAACAACACCTTTATTGAGAACTGGCAGAACTCCTGGGAAAGACCAGTCAATCACGTTGGTATTGGCATTCTGGTCGTTTCCGAAGTGGGCAGAAGTAGGTGAGAAGATTTTTGAATTGGTGTTGAGCTCTACGTGGACTTCAAGTCCAATGACTGTTTCAAAGTTCATTAGTTATCACCTCCAAAAATCACGGGTTGTTGTTTGTGGTAGTCTGTTGTTGCTTCAAAAGCAGCAGCGGCTTGGTAAATGATTTCTTCAGAGTATTTAGGACCGATCAATTGCAGACCGACAGGTAGACCTTGAGCAAATCCAGCAGGGATGGAAATTCCTGGGAGACCTGCCAAGTTGACTGGGATTGTCAAGAGGTCAGCCAAGTACATGGCAACTGGGTCGTGGTTGAGTGAGTCCAAATCATAGGCAACGCTTGGAGCAGTTGGTCCCAAAATCAAGTCGTAATCCGCAAAGACTTTTTCGAAATCTTGAATGATAAGGGTACGGACTTGACCAGCTTTCTTATAGTAGGCATCGTAGTAACCTGATGAAAGGCTGAAAGTACCAAGCATGATACGACGTTTGACCTCATCACCAAAACCTTGGCTACGGCTGTTTACATAGATTTCATCAAGGTTAGTCGCATCCTCTGCACGATAGCCGTAACGGATACCGTCAAAACGTTGCAAGTTTGATGAAGCTTCTGATGAAGCGATGATGTAGTAAACGGCAACACCGTATTTAGAGTGAGGAAGGCTGACTTCTTCGACGATGGCGCCAAGTTTTTCAAAGTGTTTAGCGGCATTCAGAATGGTTTCCTTAACCTCTGGGTCAATCCCTTCACCAAGGTATTCCTTAGGCAAAGCAATTTTCATTCCCTTGATATCTTGCCCGATTTTTGAAGTAAAGTCTGCAATGCGGACAGGAGCAGAAGTCGAGTCTTTGGCATCTTCGCTGGCAATAGCGTTGAGCAAGAGGGCATTTTCCTTAACAGTTGGAGCAAAAGGTCCGATTTGGTCTAGAGAGCTACCAAAGGCAATGAGACCGAAACGTGAAACTGTTCCGTAGGTTGGTTTGAGACCAACAATCCCGTTGAAGGCAGCTGGTTGGCGGATGGAACCACCAGTATCAGAACCAAGTGACAAGCGAACTTGCCCAGAAGCTACAGCTGCGGCAGAACCACTTGATGAACCACCAGGAACCTTGTTTTGGTCCCAAGCATTTTTGGTTGGTCCATAGTATGATGTTTCGCCAGAACCACCCATGGCAAACTCGTCCATATTGGTTTTCCCAACAACGATCATGCCCTTAGATTTTGCATTGGCAACGGCTGTCGCATCAAAGATAGGCTCATAGTTGTAGAGCATTTTTGAGGCTGCAGTTGTCAGGATACCGTCTGTAGAAATATTATCCTTAACAGCTAGCGGAATTCCTGAAAGGACATTATCCGCGTCAATTCCAGCTTGGTCAATGGCTTTGGCTTGAGCAAGAGCCTGCTCCTCAGCGATGGTGACAAATGAATTGAGGGCTTCCTCACGAGACTGGATATCTTCAAGTGTAGCTTGGGTCAATTCAGTTGCTGAAATCTCTTTAGAGACAAGGAGATTGTGTAAGTCTTCAATAGTTTTGTTATTAAAAGTCATTAGGCATCTCCTCCATCGTCTAGGATAGCTGGTACCTTGATATAGTAGTTGTCTTTTTCAGGTACGTTTTTAAACAAGCGGTCACGGTCTGTTCCTTCTTCGGCCACATCAGGGCGGAGTACGGTCTTGCGGTCAGCCATGGTTGTAGTAGGTGCGACACCAGTTGTGTCGACTTCGCCCAGCAACTCAACCATATCAACAATCTTAGACAAGGTAGTCGCAAAGGCAGCAGTTTCTTCTTCAGAGAATTTTAATTTTGAAAGATTGGCAACGTGTGTTACCTCTTCTTGCGTAATTTTCATCTTGCATCCTTTCGTGAAATGATGATTTTTAGTCTGTTCTATTTTACCATATTTTCCTATAAATAAGGGAGCCAAACTGAAAAGAAATAGAAATTGAAAAATCGCTTTTAATTCGCTATAATGGTTAAACTAGAGAATAGAGAAAATAAGAGTTAGGATAAAAATATGTTCCATCAATTTATCACCAGATCTCAGACGGTTCCTCCTCCTATTCCACTCTTTTGGTATGGGGCTATGATGCTTCTTTTAGTGCTTTGTATTTATGGAGCACTTGCTTATCACCAAAATCCGAAATTTGTCCGCTTGTTTAAGTGGATTCAGATTCTCCAGTTGCTAGCCCTATATAGTTGGTATGTTGGTTTTGGGATTCCATTTTCTAATAGCCTTCCATTTTATCATTGTCGTTTGGCTATGTTTGCGGTGGTTTTCTTGCCTGATAAATGGCGGAGCAAGCAATATTTTGCCCTTTTAGGAGCAAGTGGAGCGGTCTTTGCTTTGGTTTACCCCGTTTTTGACCCCTATGATTTTCCTCATATTACCAGTTTTTCATTTTTGATTGGCCACTATGCCCTTTTGGTGAATTCCTTGGTTTACTTGATGAATCACTATGATAAGACCTTGCTCAAGAAATATATGATTGTAGCCTATACCTTTATCCTCAATCTCTTTCTAGTTGGGGTTAATCAGGTGACGGGTGGAAATTATGGTCTCTTAAGAGATACACCGTTTATCTCGAATGCTCCTCTATGGCTAAAGTACCTCCTTGTGTCGGCCATCCTTTCACTGGCTCTTGTTCTCTTTGATATCTTGTTCAAGAAACGGTGGAAAAAGAGAAATCAGGCGCAATCTGTGCTCTAGCTTGCCTTTTCATCGGATGAGCAATTGAAAAACTCCCCAAAATCCGATATAATGGAGAGTTGAAAGGAATAGTAAAATCCAATGTAAACATCATTCTTAGCTACTGAAACAACTAAAAATAGAAAATCAAAGAAAGAGAACTTATGACTATTCAACAAGAAATTAAGAAACGCCGTACCTTTGCCATTATTTCCCACCCGGACGCCGGGAAGACAACCATCACTGAGCAGTTGCTCTATTTTGGAGGCGAGATTCGTGAGGCTGGTACCGTAAAAGGAAAGAAAACAGGGACTTTTGCTAAGTCTGACTGGATGGATATCGAGAAACAACGTGGGATTTCGGTCACGTCATCAGTTATGCAGTTTGACTACGATGGCAAGCGCGTGAACATCCTAGACACACCAGGACACGAGGACTTTTCAGAAGATACTTATCGTACCTTGATGGCGGTAGATGCTGCGGTCATGGTCGTGGACTCTGCCAAGGGTATCGAGGCTCAAACCAAGAAATTGTTTGAGGTTGTGAAACATCGTGGCATTCCAGTCTTTACCTTTATGAACAAGCTGGACCGTGACGGTCGTGAGCCACTGGACCTCTTGCAAGAACTAGAAGAAGTCCTAGGTATTGCGAGCTATCCTATGAACTGGCCAATCGGGATGGGGAAAGCCTTTGAAGGCTTGTATGACCTTTATAACCAACGCTTGGAGCTCTATAAAGGGGATGAACGTTTTGCCAGTCTGGAAGAAGGGGATAAGCTCTTTGGAAGCAATCCTTTCTACGCTCAGGTTAAGGACGATATCGAACTGTTGCAAGAAGCAGGAAATGAATTTTCAGAAGAAGCTATCCTTGCTGGAGAATTGACGCCTGTCTTCTTTGGTTCAGCCCTCACTAACTTTGGGGTGCAGACCTTCCTTGAGACCTTCCTTAAGTTTGCTCCAGAACCACATGGTCACAAGAAAACAGATGGCGAAATTGTGGATCCTTATGACAAGGATTTTTCAGGATTTGTCTTTAAAATCCAAGCCAACATGGACCCTCGTCACCGGGACCGTATCGCCTTTGTCCGTATCGTATCGGGTGAATTTGAGCGAGGGATGAGTGTCAATCTGCCTCGTACTGGGAAGACTGCCAAGCTTTCTAATGTCACCCAGTTTATGGCAGAAAGTCGTGAGAATGTGACCAATGCCGTAGCAGGTGATATCATCGGGGTTTACGATACCGGTACTTATCAGGTTGGAGACACCTTGACGGTTGGAAAAAACAAGTTTGAATTTGAACCCCTTCCAACCTTTACACCTGAGATTTTCATGAAAGTTTCTGCTAAGAACGTTATGAAACAAAAATCCTTCCACAAGGGTATCGAACAATTGGTGCAAGAAGGAGCCATTCAGCTTTACAAGAATTACCAAACTGGTGAGTACATGCTAGGAGCTGTCGGACAACTCCAGTTTGAAGTCTTTAAGCACCGCATGGAAGGCGAGTACAATGCAGAAGTAGTCATGAGTCCAATGGGTAAAAAGACCGTTCGTTGGATCAAGCCAGAGGACCTAGACGAGCGCATGTCATCAAGCCGCAATATCTTGGCAAAAGACCGTTTCGACCAGCCAGTCTTCCTTTTTGAAAATGACTTTGCCCTCCGCTGGTTTGCAGACAAGTATCCAGATGTAGAACTAGAAGAGAAGATGTAAATCGTTATAAATGACTAGCAACATAAAGTTGCTGTCATTTGACGGTAACTGCTATGGCAGCTTACCTAAACGCTTCACTAGGAAAAATCCACGAATATTATCGATTCGTGGATTTTTCCGTCGTAACCACGTTTTACAAATTAAATCGATTTGTAAAACTCAGTGTCGTAGATTAAGGCTATTAATTAGTATGGCATTTTGCTTAAATACGTCGTAAGAAAAGTCCTCGAATGTTTTTGATTCGTGGATTTTTTTGTTGGAAAGGATAGAAAGTTACCTCGGCTACCGGCCTCATTAATTCATTTGTGAAACTGCCTTTAAATACTCTACTCCTAAAAGTCTGTGGATGCTATTGATTCATGGACTTTTTCTATATTTTGAATAAAAATCAATTCCCTGAGTGATCGGAATTATTTGCTCAATTTTTAAAGCATATAGAAATGGTTAAAAAATAAATAAAATATATTAACAGAACAATAAAATGAAGATTATATTGAAAAAACAGAATAGATTTGAAATCAAGTTATTTTTGAAATCATTTTCTTTCTTTAGGATATATTATAGATATTGAATTGTCGGTATATTTGGTATATAATAAGGAGATAGTATTTTATAGGTGAATAGATCTTTTTCAAGTTGAGGGGATGAACATGTTTTTTAGACGCCAGAAGGGTGAATATAGGGAAACAGACCGTGTAACTCGGTTCAAATTAATCAAATCAGGGAAGCATTGGCTACGGGCCTCGACTTCCCTTTTTGGCTTATTTAAGGTGATGCGTGGAAGTGCGGATACGAGCCAAGTAAAGACAGAAATGGTTGAAAAGCAAGAAGGTCAGAAGTTGACCGGCTTGGATGTCTTGAAAGGGATAGCAGCTACGGGAACGATCTTAGGTGGTTTTGCTGCGACGCAAACGCGTGTTTATGCCAATGATGCAGTCGCTGTTGAAAAGACTGTCGAATCAAAAGATACCCTGGCGACGAGAGATTCAGTAGTGCTGGGGACGACACAGGATCATCAAGATGCCGCTAGCTTGTCTCTGTCTATCAGTCAAAGCCAGTCATTGTCAGAATTCAATTCGCAGAGCGCCAGTCAATCTGCGTCTACGAGTCAGTCTATCAGTGCCTCAAACTCCTCTAGCGTAAGCCAGTCGATGAGCCAATCTGCTTCTACTAGTCAATCTTTGGCAAACAGTCAAAGTGTAACTGCTAGTTCAAGTGACTCCCTTGGAACACAAAATCAAGCGAATAGTGGTCTGTCAGAGAGAGCTTCGGTTGGTGTTCAAAGTCAGTACCAAACAAGTGAGTCAGCTCGGGAGACAGTGAAAGAATCACAACCTTCAAAAGAATTAAAAGCAGTTGATTTTTCTACAGAATCCTTGCCTCAAAGTCAGTCTGGTCGTGTAAAGAATGAAGGTGTGACGGCTGAATCGAGTCTCACAATGACTTCTGTAGCCTTGACAGAAAAGCAAAGTGAAGAAAAACGGAAGAAATTAGAGGCCTTGTCTGCTGAGATTGGGCAATTTCTAGCTCAAGCGCAGGGACTTCCAAACTCGGATGAGGCGATCACGAAGGCTAGTCTAGCGAAGAATGAGATAGCAGAGGCCTTGAAAGGGGAGGCTTCTAACCTTGCCACTATCCTACAAAAAGCTACAGAAGCTCGAAATAGCATTGCAAATGCTGTGTTACGTGCCAACTCTGGACTTCGTGACAGCAGAAACGGACAAGCTTTGACCAAAGCTTCAAATACCGCTAGCTTCAGAGCTGCTAGGGATACAGAGAAGCCAGAACTTCAGAAAATAACCGTTACAGGTGGCGCAGTTCTAGAAGGACAAAAATTTAAAATTTATCGAGAAGAAAATTTTTCTGCGACCATTGAGTTTACTGATAACAGTGGTCGAATTGAACATGCAAAATTTGTTCCTACTGCTGTTCCCGCGGCCTATCCGGCTACTTCAACTGTTGTCTCATTCACTACGAGTAATGGTCAAAGTATCAGCATGATTGTTCCGACAAATAAACTAGCCAAAGATGGAAATGCTACAGCATCAAATCCTTTCACCGTTTCAATCACGGGTTCTGTTGGAAAAAATCAAGCAGTAAATAGTTTGTGGACTCGTTATGTTTTCACCTATGATCAGGAAGGTAATTTTAGCGGAAATACTACTGACGTAGGTCTTGTAAAAGATTTAACAGCCAACCCTGCCGCAATTCAATTTGAAGTCCATGCTCAGTCTGAAAAGTACGAACCAGCTATCAATGCTGAGGTGAATCGAAACTTTACTCTAACGGCCAATTCAGGGACTGTTTCTGTTGGTGAAGCCAGTCAGTACATCACGAATGCTACAGGGACGCCAGAATTACCTACTACAGGAATTACTAAGGGAACTAGAACAACCTATACTTGGAAATCTGGAACCAATACGAATTTGTCTGCTGGTCAGCATACTTTGACAGCGGTGGTAACTTATCCAGATGGAAGTACGGATGAAATTGACGTGAGCTTTACTGTGCGCCCTCAGACGCCAAGGATAGAGAATCAATATCTTAACGAAAAAGGTGGGCTCTCAAATCAAGCGATTACGGTAGATGGGGTTGCTCCAGGTGGGACAGTTACTTTAACAATTGCAGGTGAAACATTTACCAAACAGGCAACGGGGAGTTCTACCAGTGTAACCTTTACTGCAACTGACTTGAAGAAAGTATATGATCGCAATGGAGGACGACTTCCTAGTGGACCAGTGACTGCTAGTACGACAGTGGATGGTTTGGTTTCAGATGTGTTTAATGGACAAATTACGCCAAATCAAGCGTCAATTTCAGTAAGTAATAGTCAGTCAGCATCAGTAAGTGCCAGCCAGTCTGCGTCCGTAAGCTCAAGCCAATCAGCTTCAGTAAGTGCTAGTCAGTCAACATCGGTAAGTTCGAGTCAATCAGCTTCAGCGAGTTCGAGTCAATCTGCATCAGCGAGCGCAAGTCAATCAGCTTCATTGAGTGCAAGTCAGTCAGCATCGGTAAGTTCAAGTCAATCGGCTTCATTGAGTGCGAGCCAATCTGTATCGGTGAGCTCAAGTCAATCCGCTTCAGCGAGTGCGAGTCGATCACATCGGTAAGTTCAAGTCAATCGGCTTCATTGAGTGCGAGCCAATCTGTATCGGTGAGCTCAAGTCAATCCGCTTCAGCGAGTGCGAGTCGATCAGCGTCAGTGAGCGCTAGTCAGTCTGCTTCAGCGAGTGCGAGTCGATCAGCATCAGTAAGTTCCAGCGAATCTGCATCGGTTAGCTCAAGTCAATCGGTCTCAGCGAGCTCCAGCGAATCCGCTTCATTGAGCGCTAGTCAGTCAGCGTCTGTAAGCTCAAGCCAATCCGCTTCAGTAAGTTCGAGTCAGTCCGCATCGGTAAGCTCAAGTGAATCGGCTTCAGTAAGCTCAAGTCAATCTGCATCAGTAAGCTCCAGCCGGTCTGCATCGGTAAGTTCAAGTGAATCCGCTTCAGCCAGCGCTAGTCAATCTGCGTCTGCAAGTGCAAGTGAATTCGCTTCAGCCAGCACTAGTCAATCTGCGTCGGCAAGTTCGAGTCAGTCAGCGTCAGTGAGCTCGAGTCAATCAGCATCTGCAAGTTCGAGTCAGTCCGCTTCAGCGAGTGCTAGTCAATCTGCATCTGCAAGCTCAAGCCGTCTGCCTCAGTAAGTGCCAGCGAATCCGCTTCAGTAAGTGCTAGTCAATCTGTTTCAGTAAGCTCAAGCCAGTCTGCCTCAGTAAGTTCAAGCGAATCAGCATCAGTAAGTTCGAGCCAATCAGCATCAGTAAGTTCGAGTCAATCGGCTTCAGCGAGTGCTAGCCAATCCGCATCATTGAGTGCAAGGCCAGTCAGCATCAGTAAGTTCGAGCCAATCAGCATCAGTAAGTTCGAGTCAATCGGCTTCAGCGAGTGCTAGCCAATCCGCATCATTGAGTGCAAGTGAGTCAGCCTCAGTAAGTGCTAGTCAGTCCGCTTCAGTAAGCTCGAGCCAATCAGCATCTGCAAGTTCGAGTCAATCAGCCTCAGTAAGCGCCAGCGAATCCGCTTCAGTAAGTGCTAGTCAATCTGTTTCAGTAAGTTCGAGCCAATCAGCTTCAGTAAGTTCGAGTCAATCTGCGTCGGCAAGCTCAAGCCAGTCCGCCTCAGTCAGCTCGAGTCAGTCTGCGTCAGCCAGCGCAAGTCAGTCTGCATCGGTAAGAACAAGTGAGTCAGCCTCAGCGAGTGCTAGTCAGTCAGCTTCAGCGAGTGCAAGTGAATCTGCCTCAGTGAGCGCTAGCCAATCAGCGTCAGTCAGCTCAAGTCAGTCTGCATCAGTCAGCGTTAGCCAATCAGCATCGGTCAGCGTTAGCCAATCCGCCTCAGTGAGCGCTAGCCAGTCAGCGTCTGCAAGTTCGAGTCAGTCCGCTTCAGTCAGCTCGAGTCAATCAGCTTCGGCAAGCTCAAGTGAGTCAGCATCCGCAAGTTCGAGTCAATCTGCTTCATTGAGTGCAAGTCAATCGGCATCTGTAAGTTCGAGTCAATCGGCATCAGTAAGCTCGAGTCAGTCTGCATCTGTAAGTTCGAGTCAATCTGCGTCGGCAAGCTCAAGCCAGTCCGCCTCAGTCAGCTCGAGTCAGTCTGCGTCAGCGTGTTAGAGCCAATCAGCTTCAGTAAGTTCGAGTCAATCTGCGTCGGCAAGCTCAAGCCAGTCCGCCTCAGTCAGCTCGAGTCAGTCTGCGTCAGCCAGCGCTAGTCAGTCAGCATCGGTAAGTACAAGTCAATCAGCATCAGTAAGTGCCAGTCAATCGGCCTCAGCCAGCGCTAGCCAATCGGCGTCTGTAAGCTCAAGCCAATCAGCCTCAGTCAGCGCAAGCGAATCCGCTTCAGCCAGCGCAAGTGAGTCAGCCTCAGCGAGCGCAAGCGAATCCGCTTCAGCCAGCGCAAGTGAGTCAGCCTCAGCGAGCGCGAGTGAATCTGCATCAGTAAGCTCGAGCCAATCAGCCTCAGTAAGTTCGAGTCAATCTGTGTCAGTGAGCACAAGCGAATCCTCTTCAACAAGTACTTCAACTTCTGCAAGTATGCTAGCGGACGAGTTGGCGTTGGAAAGTGCTTCGATCTCAACAAGTACTTCATTGAGCGAATCTACTTCAACGAGCGCATCACTCTCAGCTAGCATGTTAGCCAGTGAATCGACTCTAGCAAGTACTTCGGTTTCAGCAAGTGTGTCAGTGAGCGAGTCTACGTCGATTAGCGCTAGTCTCTCGACTTCAGATTCTATTAGTAGATCTGCGTCAGCAAGTGCTCTGGTATCTACTTCAGCAAGCACCTCTCTCTCAATGGCCAGCATTGCAAGCCAAGGTCAATCCGCTTCAAGCAAGCCGAAACAAGTCTTGCCAAATACAGGAGCGTCGACTTCGGTAGCATCTGCTTTATTGGGAGCATTGGTAGCTGTGACAGGTATCGGTCTTCTTGCAAAGAAGGATCAGAATGACGATCAAGAAAGTCATTGATAAGATATAAAAATCAATGAATAAATAGTGAAATGGAAAACCTTTGAAAACATGATTTTTCAAAGGTTTTTTCTATATGCGAGAAGGGGAAAATCCTCTTTTGAGTTTGAAATAAACTAGGGGAAAAGGTATAATAGGAAGGTGAGATAATCATCGAAAAAATCAGAATTATGGTAGAAGAAAAGTAGCCAAAAGAATGTGAAAAGAAAAGGGGACGAAATGAAAAAAGAGCTTCAAAAAGCCATTGTACTCGGTGGTGATAATGCATATATGGACAAGATTGAGACAACAATCAAGTCAATCTGCGCCCATAACCGAGCAGTGACTTTTTATGTTTTCAATGATGATTTGCCATCTGAATGGTTTCAGCTCATGGAGAGACGTTTAGAACCTCTAGCCTCAAAAATCGTCAATGTCAAGATTAGTCATCAAGGTTTGAAAGAGTATCGTTTACCACTAGCTCACTTAAGTTATGCAACTTTCTTTCGCTATTTTATACCTCAGTATGTCAACGAAGACCTAGCCTTGTACCTGGATTCGGATATTATCGTTAGATCAAACCTAGATCAACTCTTTTTAGAAGATATGGCAGACTGGCCAGTAGCTGCTGTCGCAGATGCTCTAGTTCCTAGCACTTTTAATGCAGGTGTCTTGCTGATTAATGTCGCTCTCTGGCGTCAAGAAAAGGTGACGGAGCACTTGTTGAGCTTGACAGACCAACTGCATGATCAAGTTTTTGGCGATCAGGGCGTGTTAAATCACCTCTTTGAAAGTCGTTGGAAATCGCTGCCAGCTACCTATAATTTTATGGTTGGTATGGATACAGTGGCTCGAAATTATCAGATGGATTCTTGGTATAGGGATTCTCTTGCTACTGAGAAGACAGCCCAGATTATCCATTATACAGGGGACAAGCCTTGGTACCAAATCAACCTCAACCGTTTCAGGGAGGACTGGTGGTTTTACTACGGACTAGAGTGGTCTGATATCGTCATGAAAAAATGTGATTTTCATAAAGGATTGGCATCTTTAGTTCAAGCTCCCCAGTATGCGACCGCAATTTTTACCAATACGTGTCACATAGAGCAAATCGAACACCTGATCCAAGAATTGCCAGATGTAGAGTTCTCTATCCTAGCTCATACCAATTTTGCGCCGGAAATCATGAACTTGCAATCGCATCTGAATGTACGCCTCTATCCCTACTTTAATCCCATGAATGTCAGAAAAGTCTTGGAAAAGATTGACTTTTACTTGGATATCAATCATGAGGATGAAATTGCAAACATTATCCAAGAGGTGCAGCAAAGAGAAATCCCTATATTTGCTTTTGAGACCACTAGTCATGACTCGAGTGGTTACAGTTATGTCTACTCACCAGCAGCCGTAGGTCAAATGATCGAGTCTATCCGTACGCTTTTGGAATCACAGAAGCAGTCGTTGTAAACTGAAGGAAACTAAATGAAAAAAACAATTGTTCTCGCAGGAGATTATGCCTATATCCGCCAGATTGAAACAGCGCTCAAGTCTCTCTGCTATTATAATAGCCATGTCAAGGTCTATATCTTTAATCAGGATATTCCCCAGGAGTGGTTCCGTGCTCTCAGACCGATAGTAGAGCAGATGGGCGGTGAGTTGGTGGATGTCAAGATGCTTGGCGCCCAGTTTCAGATGAACTGGAGCAACAAATTGCCCCATATCAATCACATGACCTTTGCCCGTTACTTTATCCCTGATTTTGTCGAAGAGGACAAGGTACTTTACTTGGACAGTGATTTGGTAGTAACGGCTGATCTGACGGCTCTCTTTGAAATGGACTTAGGCGAAAACTACCTGGCTGCAGCACCATCTTGTTTTGGAGTTGGGGTTGGCTTTAATGCAGGTGTACTCTTGATCAATAACAAAAAATGGCGGGCAGAAGCTGTGAGACAAGAGTTAGTTGAGTTGACGGAGCGGGAACACCAAAATGTGAGTGAAGGAGACCAGTCCATACTCAATATGCTCTTTCATGACAGCTATGCTCCTCTGGATCAGAACTATAATTTCCAGATTGGTTTTGACAGTGGGGCTGCCTCACATGGGCATGAGTTCATCTTCCAGATTCCTTTGGAGCCTCTGCCAGCCATCTTGCATTTCCTCTCTCAGGACAAACCTTGGAATACTCATTCGGTTGGGCGTTTGCGTGAGGTTTGGTGGCACTATCATCTGATGGAGTGGTCTGCTATTACTGAAAAATGGCGTCAGGCCGGAATTGACTATCCAGTCACAGTCTATCAGCCAGTTATGACTTGTGTTAATTTGACCAATTCTTGGCATCTTGAGAAAATCGACTATCTGGTTCAAGCCTTGCCAGAGGTGCATTTCTACATCGCAGCCTATACGACGATGGCACCGGAACTCATGCTCTTGTCACGTTTTGAAAATGTGACCCTCTATCCCAACACCTTCCCTCTCTTGGTTGAGAAACTGATCCAGCAGACAGATGTCTACCTTGATATTAACCACGATGACAAGCTGAGTGTTGTTTATGACTATATTTCACGCTTTGAGAAACCGATCTTGACTTTTGACAATACCCAGTCGCGGGAACTACCTGAAAGTGCCTATGCAGGTATTTTCTCAGCAGAAAGACCGGAAGAAATGGTAGCAGCTCTGACAGCTTATCTGGACGAAAAACTCACGAAAACTGAGATAGAGATTTGAATGTGCTAAGATAAAAAGGCTGGATTGGCCCCGTGTGACAGGACAGAAAGATAAAAAGAAAAGGAGGAGCCAGTGAAAGAATTTCGTTCATCGATAGCAGTAAAAAAAGGGATGCACACCCTGTTTTTGCTCTTTATTTATGTGCTCGGGAGTCGTCTGGCTCTTCCTTTTGTTGATCTCAATAGTCGGGATTTTCTCGGGGGAAGCGTAGCCTATCTGGACTTTTCAGTAGCTCTGACTGGTGGAAATCTTCGCAGTCTCTCTCTCTTTTCCATCGGGCTTTCACCTTGGATGTCAGCTATGATCTTGTGGCAGATGTTTTCCTTTTCAAAGAAGCTGGGCTTAAACTCGGTTTCTTCGGAAGTTCAGGATAGACGGAAAATGTACTTGACGTTAGGGATTGCCTTGATTCAGGCCTTGGCCTTGACGACAAACCTCCCTGTCCAAGCTCCCTACAATCCCTTCTTGGTCTTTCTCCTCAATACCAGCCTTTTGGTTGCGGGGACCTTCTTCTTAGTTTGGCTGTCGGACATCAATGCGTCTATCGGAGTTGGAGGCCCTGTCGTCATTTTATTGGCAAGTATGGTGGCTTCACTCCCTCAGGACATCCTCCAATCGGTCCAAGTTCATAAGATCTCTCCTTGGCTGCTTTTCCTATTGGTAGTGCTTGGTGTCCTCTTTACCTATCTAGTCGTTCTCTTTTACCGAGCGCGATACCGCATCCCTATCAATAAAATCGGGCTTCATTCTCGCTTTAAACGCTATTCCTATCTGGAAATCATGCTCAATCCTGCAGGTGGCATGCCTTATATGTATGTGATGAGTCTCATGGGCTTGCCTTCTTATCTCTTGCTCTTGCTTCAACATCTGGATAAGGGTAATCCTCTCTACCCTGCCATACTGGAGCAGTATGCGATGGGGAAACCCTTGTGGATCTATGCTTATATCCTTATCCTCTTTGTCTTTAGCATTGCCTTTGCCTTTGTTAATGTGAGTGGTCAACAGATCGCAGATCGGATGAAGCAATCAGGAGATTACATCTACGGAGTCTATCCCGGTGAGGATACTAGTCGCTTTATCAACCGCTTGGTTCTACGATTTGCTCTGATAGGTGCAGTCTTTAACGTTACCTTGGCTGGACTTCCGATCTTGTTTGTCTTGAAGGATGAGAGTCTGTTCAAAGTCAGCATGATTCCTGGACTCTTTTTAATTTTGAGTGGTATGCTGTTTACGATTCATGATGAATTGCAGGCGCTCAGATTAAATGAAAGGTATCGGCCACTATTCTAGGAGGTTTTGATGTATTACTTTATCCCAGCCTGGTATGGCAAGGAACGTCCCTGGCATGCCGATTTGACACCGTGGTATTTTTCTCATTTTAAGCTAGAATTTGATGACACCTTTAATCAGATTCGCCTGATGCAACGCCAAGGGATTCCTGCACAGGTCCTCCATTTGTCCTATCAGCCTCATTTGCGCTATTTTCTCCATCGCCAAGGTATTTTAGAAGCACAGGTTTATTCCTTATTTGATGAATTGCAGGATTTTCATGAGATTCGACCGCAGGTCTTGCAGCTCAGAGATATTGAGTGGGATGAGGATTGCGACTTTGTTTACAGTCCCTTTACTATTCTGGTGCTGAAGGATGGCAAGCCCTATGCCCAGGTAGAGCATGGGATAGAAGGTTTTATCAGTACGATTCAGTATTTCAAGGAAGATGGGCTTTTGTCTGCCAACTACCTGATGGATGATCGGGGGCTGGTTTCTAGTGTGATTTACTACGAAGAGGGTCAGGCTCTCTACCAAGACTACCTCAATCCCAAGGGACTGTGGCAGTTTAGAGAGCACTTGCAAGATGGGGGCCGTATCGTGGTCAATCCTATCTTTGCTTTTCGCTTCCAAAAAGAGTCTTACCAAGATATGGGAGAATTGATTGCTGAGTTTTTTGAGAAGAAAATAGCTCAACTCCCTGAGGAAGAAGCGACCTATTTTCTGCCTGCTTGTGACCAGCATAATACCTTCCTTTTAGAACGATTGCCTCGTCAAAGCACCAAGGTTCTCAGCCTTTTTATCGGACGAAACACTCAAGAACAATTACCGCAGTTGGCGAATTTGTTGCCTAAGGTGGATCTTGTTCTGGTTGACAGGGAGGACACCCTGCGCTTGGCTCAGTCTGCATTTCCAGATCAGGCAGAGAAGTTTCGTCATTTGTCGCCTTTTGATACCCGCTTGGAGCTAGGAAAGAGTCAGACTCGAAAAGAGTCTCTCCTCTACTATCAACTTGACTTTGAGCAGGGGATAGAGGACCAAGCTCTCTATCAGGTCTTGCATTTCCTTTCTGAAAACAAGGATACGGAGCTGGTCTTTGGGACCTTTACTGCTGATCAGGGAGAAATGAAGCAGCTAGAAATACGTGTTTCTGAGATGATTGCAGAGCAGTTTCAAGACCAGGAACTGGAGAAGGAAGTTGATTACCAAGGAGCTGAAAATCCACTTGAGGACAATCGCCATCAGAGCAAGCGCTATTCGTTTGTCAATATGAAGGATGAATCGGAGTTAATCAAGCAGCTGGAATTTGTTCGTTTGATTGTCGATTTGAACTGTCAGCCTCTTCTTTATACCCAGATAGCGGGGATTAGTGCTGGTATCCCTCAAATCAATAGGGTCAAAACAGAGTATGTCAGCCATCAGAAGAATGGCTATCTGTTGGAAAACACTGCTGATTTTGCTCAGGCTGCCCATTACTATCTCGATAGCCTGCAGGTGTGGAATGATGCTTTGATCCATTCCATTGAAAAGATAAAGGAACACACTGGCGAGCAATTCCTGATTAAACTAGAGAAGTGGTTGGAGGAGGTGACTCATGGAAAAGAAATATAAGATCTTGCAAATCGGTCCAGAGGATTGGCAAGATACGCTGGCCCTACCAGCCCAACTAGACTGGTATCATGTTCCTCCCAACACACCGTCTGCCATCCAGAAAATCATGGATGAGAAAAATTTGGAGCACTTTCATGCTGCCATTCTCACGGATGGGGCCTACCTAGTAGATTTGTTGCCTGTTACATCTAGCTTGGAGCCCTATACGGTTTTCTATCCAGAACAGTTTGCAAGTCAGGATAAAAACATTCAGAACCTCATCAAACAGCACTGCATGCAAGCGATGGACCTGTCAGACCGACAGAGCTTTGTTCGGGACCTCTCCACCTCCCTCTTTGAAGGTGGTTATGGAGACAAGCTGAGTCCAGCTACGATAAGGATTCACCCGAGTTTTCAAGGCTCTGTCTCCTATCAAGGGTTTGAGCATCTGAAATTAGAAGGAGACTTTGGGAAGACCTATACCCAGATAGCCTCTTGGGCCTACAATCAGACCGTCCAAGCCCATTCTCCAATCGAACTCTGGCTCGAATATGAAAAAACTGGACCAGTGGAATTGCTCTTGCGTTTGCGAAAAATCCCAGCAGGATCCATTTCAGAGATTAGACAGGACATTCTCCTCGAGGAAGCAGACTTTGCCTCAGCAATCATTGTGGAGCAAGACTATGACGCTTATCTGAGCATTTCTCTTGAAGCGCGTGGTCAGGGAAAGGTCAACATCGGCAATCTCCACCAACGCTGGAGCCGGAAACAGTTTGGAAAATTTGTTATCGGAGGCAATATCCTGCATGACAAAAAACGTGAGGAAATCAACTATTTCTTTCACCCGGGAGATTTCAAGCCACCTCTAGCAGTCTATTTCTCAGGTTACCGTCCGGCGGAAGGCTTTGAGGGTTACTGGATGATGAAGAATCTCCAATGCCCCTTTCTCCTCTTTTCGGACCCTCGATTAGAAGGGGGAGCCTTTTACCTAGGAACTGAGGAATTGGAAGACAGCATACAAGCAACCATCCAGTACTATTTAGACTATCTAGGCTTGGATAGAAGTGACTTGATCCTATCTGGCTTGTCAATGGGAACTTTCCCAGCCCTCTATTATGGTTCTCGCTTTGAGCCCAAGGGAATCGTAGTCGGAAAACCCTTGACAAATCTAGGAACCATCGCACAGCGGGGTCGACTAGAAGCGCCAGGAGTTTTCCCGACTAGCTTTGATGTCTTGCACCTTCAGACAGGAGGAGTGAGCCAAAAAGACATGAAGGAATTGGATCAACGTTTTTGGACTCGATTTGAAAAAGCTGATTTTTCCCAGACGACCTTTGGTCTTTCTTACATGAAGGACGAGGATATGGATAGTGGTGCCTATGACCAGCTAGTGGAGACACTCTGTCAGACAGGAGCCAAGATCTTGTCGAAAGGGACAGCAGGCCGACACAATGATGATACAGGAACAAACGTTGCCTGGTTTATTCATTTTTACAAGATGATACTAGAAGAATACGGAAGAGGTGAGACATGATTATCATCAAGAGAGAGGATATTAGGTGGGGTGAGATGGGAGCCACTTATCTTTATGGTAGCCAGGTCGCCTATCATGCAGACGGTCATGTTACCCTGAAAAATCCTTTGCTGGCTTCAGGTGAAACCCTTAAAACCTGGTTTTCTAGTGTCAACTATCAGGCTACTAGAAGCCAGCCCAGCCTCCCTCTTCTTAAGAAAAATCATACCTACCGTCTCTCTATGAAGATGCAGGTTCAACCGACCAATGGCCTCTATCTCAAACTGACTTTTTTAAACCGTTATGAGGAAATCATCGAGGAGAAGATTGAAAGGAAATTTTCTTTTAACTTCACCTATCCTGAAACGGCATACACCTACCGACTTTCCTTGATTAGTGCAGGCTTTGAGGCTCTTGATTTTGTTTCGTTTTCGATTGAGGAGGATGCTGGTGTTTAATCATTTGTATCAGGAAAGACAACTGAGAAAGGTCAAGAATCTTTTAAGACAAATCAATGCCCTCAAAGAAGAGATGGCTGCTCTCAGTGATGGGGAAATGGCTGCAAAGACAGAGGAGTTTCGCCAGCGTCTTGCCCAAGGAGAAACCTTGGATGAACTGTTGGTAGAAGCCTATGCCCTTGTACGTGAGGCAGATAAACGTGTCTTGGGGCTCTTTCCCTATGATGTGCAGGTCATGGGCGCCATTGTGATCCACCAAGGAAATGTGGCTGAGATGAATACGGGTGAAGGTAAGACCTTGACTGCCACCATGCCCCTCTACCTCAATGCCCTAACGGGTAAAGGCAGCATGCTGGTCACGACCAATGACTATCTGGCTAGACGGGATGCAAGTGAAATGGGGCCAGTCTACCAATTTTTAGGTCTCACTGTCGGTCTGCCTTTTTCAGAGGATCCAAAAGAGGACTTGACTGCCGAAGAGAAAAGAAAAATCTACGCCTCAGATATCGTCTACACGACCAATAGTGTACTGGGATTTGACTATCTAAATGACAACCTTGCCTCCACTCGTGAGGGGAAATTCCTGCCTCCCTTTAACTATGTCATCATTGATGAAATCGATGACATTCTACTCGATAGTGCTCAAACTCCCTTGATTATCGCAGGGTCTCCCCGCGTCCAGTCTAACTATTATGGGATGATTGATACTCTAGTGACGACTTTGGTTCAGGGAGAAGACTACATCTACAAGGAAGAAAAAGACCAGGTTTGGTTGACCCGAAAGGGAGCTCAGACGGTTGAAGGATTCCTAGGAATCGACCATCTCTATAAGGAAGAGTACGCAAGTTATGTTCGGCATCTGGTCTATGCTCTCAGAGCCCACACGCTCTATACCAAGGACAAGGATTATCTGGTTCGAGGTCAAGAGATGGTTTTGTTGGATAAGGGTACAGGACGTTTGATGGAAATGACCAAGCTTCAAGGAGGTCTCCATCAAGCCATCGAAGCCAAGGAACATGTGAAACTTTCTCCTGAAACCAGAGCCATGGCTTCAATCACCTACCAAAGTCTTTTTAAGATGTTTCGTAAAATCTCAGGTATGACAGGTACGGGAAAGGTGGCAGAAAAAGAGTTTTTCGAAACCTACAATATGTCTGTCATTCGTATCCCGACCAATCGCCCACTTAGGCGAATGGACTATCCGGATAATCTCTATGTGACCCTCCCTGAGAAAGTGTATGCCTCTCTGGAAGCAATCAAGACCTATCACGCCAAGGGGAATCCACTCCTTATCTTTGTCGGTTCTGTTGAAATGTCCCAGCTTTACTCGTCCTTGCTCTTGCGAGAGGGGATTTCCCACAATGTCCTTAATGCCAATCATGCGGCGCGTGAAGCCCAGATCATCGCAGAGTCTGGACAGATGGGGGCAGTGACCGTTGCGACTTCTATGGCAGGTCGAGGGACAGATATCAAACTCGGTCCAGGGGTAGCAGACTTGGGCGGATTGATTGTGATTGGTACCGAGCGGATGGAGAGCCGACGAATTGACCTGCAAATCAGAGGTCGTTCTGGTCGACAGGGGGATCCAGGTATGACCCAATTTTTCGTATCGCTTGAAGATGATGTGATCAAAAAGTTCGGACCGTCTTGGGTTCATGACCTGTATCAAGACTACCAAGTGGAAGATATCAGCAAACCCATCCTACTCAAGGCTCGCAAGTACCGCAATCTCGTCAGAAAAGCCCAAGAGGCTAGTGATAGTGCCAGTCGCTCTGCACGCAGACAAACCTTAGAGTATGCGGAAAGCGTCAATATTCAGCGTCAGATGGTCTACAAAGAAAGAGATCGCTTGCTAGATGGGGGCAGTGATTTAGAGCATATCCTTGAGGACATACTAGCAGACTATACCAAACAAATCTCAGAAAAAGCCTATAGCAGCCCCCAAGAACTCTTTCACTTCATCGTGACCAATATTAGCTTTGGGATGAGAGAATTACCAGCTGATTTGGATTTAGCTGATGCAGATCAGATTCGGGAGTTGCTAGAGGAAATAATAGCCAAGGAAATCGCAGCTAAAAAGGAAGTCCTCCAACCTCACCAGCTCTATGACTCTTTTCTGAGAATATCCATGCTCAAGGCTATTGATGACAACTGGGTTGAGCAAGTCGACTACCTGCAACAGCTCAGTCTAGCAATCGGGAGCCAGTCTGCTTCTCAAAAGAACCCTATCGTGGAGTACTATCAGGAGGCCTATGCAGGCTTTGAAACCATGAAGCAACAAATCCGTACAGATATGGTACGCAATCTTCTCATGGGGATTGTGGAAGTAACGCCCAAAGGTGAGATTCTCACCCATTTTCCATAAAAAGAGGATCATATGACAATTTACAATATAAATCTAGGGATCGGTTGGGCGAGCAGTGGTGTCGAGTATGCCCAGGCCTACCGAGCAGGGATTTTTAGAAGTTTAGACCTAGCATCTAAGTTTATCTTTACCGACTTGATTTTAGCGGACAATATCCAGCATTTAACGGCCAATATCGGCTTTGCGGATGATCAGGTAATCTGGCTTTACAATCATTTTACAGATATCAAGCTAGCACCGACCAGTGTTACAGTTGACGAGGTCTTGGTCGCTTTCGGTGGCCTTGAGAGTCATAGGGAGCAGGATGGCAAGGTCTTACGTGTCTACTTTTCAGATGAGGATAAGTTTGTGACCTGCTACTTGGTAGACTCGGCTAAGAATCTAGTACAGCATGCAGAGTATGTGTTTGGAGGGAACTTGATTCGCAAGGATTATTTCTCCTACACACGCTACTGTACAGAATATTTCGCGCCCAAAGACCAAGTGGCTAGACTCTATCAACGAAGCTTTTTCAATGAAGACGGCAGCACTGCTTACGATATCTTGCTGACTGAAGGCCAGGAAGAGGTCTATCGATTTAAGGACCGGATTCTGTACGGAAAGCCAGCCCTTATGCGCTATTTTATGCAAAGTTTGAACTTGAGCAAGTCTGATTTGGTCATCTTGGATAGGGAAACAGGGATTGGTCAGGCTGTTTTTGAAGAAGCACAAAAGGCCCATCTAGCAGTTGTCGTTCACGCAGAGCACTATAGTGAAAATGCTAGTAACGAAGACTATCTCCTTTGGAACAACTACTATGAGTATCAGTTTACAAATGCGGACAAGGTCGATTGCTTTATCGTATCCACGGATCGGCAGAAGGAAGTTCTCGAAGGTCAATTTGCCCAGTACAGTCAGCATCGTCCACGAATCATCACGATTCCAGTTGGGAGCATTGATCAGTTGACGGAACCTGCTAGGGAACGCAAGCCCTTTTCTCTCATTACGGCTTCGCGTCTGGCCAAGGAAAAACACATTGACTGGCTCGTCAAGGCGGTTATCCAGGCGCATCAAGTCCTTCCAGAGCTTACCTTTGACATTTATGGCAGTGGGGGTGAGGAGTCCCTTTTAAGGGAAATCATCACGGCTCACCAAGCGGAGAACTATATCCAGCTCAAGGGGCATGCAGATCTAGCTCAGATTTATCCCCAGTATGAGGTCTATTTGACAGCCTCAACCAGTGAAGGCTTTGGTCTGACCTTGATGGAGGCAGTTGGTTCAGGCTTGCCCCTGATTGGTTTTGATGTGCCTTATGGCAACCAGACCTTTATCCAGGACGGTCAAAATGGCTACTTGATTCCAAGTTCAGACGACCATGTTGAAATGGAAATTAAAAAGGCCTTCGCGGAAAAGATCTGCCAGCTCTATCAGGAAAATCATTTGCCTGCTATGCGAACAGCATCTTATGACCTAGCTAGAGAATTTTTAACAGACAAAGTAAGGGACAAGTGGAAGAAAACGATAGAGGAGGTCCTGCATGATTCAACTATTTGATCGATATAGCCAGGAAAGCCGAGATTTGCATGAAAGTCTAGAAGCTGCTGGTCTGTCCCATGTCACGGTTGTGATCGAGCCAGATGGCTTTCTCTCAGATGGGATTCTTTCTCCCTTTACCTACTATCTAGGTTACGAGTCGGGAAAAGCTCTTTATTTCAACCAAGTAGCCGTACCTGAGTTTTGGGAGATTGCGGGAAATAACCAGTCTGCGCATATCTTAGAGGATTCTCGGGAGAGGGGCGTGATTCACTATGTGGAGGCTCCTCAGGCCCGTCTGGTCAAGCAAGTTGACTGGAAGGACCTATCTGGTCGCATCTACCAAGCAGACCACTATAACCGATACGGAACCTGCTTTGCCAAGACTACCTATAGTGCAGATGGGCAGACTATCCTGACCAAGTATCAGGATGCAAAGGGACAGGAAATTGTCCTGGAAAATCATGTGACAGGCGATATCCTCCTAACCTTGCCCGGACAAGCCCTGCGCCATTTTAAAAATCGAGTGGAGTTCACGATCTTCTTTTTGCAAGATTTGGGAATCGACACTCGCCACCTTCTCTTTAACACTCTCGCCACCTCTTTCTTGGTTTCATACCATTATCCAGACAAGACTGGACAGGATATCTTAGTCTGGCAAGAACCGCTAGATGATTGTCTTCCTGGAAATATGCAGTTGCTACTGGAGCAAGAGGGGCTGAGAGCTAAGCAGATCCTCATGCCAGACAAGGCTACCTATGAACAGGCCTTGGCCTTGGCCAATCCAGCCTATCATGACAAGTTTGCCCATCTAGGTTATCATTATCAGTTCAAAAGAGAAAACTTCGTTCGAGCAGATGCCTTGATTGTTACCAACTCAGATCAGATCGAGCATATCGAAACCCTGATTGAGTCCTTGCCAATGGTGACCTTCCGAATCGCGGCAGTGACTGAGATGTCGTCCAAGTTGCTGACCTTGCTTTCTTATCCCAATGTCGTTCTCTATCAAAACGCTAGTCCGCAAAAGATTCGAGAACTCTACCAGCTGTCGGATCTCTATCTAGACATCAATTACGGAAACGAGCTTTTGGATGCTGTCCGTCAAGCCTTCGAGCACAATATGCTCATCCTAGCCTTTGACCAAACAGCTCATAACAGACCTTACACAGCTCCAGAACACCTCTTTGATGTCCAGGCTGTTGGAGACATGATTGCGAAGATTCAAGAAGCTCTCAGCAGTCTTGACAAGATGGGCCAATCCCTTGGACATCAAGGCCGCCATGCCAACTATGTGGACTTGGCTACTTACCAAGAGAGGATGGAAAGGATAATAGGGGATGGGCATGACTAAAAAAGATTTATTTTACAAGGATGTCGAAGGACGCATGGAAGAGTTAAAGCAAGGAGCGCTTAAGAAAGAAAAGCCTACCCGAGGAGAAAAGATCAGTAAAACTTTCTCCATTTTACTCGGCATGCTCATCCTTCTTACCCTGATCTTTACATTATTAGGAATCTTGAGGTGAAAATGATGGAAGTTTTGATGCTTATAGGAATAATCCTAGCCGTCGCCTTAATTGTCCTGGTTCTCATCCAACCTCGCCAAAGCCAACTCTTTTCCATGGATGCGACCAGCAATATCGGAAAACCAGGCTACTGGCAGAATAACCGCTTGGTAAAAATGGTGACCCTCTTGATTAGCCTAGCCTTGTTTGTCTTGCTCCTCGTTTTTATGATGGTGACCTATCAGTAAGAACGCGGTACCATTCACAGATAGAGGATACTAGAGACGGGGAAAATACATCTAAACCGGAGGAACATATGGAAAACCAGATTAATGAGAAAATTATCGAAATCGTACATCAAGTCAACGATATGATTCCAGTTGAGTGGGATGATTTGTATCCCTTATACCAAGCAGGCTACATTCCTTGCGGATATGCGGGTGGACAATATAAAGTCTTCTAGCTTGGATTGTTATGAAAGTCAATCAGACTGTTGAGATATTCTGTGAATTTTAAAATATGGCTAGTCGTGATAGGGATTCAGGTTCTACAGAAAATATCCCTGTCTTGATGATTCTAAGGGGAATGGTCAAATAATTTCCCTCCAAATACAAAACACAAGAACCTCAGAGGAATTCTCTGAGGTTCTTTGCGTTTTAGTTTCCATATTTCTGGTAAAAATCAACCTTGACCTGGATAAAGGTTTCGGCTTCGCGTAGTAGTTGCAGGAGGGTAGCACGGGTCTCAAACTCCTCACGTGTTTTAGGGAGACTCCGATTGCGGAAGACTTGCAGATAGCGTTCGATGTCATCAAGTAGGTCATGAGCAGGATTGGTCTGGCTTAGCTGGGCAGCAATCTTAAAAAAGAGTTGGGCCAAAATCAAACTCTCACTTGCAGCCAGATGACAGGTATTGATCTGCTGGGCCATATTTCGCAGGATACGACTTTGTCGCTGCCTCATCTCAAAGTAGTGGATATGGTAGTCCGTCTGGTGAAAGAGATGATCCGAGTGATCCAGGTAGACCAGTTTGAGAGCTTCATCGAGGAGCTTGTCTAATTGGTCAACGAGTTGGGCTTGATTGCGTCCGTCTCCTCGCGACAGATAGTATTTAAAGCGAAGCAGGATGTCTTTTAACTTTTCTTCTACCTGAAGGTGGTAACTTTGGATAGCTTTTTCACGAGAGGGCATGTAAAGGTTGACCAATAGGGCAAAGCTTGTCCCGATGAGAAAGAGGAGCACTTCATTGAGCAAGAGAGTTGGAGAAGTAGACTCCTGTACTAAGAGATGACCAACTAAGACACTGCTAGGTGTGATGCCGATTTCCCAACCCATTTTGTAAGCAAGAGGGACATAGAGAGCCAGATAGAGGCCCAGGCTCCAGATGTGAAAGCCTGTCAGCTGAAAGGCTAGAACGCCGATAGCGAGCGCTAAGAGCATGGAAAAGAGGCGGTTACGGGCCAATTTTAGCGTACTTCTGCGCGTGTCGGAAAGGCTTAAGAGGGCGATAATGCCAGCTGAAATAGCTGATGACAAATCTAAAAAATAAGCGAGAAAACAAGCGAGACAGGTCGCCAAGACTAGTTTTGTCGTACGTTGGGTGATAGACATGAGAATTTCCTAAACTAATAGAATCAAGTGTTTAACGAGAAATCAGAGACTAGAGACGAAGTTTTCGATTTGAAGCATATTCTGCAACTGCCGTAAAGAGAACATCTGTAGAAGAATTCAGAGCTGTTTCGCAAGAGTCTTGCACGACACCGATCACAAAACCGACTCCGACAACCTGCATGGCTAAATCATTTGAAATCCCAAAGAGGCTACAAGCTACTGGGATAAGGAGAAGGGATCCCCCAGCAATTCCAGAAGCTCCGCAGGCAGAAATGGCAGCCACGACACTGAGCACAAATGCTGTCCCAAAGTCTACAGATATTCCGAGTGTATTGACAGCAGCCAGAGTCAGGATGTTAATGGTAACGGCAGCGCCAGCCATGTTGATGGTCGAACCAAGCGGGATGGAGACAGAGTAGGTGTCAGGATTCAGTCCCAGGTCTTGGCAGAGTTTCATATTGACAGGGATATTGGCAGCAGAGCTACGAGTGAAAAAGGCTGTAATACCACTGACACGCAGGCATTTCAAAACAAGGGGATAGGGATTTTTCCTCATGAAGAGAAAGGCGATGAGTGGGTTGACGATGAGAGCAACAAAGGCCATGGTAGCAATCAAAAGTCCTAGGAGAACACCGTAGTTTGCCAGACTGGCAATGCCCTTGTCAGAGATGGTCTTAAACACCAAGCCTAAAATCCCAAAGGGAGCTAGATTGATAATCCATTCCACGATTTTAGAGGTGACATCTGCCATGGTTCTCAGTAATTCTTTACTGTGTTTACTTGCCTCTCTCATAGCTAAGCCAAAGATGACTGCCCAAGAGAGAATCCCGATATAGTTGGCTTGGACAATGGCATTTAATGGATTGTCCACCAGTTTGAGCAGGAGATTACTGAGGACTTGCGCGATGCCATCGGGAGCAGTAACTTCTGTATTTGCACTGGTCAGGGTAATTTGCACAGGCAGTAAGAAACTAGCTAGAACGGCTACCAAAGCAGCAGCAAAGGTTCCAAGCAAGTATAGGAAAATAACAGTCTTCATATTGGTATTTTGCCCCTTTTGGTGTTGGGAAAGGGCATTGGCAACAAGGGCAAAAACCAAAATAGGAGCGATGGCTTTCAGTCCGCCTACAAAGAGGTCTCCAAGCAGACCAATTCCTGTAAGGTTTGGAAAGAGCATCCCCAATGTCGCTCCCAAAATCATTCCAATAAGGATTCGTTTGATGAGGCTTGCCTTGGTCCAGGCTCTAATGATTCGTTTCATAGCAGTCTCCTTCAAAATGTATTGTTTATAATTATAGTATAAATATGCTATAGAGGCAAGTGATATTTTGAAAATAGGAACGATAATTGAATAATTATGAAAGAAAAGAGAGGGACGATTTTATGGTATAATAGGAAAAAGGAGTTTTATATGCAAGATTTTTTTCAACGCTATTTTGATAGACTTGACTTAACAACCATATTAGAGAATCTCTTGACCAAGGTGATTTCTCTTTTGATTTTGTTTTTACTATTTTATATAGCTAAAAAGATGCTTCACGCTACTGTCCGAAAGATTGTCAAGCCCTCACTTAAATTTTCAAATCGAGATGCAGGAAGACAAAAGACCATTTCGCGTTTGCTGGAGAATGTCTTTAACTACATTCTTTATTTCTTTTTAATCTACTGCATCCTGTCTATTTTGGGCTTGCCGGTTTCCAGCCTCCTTGCTGGGGCAGGGATTGCTGGGGTAGCCATTGGTATGGGGGCGCAAGGCTTTCTATCCGATGTCATTAATGGCTTCTTCATCCTTTTTGAGCGCCAGCTTGATGTGGGTGATGAAGTGGTCCTCACAAATGGACCAATTACCGTTTCTGGAAAGGTCGTTAGCGTAGGAATCCGTACAACACAACTGCGAGGTGATGATCAAGCTCTTCACTTTGTTCCTAACCGCAATATTACCGTTGTTAGTAATTTATCCCGTACTGAATAGTCCGACTATTTTAGCAGATTTGTGGTACAATAGAAGGAGTTTGGTAAAGGAGAGAGTATGCTATTTGTAGAGAAAAAATTAGGTCACGATCGTACTTGGATAGACCTTGATGTGGACAAGATTAAAAATATGGAAGATCTTTCTGACATCTATGGATTGGACAAGGAAACCATCGAGTATGCTCTGGATAGAAATGAACGAGCCCACATGGATTATAACCGTGAAACGGAGACGGTAACCTTCATTTATAATGTTCTTGATTTAGAAAAAGACAAAGAATATTATGAAGCGATTCCGATGACCTTTATCGTTGAAAAACAACGCCTGATTACCATCAGCAATCACAAGAATACTTATGTGATTAAACGCATGGCAACCTACCTTGAAAGCCATGAAATTATTTCAATCTACAAATTTCTTTTTGCCAGTTTAGAGATTATTAGCAATGCTTACTATCCAGTGATTGAAGAGATGGATAAAAGTAAGGATGAAATCAGTGCACTTCTTCGTCAAAAAACAACTAAAAAAAATCTTTTCGCCCTCTCTGACTTGGAAACTGGTATGGTTTACCTGACAGCAGCTGCCAAACAAAATCGTCTCCTCTTGGAACACATCCAAGGGCATGCTCTTTATCGCAATCTTAATGAGGTAGAAAGAGAGCAGTTTGACGATGCCATGATTGAAGCCCATCAGTTGGTTTCAATGACAGATTTGATATCTCAAGTTTTGCAACAACTTTCAGCCTCTTACAACAACATCCTAAATAATAATCTAAATGATAATTTGACAACTTTGACAATTATCTCAGTCTTGCTAGCTATCCTTGCGGTTATTACAGGATTCTTCGGAATGAATGTTCCCTTACCGTTTACAGATGAACCAAATGCTTGGATTTATATTTTGATAGCTAGTCTCATTTTATGGGCAGTCTTAGCTCAATGTTTAAAGAAAATTGCTAGAAATTAAAAAAAGGAGTCAGAATGGCGATTGAAAACTATATGCCAGATTTTGCTGTGGAAGCAGTCTATGATCTGACAGTTCCAAGTCTGCAGGCGCAGGGAATCAAGGCTGTTTTGGTCGATTTGGACAATACGCTCATTGCTTGGAACAACCCTGATGGGACGCCAGAGATGAAGCAATGGCTACATGACCTTCGGGATGCAGGTATTCGCATCATCGTGGTCTCAAATAATACCAAAAAACGAGTTCAACGCGCAGTTGAGAAATTTGGGATTGATTACGTTTATTGGGCTCTGAAGCCCTTCACCTTTGGAATAGACCGTGCCATGAAGGAATTCCACTATGAGAAAAATGAAGTGGTCATGGTCGGCGACCAACTCATGACGGATATTCGCGCAGCTCATCGTGCGGGTATTCGCTCGATCTTAGTCAAACCCTTGGTCCAACATGACTCGATCAAAACGCAGATTAACCGAGCTCGTGAGCGCCGTGTCATGCGAAAAATCACTGAAAAGTATGGACCGATTACATATAAAAAAGGAATTTAACTATGGAAGAAATTCTCTGTATTGGTTGTGGAGCAACCATTCAGACGACAGACAAGGCTGGTCTTGGTTTCACCCCCCAGTCAGCACTTGAAAAAGGCTTGGATACTGGAGAAGTCTATTGCCAACGCTGTTTCCGTCTCCGCCACTACAATGAAATCACAGATGTCCAGTTGACGGACGACGATTTCCTCAAGCTCTTGCACGAGGTGGGAGACAGTGATGCTTTGGTAGTCAATGTCATTGATATCTTTGACTTTAATGGCTCTGTCATCCCGGGATTGCCACGTTTTGTATCGGGCAATGATGTCCTCTTGGTCGGAAATAAAAAAGATATCCTGCCCAAGTCTGTTAAACCGGGCAAGATTAGCCAGTGGCTGATGGAGCGCGCCCACGAAGAAGGGCTTCGTCCAGTGGATGTCGTCCTAACTTCGGCACAAAACAAGCATGCCATTAAGGAAGTCATTGACAAGATTGAACACTACCGTAAGGGCCGTGATGTCTATGTGGTCGGTGTAACCAACGTTGGAAAGTCAACCCTCATCAACGCTATTATCCAAGAAATTACGGGTGACCAGAATGTCATCACGACTTCGCGCTTCCCAGGGACAACCTTGGACAAGATTGAGATTCCACTTGATGACGGATCTTATATCTACGATACGCCGGGAATTATCCACCGTCACCAGATGGCCCACTACTTGACGGCTAAAAACCTCAAGTATGTCAGCCCTAAAAAGGAAATCAAGCCCAAAACCTATCAGCTTAACCCTGAGCAAACCCTGTTTCTAGGTGGTCTTGGACGCTTTGACTTCATATCAGGAGAAAAGCAAGGATTTACAGCTTTCTTTGACAATGAACTCAAACTCCACCGTACCAAGCTAGAAGGCGCTAGTGCCTTTTATGACAAGCATCTGGGAACTCTCCTCACACCACCAAATAGTAAGGAAAAAGAAGAGTTCCCAAAACTTGTACAGCATGTATTTACCATTAAGGACAAGACAGACCTGGTCATCTCAGGCCTAGGCTGGATCCGCGTAACAGGCATCGCCAAAGTCGCCGTCTGGGCACCAGAAGGCGTCGCCGTCGTCACACGCAAAGCAATCATTTAAACACAGAAAGGAAAGAGTTGTCTGGATTCGGGCGAGCCCTGCGAGCCCATAACGAATACTTTTCGCCGTGGTGTCAGTTGGTACAAGGAATTGTACCAACTGCGGAAAATTTGAGACCTTAGGCTCAAATTTTAGTCATGAAAGTCCGAAGGACTTTGCTGACGTCCGTCACCACTTCAGAAAAGTATAAAAAGAAACTCTTTTAAAGAAATTATGTCATTAACATCAAAACAACGTGCCTTCCTCAACAGCCAGGCACACACCCTCAAACCTATTATCCAAATCGGGAAAAATGGACTCAACGACCAAATAAAAACCAGTGTTCGCCAAGCTCTTGACGCACGTGAATTGATTAAGGTTACTCTCTTGCAAAACACAGACGAAAACATCCACGAAGTAGCTGAAATTTTAGAAGAAGAAATCGGTGTAGATACTGTCCAAAAAATCGGACGCATCTTGATTTTGTATAAACAATCTAGCAAGAAAGAAAATCGCAAGATTTCTAAAAAAGTCAAAGAAATCTAAACACCTACTCCAAGAAACTGTTTTTACAGAGAATTAAAGGAAGACGAGCCTATGGCAATCGAATTATTGACTCCCTTTACCAAGGTAGAGTTGGAGCCAGAAATCAAGGAGAAAAAACGCAAACAAGTCGGGATTTTAGGGGGGAATTTTAACCCTGTTCACAATGCCCATCTTGTTGTGGCGGACCAAGTACGACAACAGTTAGGACTGGACCAGGTCTTGCTTATGCCCGAATACCAACCACCTCATGTAGATAAAAAGGAAACCATTCCTGAGCATCATCGTCTTAAGATGCTTGAGTTGGCGATTGAGGGGATTGAAGGCCTCGCCATTGAAACCATTGAGCTAGAGCGTAAGGGCATTTCCTACACCTACGACACCATGAAGATTTTGACAGAGCAACATCCAGATACGGATTATTACTTCATTATCGGGGCTGATATGGTGGACTATCTGCCTAAATGGTACCGAATTGATGAGCTGGTCGACATGGTTCAGTTTGTTGGAGTTCAGCGCCCACGCTACAAGGCAGGGACTTCCTATCCAGTTATATGGGTGGATGTGCCTCTCATGGACATCTCGTCTAGCATGGTGCGTGACTTCATTGCCCAAGGTCGGAAACCCAACTTTCTCCTACCTCAGCCAGTGCTAGACTACATCGAGAAGGAGGGGCTTTACTGATGGCATACCAAGACTATATCAACTGCTCCCGTGAGGCTTTGTTGGAAAAAATGGCTGAGCTTCTACCTGAAAAACGCTTAACCCATTGTTTGGGTGTGGAGCGTGCAGCCATAGAGCTTGCGAAGCGATACGGAGTTGATGCTGAGAAAGCTGGTCTAGCAGGACTTCTTCATGACTATGCTAAAAAATTGTCAGATCAGGAATTTCTAGACTTGATTGACCGTTATCAGCTAGACCCTGACCTCAAAAACTGGGGCAATAATGTTTGGCATGGCATGGTTGGCATCTACAAGATTCAGGAAGATTTGGATTTGCGTAATACGGAGATCCTAAGAGCTATTGAAATCCATACAGTCGGGGCTGGTCAGATGACGGACTTAGACAAGGTCATCTATGTAGCAGACTACATCGAGCACAATCGTGCCTTCCCTGGAGTGGACCAGGCGCGTGAGATTGCAAGTTTGTCGCTCAATAAGGCAGTGGCCTATGAGACAGCTCGTACTGTGGAACATTTGGCTCATCAAGGTTTTCCCATCTATCCCCAAACCCTTGAAACCTATAACGCCTTTGTGCACTATTTGAAAGAGGACTAAATGAACGAAAAAGAATTACTAGAACTAGTCGTGAAAGCGGCTGATGAGAAACGTGCGGAGGATATTCTCGCACTTGATGTACAAGATTTGACCAGCGTGACAGACTACTTTGTTATCACGAGCTCGATGAATAGCCGTCAGTTGGACGCTATTGCTGACAATATCCGTGAAAAAGTAGTCGAAGCTGGTGTTAAAGGCAGCCATGTCGAGGGCGATGCAGCTGGAGGCTGGGTTTTGCTGGACCTCGGCGGTGTCGTTGTGCATATCTTCTCAGAAGAAATGCGTGCCCACTATAATTTGGAAAAACTATGGCATGAGGCAGAGTCAGTAGATTTATCTGAAACTTTATAGTCTTTTCCTTTGTCTTTTATTACGGCGTTAACTCATTTTGCCTAACTCTAGTTATGCCTGCAATTCTTTGCCTAGTACTAAAAGCAAACGAAAAGACTATAGCGTCACAATTGAACTCAGTTGCAGTCAACTGGGTTTATTTGCTTATTTTAAAAGGAAAGTGATAGAAAGGATTTGAACCCGTCCTGTAATCGTCGGAAAATAGATAGCTTAGTCTTGGATCAGGATCCTAAGTCCAAGCACCTAATTTTCATTCTGATTACGGGCGGAATTGGTATCATGAATATGGCAACTTATGAAACCTTTGCGGCTGTTTACGATGCTGTGATGGATGATAGTTTATACGATAAATGGACAGATTTTTCGCTGCGTCATTTGCCTAAGACCAAGGAGAGAAAGAAGCTTTTGGAATTGGCTTGTGGAACAGGTATCCAGTCTGTCCGCTTTTCTCAGGCTGGCTTTGATGTGACAGGACTTGACTTGAGCGCAGATATGTTGAAGATTGCGGAGAAGAGAGCGACTTCAGCCAAGCAAAAAATTGATTTTATCGAAGGCAATATGCTGGATTTATCCAGGGCGGGTAAGTATGACTTTGTTACGTGTTACTCGGACTCTATCTGCTACATGCAGGATGAGGTCGAGGTAGGAGACGTCTTTAAGGAAGTGTATAATGCCCTCAATGAAGACGGAGTATTCATCTTTGACGTGCATTCGACTTACCAGACGGATGAGGTTTTTCCAGGCTATTCTTACCATGAAAATGCGGAAGATTTTGCCATGCTTTGGGACACCTATGAGGACGCAGCACCTCACTCTATCGTCCATGAGTTGACTTTCTTTATCAAGGAGGCTGATGGTTCCTTTAGTCGCCACGATGAGGTACACGAGGAGCGTACATACGAAGTCTTGACCTATGATATTTTGCTGGAACAGGCTGGATTCAAGTCCTTCAAACTCTATGCGGACTTTGAGGACAAGGAGCCGACAGAAACCAGCACCCGTTGGTTTTTCGTCGCACAGAAGTAGGAGAACATCATGACCATCACAGGTATTATCGCGGAGTTCAATCCTTTTCATAATGGCCACAAATACCTGCTTGAGCAGGCGGAGGGACTGAAAATCGTTGCCATGTCTGGGAATTTCATGCAGCGTGGAGAGCCTGCTATCGTGGACAAGTGGACTCGGGCTCAGATGGCGCTGGAAAATGGAGCGGATCTGGTAGTGGAATTGCCCTTTTTAGTCAGTGTTCAGGCAGCGGATTTCTTTAGTCAAGGGGCTGTGGATATCTTGGCTCGATTGGGCATTGATAGTCTTGCTTTTGGGACAGAAGAAATTCTGGATTACCAGAAAATTGCTGACTTATACACAGAGCAAGGTGCTGAGATGAAGAAATTTGTGGAAAATCTGCCTGATTCCCTCTCTTATCCCCAGAAAACCCAAGCCATGTGGAAGGATTTTGCAGGTCTTGATTTTTCAGGCAACACGCCCAATCATGTTCTTGCTCTGGCCTATGCCAAGGCGGTTGCAGGACGCAACATCAAACTCCATCCTATCCAGCGTCAGGGAGCGGGTTATCATTCTGTGGACAAGGATGTGGACTTTGCCTCTGCAACAGCTCTCCGCCAGCATCAATCAGACCAAGATTTCTTAGAACGCTTTATGCCCTCTGTTACCCTCTTTGAGCAGAGCTGTAAGGTGAGTTGGGATGACTATTTTCCCTTGCTCCGCTATCAAATTTTGTCAAATCCAAACCTAACGGCCATCTATCAGGTCAATCAAGAAATGGCTGTGCGCATCAAGGATGCTATCAAAACAGCCCAGTCTGTAGAAGACTTGGTCGAGACGGTTGCTACCAAGCGCTATACCAAGGCGCGTGTCAGACGCCTCTTGACCTATATTCTGGTGCAGGCCAGAGAAAGTGACTTGCCAGAAGCCATTCATGTCCTTGGCTTTACCGAAAAAGGCAGACAACACCTCAAGTCTCTGAAAGGGCAGGTCCATCTAGTCAGTCGAATTGGCAAAGAACCTTGGGATGTTATGGCTCAAAAGGCAGACCAGATTTACCAACTAGGACACCTAAGTATCGCAGAGCAGAATTTTGGAAGAGTGCCGATTAGAATAGAATCAAACTAAGTCTACTGAAAGGTAGGCTTTTTTAGAAGATTTTCGAATAAATAGATGGAAAAGAAAAATCTTGTACAAGTTCCTGACAATTTCTTTCTTTTTGTGTATAATAGTGGAAAAGAGGTAAAACGAGGTATGGTTATGGAAGCAGTTCTTTACTCAACATTCCGAAATCATTTAAAAGACTACATGAAGAAGGTAAACGATGAATTTGAGCCTTTGACGGTGGTCAATAAAAATCCAGATGAGGATATTGTAGTCCTTTCAAAGGGCGAGTGGGATAGTATTCAGGAAACCCTGAGAATCGCTCAAAATAAGGAACTTTCTGACAAGGTCTTGCGAGGAATGGCTCAAGTTCGTGCTGGAAGCACTCAGGTACATGTGATTGAGGAGTGAGAAATGCTACTCAAGTTTACAGAAGATGCCTGGGCGGATTATTGCTATTGGCAAAACCAAGATAAGAAGACATTAAAAAGAATCAATAAATTAATCAAGGATATTCAACGCGATCCTTTTGTAGGAATGGGGAAACCAGAACCACTCAAGTATGACTACCAAGGAGCCTGCTCACGTCGTATTGATGCAGAAAATCGCTTGATTTATATGATGGATGGAGATAGTGTCGCTTTCTTGTCCTTTAAAGATCACTACTAAGTTTACTGAGAGGTAGGCTTTTTTTATTTTAAGGATCTTAGTAAGTGAATTGAAGATAAAGTTTTTTGGAAAATGACAGATTTCCTAAGTTAAGAAATCAGTGAAAAATTTTAGTATAATAACTAGATTCTTGTCCCTTGAATCCGCTTTATAACTCTTATTTTGTGGTATAATCATGATAATATAGATTAAAAGGGGTATATATGAAAAATATAATGACGAGGATTCTTAATTTTTTTCTGAATTTCAAACCATTGAAATATTTATTGAAAAGACCATCATGGAGTAGTAATGTTAGAATTGTTGAGTGGTACAAAATATTTATAGCTAGTATATGGGTACTGTATCTTGCACTTGAGATTGAACAATTTAAACGCTTTGCTTTACCTATTTATAAATTTGTATCTAATTATAATTTTTTAAAAGATATTATTTCAATTTTGTATATGAATCGTGTAATAATATTGTTAGTACTGACTATACCAACAATACTATTCTGGTTTTTAAACATAATTTTTAAAAAAGTTAGTTATAAAAAACTGGATCCATATCTATTTCCAGAATATAACTTAGATGAATATCCTTATCAAGCTCATCTGGTGGAGTTTTTAAATAGTCCAGACTCTATTCATAATGTCTTCTGGTTGGATGGTTCTTGGGGGAGCGGGAAAACATTTTTTATAAAGACGTTTTTTGAAAATCAAATTTATAAAAAGAAAGAAATCTACTATATTTCCTGCTTTGGGATAAAAACAAGAGAGCAAGCCGAGAAAATATTGATCAATGAAATAGAAAAGCAATCCATACTCGGAAATTTGGACTTTATTCCACTTGTTGGAGGAGTTTTTAAATGGTTCTTTAAAACAGTTGGAACGGATTTGATGAAGCGAGATTCTATCATTATTTTTGATGACTTTGAACGGGTTTCATATGCGGAAACATCAGATAACCCTTCAGATTACAATGATTTATTGGGTTATATTGACTATCTTTCTGAAAATAAAAAGTTTAAAATTATTGTCATTTTAAATAGTGAGGAAATAGGGGCAGCAAAGAATCTCATTTATAGTAAATTTAAGCTAAATCAAAATAAAATGGTATCTGCAGAAGAAGTCATAGATAGTATTTTGAAAAAGAGTAAATTGAGAGATGATGACTTTGGGAAAATGTTATCATTGATTTTTAAAATTTATTATGTAGATATAGATGAAAAAGTCGTACAAAATAAGAAAAAAAACAGAAAAGTAGAGAAACCAAGTTTAAGAGAGTTCCAGAAGTCATTAGAAGAACTTTCGAATATAATTGAGAATAATCATATAGAGAAGGAAATGCTACCATTGTTTAACAATAATATATACGATTATATCGTTGATTATTTGAATGGTCGTTTGGGAACTGACAATATTATAGCATTATTTTCTGAATTTTTTAGTGATTTTTATGAAGTAGATGAGTATGACAAGTTATTTGAGTCAGATCCATATTTTCATTTTGAAATGTTACAGAAGATTGTAGGATTAAGTTCTGTGTATTCTTTACCTACTTCTGAGGAAGATATGTATTCTAATTTTGATTATTATTACACCAACGTACTTATATATTATTTTCAATTGTTATCGTGTTTATGGGAAGCAAGATTAAGTAATCTATTTATATCAAAAATAGGCAACAAAGTGTATTATGATGATACTGATGTATCTCTTGGAGGCTCAATGGGCTGCTTAGTTAAAATTTACTATGATATTTTGAATGATAGAATAAAAAATAATTATCAAATTGTTAATATAGATGAATTGGCGGAAGCGAGCTATCAGGACTTTATAAAATGCCTACCTTTAGAATCAAAAGGAAAAATTACAATTAATAATATTCCACTAGATAAATTAATACAATAGAGTTTTGAAGTAGATGGCTCTTTGTCTAAATTTCAATAGAAACTCTTCAATTTGGGTTTGTGGAAATCGGTTTTTTATGATAGAATATTAAGGAATGTATGTCATTCGATAAACAAATTTAATGAGGTAAAAACATGGAAATCATGACACTTGCGATTGCTGTTTTTGCCGTCATCATTGGTTTAGTCATTGGATATGTCAGCATCTCAGCTAAGATGAAATCATCTCAAGAGGCTGCAGAGTTGATGCTTCTAAATGCTGAACAAGAAGCAACTAATTTACGAGGACAAGCTGAGCGCGAAGCGGATTTATTGCTAAATGAAGCCAAGAGCGAAAGCAAGTCTCTTAAAAAAGAAGCACTATTGGAGGCCAAAGAGGAAGCCAGAAAATACCGTGAAGAAGTGGACGCTGAATTTAAGTCAGAACGTCAGGAGCTCAAGCAAATTGAAAGTCGTTTGACGGAGAGAGCTACGAGCCTTGACCGTAAGGACGACAATTTGACGAACAAAGAAAAAACACTTGAACAAAAAGAACAAAGTATTTCTGATAGAGCAAAAAACCTTGATGCACGTGAAGAGCAATTAGAGGAAGTCGAAAGACAAAAAGAAGCTGAACTTGAACGTATCGGCTCCCTTTCCCAAACTGAGGCTCGAGATATTATCTTGGCTCAGACAGAGGAAAACTTGACCAAGGAAATTGCTAGCCGCATTCGTGAGGCTGAGCAAGAAGTCAAGGAACGTTCAGACAAGATTGCGAAAGATATCTTGGTTCAGGCTATGCAGCGTATCGCTGGTGAGTATGTAGCGGAGTCAACAAACTCTACAGTTCACCTACCAGATGATACCATGAAGGGACGCATTATCGGACGCGAAGGTCGAAATATTCGTACCTTTGAAAGTTTGACAGGGGTTGATGTCATCATCGATGATACACCGGAAGTGGTAACCTTGTCAGGATTTGATCCGATTCGTCGTGAAATTGCTCGTATGACCATGGAAATGTTGCTCAAGGATGGCCGTATCCACCCAGCTCGTATCGAGGAATTGGTGGAGAAAAACCGTCAGGAGATTGACAATAAAATCCGTGAATACGGTGAGGCTGCTGCCTATGAGATTGGTGCGCCAAACCTCCATCCAGACTTGATGAAGATCATGGGACGTTTGCAGTTCCGTACTTCTTATGGACAAAATGTCTTGCGTCATTCGATTGAGGTTGCTAAGCTATCTGGTATCATCGCCAGTGAACTTGGTGAAAATGCAGCTCTTGCCCGTCGTGCTGGATTCCTTCACGACATTGGGAAAGCTATTGACCGCGAGGTTGAAGGTAGCCACGTTGAGATTGGTACGGAATTGGCTCGTAAGTACAAGGAACACCCAGTTGTGGTGAATACCATTGCTAGCCACCACGGCGATGTCGAAGCCGAAAGCGTCATTGCAGTGATCGTTGCCGCAGCAGATGCCTTGAGTGCAGCGCGTCCAGGTGCTCGTAGTGAATCTCTTGAAAGCTATATCAAACGTCTCCATGATTTGGAAGAAATCGCCAATGGCTTTGAAGGAGTGCAAAATAGCTTTGCTCTTCAAGCAGGACGTGAAATACGTATCATGGTTAATCCAGGACAAATCAAGGACGACAAGGTCACAATCTTGGCTCACAAAGTTCGTGAGAAAATTGAAAATAATCTCGATTACCCAGGAAATATCAAAGTAACCGTGATCCGCGAACTTCGTGCAGTAGATTATGCTAAATAAATAAGAAAGAGCAGTTGAAATATTACTGCTTTTTTGTTACACTAGATAGAAAGACTGTAGAAGGATCACTGACGCTATCATCAGTATCCGAGAGAAATTTTACTTTATTTCACAGACTAACTAAAGGAGACATAATGGCAGACCGAGGCTTGCTAATCGTTTTTTCTGGTCCTTCAGGAGTTGGGAAAGGAACGGTTAGAAGAGAGATTTTTGAGAGTTCTGAGAATCAATTTCAATACTCTGTATCGATGACGACACGTGCGCAACGTCCTGGTGAAGTGGACGGAGTGGACTATTTCTTCCGTACTCGTGAAGAGTTTGAAGAGCTGATCCGTCAAGGCCAGATGTTGGAATATGCAGAATATGTCGGTAACTACTATGGAACTCCTCTGACCTATGTCAACGAAACCCTAGATAAGGGAATCGATGTCTTTCTTGAGATTGAAGTGCAAGGAGCTCTTCAGGTTAAGAAAAAGGTTCCAGACGCTGTCTTTATCTTTCTAACGCCACCAGATTTGGATGAATTGCAAGATCGTTTGGTAGGTCGTGGAACAGATAGCGCTGAAGTGATTGCCCAACGAATCGAAAAAGCCAAGGAAGAAATTGCTCTCATGCGTGAGTATGATTATGCCATTGTCAACGATCAGGTGCCCCTCGCTGCTGAACGTGTCAAGCGTGTGATCGAAGCAGAACACTTCCGTGTGGACCGTGTCATTGGTCACTACCAGGAGATGTTGCCAAAATCTCCAACTACTCGATAAACTATAGGAAATAGGTACAAGCAAATGATGTTAAAACCCTCTATTGATACCTTGCTAGACAAGGTACCATCAAAATATTCACTCGTAATCTTGGAAGCAAAACGTGCCCACGAACTAGAAGCAGGTGCGCCAGCTACTCAAGAGTTTAAGTCTGAAAAATCAACTCTTCGCGCTTTGGAAGAAATCGAGTCTGGAAACGTTACGATTCACCCAGATCCAGAAGGAAAACGTGAAGCGGTTCGTCTCCGTATCGAAGAAGAAAAACGCCGCAGAGAAGAAGAAGAAAAGAAAATCAAAGAGCAAATTGCTAAAGAAAAAGAAGATGGTGAAAAAATTTAAGGTTGGGGGGACTCAATCTTATTTTTTCTATTGCAAGAATTTACTGACAAGGAGGAGGTGAGAAGATGGCTATCGCAAAGATTATCGTGGATGTTCCCCTGATGCAAACGGACCAGCCCTATAGTTATAAGGTTCCAGAGGAATTTGTAGAGATGCTGGAAGTCGGTATGCGGGTCCATGTCCCCTTCGGCAAAGGCAATCGTTTGATACAAGGGATTGTGTTGGGCTTGGAGTCCCAGTCGGATGAAGAAGTGGCTGATCAGGGCTTGAAAGAGATTGCGGAGGTGCTAGACTTTTCTCCCGTCTTGACTCAGGAGCAACTCTGGCTGGCTGAGGAATTACGTAAGTCTGTCTTTTCTTACAAAATCTCCATCCTAAAAGCCATGTTGCCGGGATTTTTAAACTCCAGCTATGATAAGATTCTCTATCCTCTGGAAGGTCTGAGTCAGGCAGACCGAGAGCGTCTGTTTGGTTCAGAAGATTCGCTAGCCTTTTCTTCTCTAGACTTTGCTAAACAGGCAGAAATGATGCGCTTGACCAGAAAAGGGCTGCTCCGCTTAGAATACCAGGCAGTCGATCAAAAGAAGGTCAAGACCCAGTCTTGGTATGAGATTGATGCTACTCGACTAGAGCAGATTGAGATTTCTGCGCGTGCTAAGAAAAAGGCAGAGCTGAGAGACTATTTGCTGTCTCATTCTGAAAGTGCTCCTCTGGCTAGCTTGTTAGAGTCTTATTCGCGGGAGCAAGTCAACTTCTTTGTGGAACAAGGAGCTCTAACCCTAGTCCAAAAGGAAGTGCAACGCTCAGCTGCTTATTTCGAAGGCATTGAGGCCAGTCAGCCTTTGTCTCTGAACCCAGAGCAAAGACAAGCTCGCGATGCCGTTGTCAGTGCTATTGGTAGTCAACAGCCTCCATTCCTCCTTCAAGGGATTACAGGAAGTGGGAAAACGGAGGTTTACTTACAGATCATCCAAGGAGCCTTGGACAAGGGGAAGACAGCTATTTTACTGGTTCCTGAGATTTCTCTGACGCCACAAATGACGGAGCGTTTTATTGCTCGATTTGGTGAGAAAGTGGCTATTCTTCACTCAGGCCTGTCCAATGGTGAAAAGTACGACGAATGGCGCAAGGTTGAGCGTGGCGATGCCCAAGTTGTTGTTGGCGCTCGATCAGCTATCTTTGCTCCTTTGAAAAATCTAGGTGTTATAATTATCGACGAAGAGCATGAAGCTAGCTATAAGCAAGACAGCAATCCCCGTTATCATGCTAGAGAGGTCTCCATTTTACGGGCTCAGTACAATCAAGCAGCCCTAGTCCTTGGTTCGGCAACACCGAGCTTAGAGAGCCGTGCGCGGGCTGGAAAAGGCGTCTATCAACACTTACGTCTGACCCAACGGGCCAATCCTTTAGCCACCATTCCTGAGGTTCAAGTGATTGACTTTCGGGACTATATCGGGCAGAATGAGACGTCAAACTTTACGCCTCCTTTGCTAGAGGCCATCCAAGACCGTTTGGATAAAAAAGAGCAGGTAGTCCTCATGCTCAACCGTCGGGGCTATTCTAGCTTTGTCATGTGTCGGGAGTGTGGGACGGTGGATACTTGTCCCAACTGTGACATTTCTCTGACTCTCCACATGGATACAAAGACCATGAACTGCCATTACTGTGGCTTTTCGAAGGGGATTCCTCGTGTCTGTCCCAACTGTCAGAGTCGCAGTATTCGTTACTACGGGACGGGGACTCAGAAAGCCTACGATGAGCTAGCAGAGCTCTTTCCTCAGGCACGCATTCTACGGATGGATGTGGATACGACTCGCAAGAAAGGCAGTCACCAAGCTCTTCTTGACCAGTTTGGCCAAGGGGAAGCAGATATATTGTTGGGAACTCAGATGATTGCTAAGGGCTTGGATTTTCCAAATGTGACCCTAGTCGGAGTGCTCAATGCGGATACAGCCCTGAACTTGCCTGATTTTCGTTCTTCCGAGAGAACCTTCCAGCTCTTAACTCAGGTGGCAGGCCGTGCAGGTCGTGCAGAAAAGGCTGGGCAGGTCTTGATCCAGTCTTACAATCCTGAGCATTATGCCATTCGTTTTGTCAAAGACCAAGACTATGAAGGTTTTTATGCTTATGAAATGAGTATCAGACGCCAACTCGGCTATCCGCCTTATTATTTCACTATTGGGATTACCCTCTCTCACAAGAACGAAGAAGAGGTTGTCAAACGCGCCTATGAAGTTATGGGAATTTTACGCTCAGGTTTATCGGAAACTAGTAAAATCCTTGGACCAACGCCAAAACCCATCGCCCGTACCCACAACCTTTATCATTACCAGATTTTGATTAAATACCGTTTAGAAGATGAGCTGGGACCAACTCTCAATCGAGTTTTGGCCTTGACTCAAGAACGGGAAAATAGCGAGCTCCGTCTCAGCATTGACCATGAGCCACAGCAATTTTTATAAGAAGGAGAAGAAATGACAAAACTAATCTTTATGGGGACTCCCGATTTTTCAGCGACAGTTTTGAAGGGGTTGTTATCAGACGACCGTTACGAGATCCTAGCTGTTGTGACCCAGCCAGACCGCGCTGTCGGCCGTAAAAAAGTGATCCAAGAAACCCCAGTCAAGCAGGCTGCCAAAGAAGCAGGCCTTCCTATCTACCAACCTGAAAAATTATCTGGAAGTCCAGAGATGGAAGCTATTATGAAGCTAGGAGCAGATGGGATTATCACCGCTGCTTTTGGGCAATTTCTCCCAAGTAAACTCCTTGATAGTATGGATTTTGCGGTCAACGTTCACGCCTCCCTTCTTCCCCAACACCGTGGTGGCGCGCCCATTCATTATGCCTTGATTAAAGGGGATGAGGAAGCTGGTGTGACCATTATGGAAATGGTTAAGGAGATGGATGCAGGGGATATGATTTCCCGTCGCAGCATTCCTATCACAGATGAGGACAATGTCGGCACCTTGTTTGAAAAATTAGCGATTGTTGGTCGCGATTTGCTTTTGGATACGCTACCTGGCTACCTAGCAGGAGAAATCCAACCTGAACCACAAGATCCTAGCCAGGTCACTTTCTCGCCAAATATCAAACCAGAGGAAGAAAAATTGGACTGGAATAAGACTAACCGTCAACTCTTTAACCAAATCAGAGGGATGAATCCATGGCCTGTTGCCCACACTTTCTTTAAAGGCGATCGCTTTAAGATTTATGAAGCCCTTCCAGTAGAAGGTCAGGGAGCTCCAGGGGAGATCCTGTCTATTGGCAAGAAAGAATTGATCGTTGCTACGGCAGAAGGGGCTCTGTCTCTCAAGCAAGTGCAGCCAGCTGGTAAGCCTAAGATGGATATTTCTTCCTTCCTCAACGGTGTTGGACGCACATTGACAGTAGGAGAACGATTTGGTGACTAAAGTAGAAACGGCTAGAAGTCTAGCTCTAGCAGTGCTAGAGGATGTTCTAGTCAACCAAGCATACTCCAATATTGCTTTAAACAAACACCTCAAGGGGAGTCAACTCTCAGTAGCAGATAAGGGTTTGGTGACAGAGATTGTCTACGGTACGGTAGCCCGAAAACTGACTCTGGAATGGTACCTGTCCCACTTTATCGAAGACCGGGATAAGCTAGATAACTGGCTCTATATCCTGCTCCTTCTGAGCGCTTACCAACTTCGGTATCTGGATAAGATTCCTAATCACGCTGTGGTCAATGAAGCAGTGGAACTAGCCAAAGCGCGTAAAAAAGGCAGTGAAAAATTGGTCAACGCCGTCCTTCGTCGTATCTTGCGAGAAGGCTGGCCAGACATTGACAGTATCAAACGCAAAAACAAGCGTGATTCCATTGCTTCTTCTCTCCCAGTTTGGCTAGTATCTAAACTTAAGGAAGAATACGGTGAAGAGCGAGCACAAGCCATCTTTAAAAGTCTCTTGGTGCGCAACAAAGCCAGCATCCGGGTGACCAACTTGAGCCGAAAAGAGGAAATCAAAGCTTTGTTAGAGGCGATCGATTCCCCTTTGGCGGCCACTGGTCTGGTCAAGGAGCAAGGCCACTTTGCAGGCCATGATTTGTTTGCGGATGGAGCCATTACCATCCAAGACGAATCCAGTCAATTGGTTGCTCCGACTCTTGATCTACAAGGTGATGAACAGGTCCTGGATGCCTGTGCCGCTCCGGGTGGGAAAACAGCCCATATGGCTTCGTATCTCAGGACAGGTCAGGTTACTGCTCTGGACTTGTATGACCATAAGTTGGACTTGATCCAAGAAAATGCGGAGCGTTTAGGTGTGGCAGATCGAGTGCAAACGCAAAAATTGGATGCCAGAAAGGTACATGAGTTTTTTGAAAAGGACTCCTTTGATAAGATTTTAGTAGATGCCCCCTGTTCTGGGATTGGACTTTTACGTCGCAAACCAGACATCAAATACAATAAAGAAACAGCAGATTTCACGTCCTTACAGGAAATTCAGCTGGAAATATTAGGTAGTGTTTGTCAAACACTACGTAAAGGTGGTATAATAACGTATAGTACCTGTACTATTGTCTCTGAGGAGAACTTTCAAGTCGTTGAGGCGTTTTTAGAAAGTCATCCCGAGTTCGAGCAGGTTAAACTAGAACACGAATGTAAAGATATCCTGAAAGATGGCTGCATCCTGATCACTCCTGAATTGTATGGAAGTGATGGATTCTTTATCAGCCAATTTCGCAAGATATCAGAATAGGAAGGAACTGACACAATGGAAATAGCATTATTAACAGATGTTGGTCAGAAACGGACAAATAATCAGGACTATGTCAATCACTTTGTCAACCGAGCAGGACGCACTATGATCATCTTGGCTGACGGAATGGGAGGACACCGTGCAGGAAATATCGCTAGTGAGATGGCGGTAACAGACCTCGGTGTGGATTGGGTGGATACCCAAATTGACTCAGTCAATGAAGTTCGTGAGTGGTTTGCCCACTACCTGGAGATTGAAAATCAAAAAATTCATCAACTAGGTCAGGACGAAGCCTACAGAGGCATGGGAACAACGCTAGAAGCTGTTGCGTTTATTGACAACCAAGCCATCTATGCTCACATTGGAGATTCTCGTATCGGTTTGATTCGTGGAGAAGAATACCACCAGTTGACGAGTGACCATTCTTTGGTCAATGAATTGCTCAAGGCTGGTCAATTGACTCCAGAAGAAGCAGAAACTCACCCTCAAAAGAATATCATCACCCAGTCTATCGGACAAAAAGATGAAATCCAGCCAGATTTTGGGATGATTACACTGGAGTCAGGAGATTATCTCTTGCTCAATAGTGATGGTTTGACCAATATGATTTCGGCAAGTGAGATTTATGATATCGTAACTAGCGATATTTCCCTAGCAGACAAGGCGGCAACCCTCATTCGTTTTGCTAACAATGCAGGAGGTTTAGACAACATTACGGTTGCCCTTGTTTACATGAACGAGGAGGCGGCAGAATGATCCAAATCGGCAAGATTTTTGCCGGGCGGTATCGGATTGTCAAGCAGATTGGTCGAGGAGGCATGGCAGATGTTTACTTGGCCAAGGATTTGATCCTAGATGGGGAAGAAGTGGCAGTTAAGGTCCTGAGGACCAACTACCAGACGGACCCGATTGCTGTGGCACGTTTCCAGCGGGAAGCGAGGGCTATGGCGGATCTGGACCATCCTCATATCGTTCGGATAACAGATATCGGTGAGGAAGATGGCCAACAGTACCTAGCTATGGAATACGTAGCAGGACTTGACCTCAAGCGTTATATCAAAGAACACTATCCTCTTTCAAATGAAGAAGCGGTTCGGATTATGGGACAGATTCTTTTGGCTATGCGTTTAGCTCATGCTAGAGGAATTGTTCACCGAGATTTGAAACCTCAAAATATCCTCTTGACGCCAGATGGAACTGCTAAAGTCACGGACTTTGGGATTGCCGTAGCCTTTGCGGAAACCAGCCTGACCCAGACAAACTCAATGTTAGGCTCTGTTCATTATTTGTCACCTGAGCAAGCGCGTGGTTCTAAAGCGACTTTCCAGAGTGATATCTATGCAATGGGGATTATCTTCTATGAGATGCTGACGGGACATATCCCTTATGATGGAGATAGCGCGGTTACGATTGCCCTCCAGCATTTCCAGAAGCCACTTCCGTCCGTCATTGCTGAAAACCCATCTGTCCCTCAGGCTTTGGAAAATGTTGTCATCAAGGCAACTGCTAAGAAATTGTCTGATCGCTATCAGTCTGTTTCAGAAATGTATATGGACTTGTCAACTAGCTTGTCTTATAATCGTCGAAATGAACCGAAACTGATCTTTGATGATGCGAGTAAGGCAGACACGAAGACTTTACCTAAAGTTCCACAAAGTACACTGACCTCGATTCCAAAAGCTCCGGCGCAGGAAGAACGTCCTCAGTCAAAGAAATTAACACCAGAGCAAGCACCTACGCAAAAGCCAACTAAAAAGCGGAAGTTTAAGGCTCGCTATATGATTCTTTTAGCTAGTCTTCTATTAGTTGCAGCCTCTTTGGTCTGGATTTTATCTAGAACACCAGCAACGATTGCTATTCCTGATGTGGCTGGACAAACTGTTGCAGAGGCAAAAGAAGCTCTTAAAAAATCCAAGTTTGAAGCCGGTGAAGAAAAGTCAGAAGCCAGCGACACAGTAGCGGAAGGACGCGTTATTCGAACCGATCCGGAAGCTGGTAGTGGCCGAAAAGAAGGGACCAAGGTCAATTTGATTGTTTCTTCTGGGAAGCAATCCTTCCAATTGAGCAATTACGTCGGACGCAAGTACACGGAAGTTGTAGCCGAACTCAAGGAGAAGAAGGTTCCTGAGAATCTAATCAAGATGGAAGAGGAAGAATCCAGCGAAAGCGAACCTGGAATTATTCTCAGACAAAGTCCTGCGGCAGGTACGACTTATGATCTTTCAAAAGCCAGCACAATTACTTTAACAGTTGCTAAGAGAGTAACAAGTGTTTCTATGCCAAGTTATATTGGTTCAAGTCTCGAATTTACAAAGAATAATTTGACTCAGATTGTCGGTGTAAAAGAGGCCAATATTGAGGTTGTCGAGGTTTCGACTGCTCCTGAAGGAACAGCAGAAGGTACAGTTGTAGATCAAACACCAAAAGCGGGTGAACAGGTTGACCTTGCTAGCACGCGTATCAAACTTTCCATCTACAAACCGAAAACACCACCATCAACTTCATCTTCTAGTTCTGCACAACGTGGGAACCAAGGTTCTTCTACAACTCCAAATCAGGGGAACCAACAAGGAAACACTCCTTCAACTAGTCAATCAAATAGTGAAGGAACCCGTGAAAGTTCTCGAGATTAAACGAATCTTTGTCATGATTTCATGACAAAGATTTTTTTTCATTGATTTTTGTGATAAAATATAGGAAACAGAAAAGGAGGAGAAAATGGACGAATCGAGAGAGTTGAATGCCGTCATTGATGTGATTATGCTAGCTGGAACCATTCTCTTAAAAAGCGGTTCGGAGATTTATCGGGTGGAGGACACCATGATCCGTATCGCTCATTCACAGGGAATAGTGGATTGCAACGTTCTTGCCATGCCAGCAGCTATTTTCTTTTCTATTGAGAATACCAATATTTCTCGTATGAAACGAGTAACTTCTTCCTCCTACAACATCGAAAAAGTCTGCGATGTGAACCAAGTATCACGGGAGCTTGTCGGAGGGCAGATCGATCTCTCTACGGCTTTTGAAAGGCTAAAGGAAATCAGAAATCAAGCTCTTCCTTATACCAAGTTCCAAGTGACTATTGCAGCAACTCTCAGTGCCCCTTTTTTCTCGATTATGTTCGGGGGGAATACCTATGATGCTTTTGGTGCAGCCATTGCGACCTTACTTGGTTTTGCTTTTTCTCTCTATGTAGAGAAGTTTGTCCGCATTCCTTTTGTAACCGCCTTTGCGGGTGCCTTTGTTTTTGGATTGATTGCCCAGTTCTGGGCCCGCTATACAGGATTTCCTTCGACGGCAGACTTGATCATAGCGGGAGCCGTCATGCCTTTTGTTCCAGGGATTGCTCTGACAAATGCAGTTCGGGATATCATGACCAACCATATCAACTCTGGTATGAGCAAGATGTTTGAATCCTTGCTCATTACCCTCGCTTTAGGGGCCGGCACCTCCGTCGCCCTGGTTTTGATGACATAAGATGACTCTAACAAGTATTTTACTCCAAGCAGTGGCGAGTTTACTCGCCATTATCACCTTTCTAATCGTACTAAATGTTCAGCGTTCCATGCTCCTACCTGGTGGTGTTCTGGGAATGGGTGTCTGGCTCCTCTACCTCGTGCTCAAAGAACCAACCAATGTTATTCTTGCGACCTTTATTGCAGCGGTGGTTGGTTCTTGTATCAGCCAAATTTTAAGTATTGTATATAAGACGCCAGCAGTGGTCTTTGTCTTGGCCATTCTTGCCCCCTTGGTGCCCGGTTATCTATCCTATCGAACGACAGCCTTCTTTGTGACAGGCGATTACAGTCATGCCCTTACCAGTGCAACACTAGTAGTTATGTTGGCTCTGGTCATTTCTATCGGGATGGCAAGTGGAACAGTGATTCTGAAACTTTATTACTATATCCGAAAACAGCGAGGCATATCCTCCTAATGCTGTCAAAGCAAAGACTTGATTTGTTGAATCAAGTCTTTTTTCTCTCATTTGTTCCTATTTGTGATAAAATAGAATAGAACGATTTTTTACAATGAATGAAAAAACAGAGGTAAATATGACAATCGGTATTGATAAGATTGGTTTTGCGACCAGTCAATATGTCTTGAAATTACAAGACCTAGCAGAAGCAAGGGGAGTTGACCCCGAAAAATTTAGCAAGGGACTCTTGTTAAACGAAATTAGCATTGCACCATTGACTGAGGATGTTGTCACCTTAGCTGCCAGTGCAAGCAACTCTATTCTAACAGACAAAGAAAAAGAAGAAATCGACATGGTCATCGTGGCGACCGAGTCAGGGATTGACCAGAGTAAGGCGGCGGCGGTCTTTGTTCATGGCCTGTTAGGCATCCAGCCTTTCGCTCGTAGCTTTGAAATCAAAGAAGCCTGCTACGGAGCAACAGCTGCCCTCCATTATGCCAAGTTACATGTGGAAAATTCTCCAAAGTCCAAGGTCTTGGTCATCGCTAGTGATATTGCCAAGTATGGTGTGGGGACTCCGGGTGAGCCAACTCAGGGTGCTGGAAGTGTGGCCATGTTAATCACAAAAAATCCGCGTACCATGGCCTTTAACAATGATAATGTTGCCCAAACGCGTGACATTATGGATTTCTGGCGCCCGAACTATTCAACCACTCCTTATGTAAACGGCTTGTACTCAACTCAGCAATATCTTGACAGTCTTACGACGACTTGGGATGAATACAAGAAACGTTATGATTGGACTATGAATGATTTTGCGGCCATCTGCTTCCACTTACCTTACCCTAAGTTGGCCCTAAAAGGCTTGCGCAAGATGATGGATAAGACTTTGTCTCAGGAAAAAAAGGATAGTCTGCAAGAAAACTTTGACAAATCCATTCTCTACAGTCAGATGATTGGGAATATCTACACAGGTTCCCTCTTCCTTGGGCTTCTCTCCCTTTTGGAAAATGCAGAAAATTTGAAGGCTGGAGATAAAATTGTCCTCTACAGTTACGGAAGTGGAGCGGTTTCAGAGTTCTTTAGTGGAGAACTGGTAGAAGGTTATGAAACTTACCTTGATAAGGATCGCTTGAGCAAACTCAAGCAACGTACAGCATTGTCTGTTGCAGACTATGAAAAAGTCTTCTTCGAAGAGGTGCAGTTGGATGAGTCTGGCTCAGCCCAATTTGCAGGCTATGAACATCAAGACTATGCCTTGGTGGAAATTGTCGACCACCAACGCCGATATAGCAAGGTTGAAAAATAATGAAGATAAGTTGGAATGGATTTTCTAAAAAATCATACCATGAGCGCCTTGAGTTGTTACAAGCTCAGGCGCTCCTTAGTCCTGAAAAGCAAACGAGTCTCGAGCAGGATGAACAAGTCAGCTTGGCAGTTGCAGACCAGCTGAGTGAGAATGTGGTGGGAACTTTTTCTCTGCCTTATTCCATCATTCCAGAGCTTTTGGTGAACGGTCAGGACTACACAGTTCCCTATGTGACAGAAGAACCCTCAGTGGTTGCTGCGGCCAGCTATGCCAGCAAAATCATCAAGCGGTCAGGTGGCTTTACTGCTCAAGTACATGAGCGCCAGATGATCGGTCAAGTAGCCCTTTATCAAGTTGCTGATCCTGAACAAGCGCAAGAGAAGATTGCCAGCAAGAAAGCCGAGCTCTTGGAACTTGCCAATCAAGCCTATCCTTCTATCGTCAAACGTGGTGGTGGGGCGCGTGATTTGCATGTAGAACAGATCAAAGGTGAAACAGACTTTCTCGTTGTCTATCTCCATGTCGATACCCAGGAAGCCATGGGAGCCAATATGCTCAACACCATGCTGGAAGCCTTGAAGCCAGTCTTAGAAGAACTCAGTCAAGGACAGAGTCTCATGGGGATCCTGTCTAACTACGCGACAGATTCTCTGGTGACTGCAAGCTGTCGTATCGCCTTTCGCTACTTGAGTCCTCAAAGGGACCAAGGACGAGAAATTGCGGAGAAAATATCCTTAGCTAGCCAGTTTGCGCAGGCTGATCCCTACCGAGCAGCTACCCATAATAAAGGGATTTTTAATGGTATTGATGCCATTTTAATCGCCACGGGTAATGACTGGCGTGCCATCGAAGCTGGGGCTCATGCCTTTGCCAGTCGAGATGGACGCTATCAAGGTCTTAGTCAATGGAAGCTGGACATGGAAAGAGAAGAATTGGTTGGTGAGATGACATTACCCATGCCGGTAGCTACAAAGGGTGGTTCTATTGGACTCAACCCACGTGTAGCCCTCAGTCATGAACTACTAGGAAATCCTTCAGCCAAGGAATTAGCTCAAATTATCGTGTCCATCGGTCTTGCCCAAAACTTTGCGGCCCTCAAAGCCTTGGTAAGTACGGGCATCCAGCAAGGCCACATGAAATTGCAGGCCAAATCGCTAGCTCTCCTAGCAGGTGCTAGTGAGTCTGAAGTTGCTCCCCTCGTTGAGCGCCTCATCGCAGATAAAACCTTTAACTTAGAGACAGCCCAGCGCTATCTCGAAAACTTAAGATCATAAAAAACTCAGACGAAGCAGTCTGAGTTTTCTTGTGTTTATACTCAATGAAAATCAAAAAGCAAACTAGGAAGCTAGCCGTAAGCTGTACTTGAGTACGGTAAGGCGACGCTGACGTGGTTTAAAGGAGATTTTCGAAGAGTATTAAATACTTTTTCCAGGTAATAGGGTGACGGGTAAGAAGTAACCAGTTGTCGCGACCTCTTTGCCTTCAATCTTCTGCAAGAGAAGATCGACAGTGAGGTGGGCAATCTCTTTCATAGGTTGCTTAATCGTTGTCAAATGAGGATAGTAGTTCTCGATAAAGTAAGTCCCATCATAGCCGATGACCTTGAGCTCTTCAGGAACAGAAATTCCCAGCTCTTGAGCGATTTTGATCACCAGGATAGCTGTCAAATCATCCGAAGCAAAAATCGCATCTGGTTTCTGATGGGTCAAGATATTCTTGATTTCCATTTCTTTTCGGACGGGAGAAAAGTCACTCGAAACATTGATAATAGGCGCTTTTGGGAGAACAGAGGCAAAACCAGCGTGGCGCAGTCCAGTCGGTGAGTTGGAATTGTCATTTCCTGTAATCATGATGATAGACTGAGCTCCTGTCTTGACCAAGGTTTGGGCTGCGAGGACCCCGCCGCCGTAGTTATCAGAGGAGACAACAGGGATGTCTGGAGACAAGTTTCGGTCAAAGGAAATGATCGGTGCAGTCACGCGATTGTAGTCTTCGATTCCCAAGTTGTGACTTCCAGAAATGATACCATCGACCTGATTGGCCTCCAGCATTTCAATGTACTCCCGTTCTTTTTCAGAGTCGTGTTCGCTGTTACAGATGATGGTCTTGTAGCCATTCTTGAAGAGCTGGTGTTCCAATTTGTCAATCAACTCCGCATAAAAGACATGACTGATGTTTGGAAAAATAAGTCCAATCAACTTGGCAGATTTTCCTTGGAGGCTTCGAGCCAGATTATTAGGCTTGTAGCCCAATTCTCGCATGGCTTCATTAACCTTTTGAATGGTTTTCTCAGATAGATAACCCTTTTTATTGATGACCCGTGAGACGGTAGTGGGGCTGACGCCTGCAAGTTTTGCGACATCAGTTAGTTTTGCGACCATAATCTAATTCATAGTAAGTCCCAGTTGGGTTTCCAGACTTGATGAGGATCCCATTTTGGTCCGCATGTGGGAAGACACGACCAGAAAATACTTTTTCTCCTTTATTGATGAAAATTTCAAAGACTGACTTATCGATGAAGATAGTGGCAGTAGTAGCTTGGTTATTGATAGGGCAAGAACGAGTGGTACCAAATTCTTGAGCGTACTGTTCACCAGCCTGACTACGATCCACTGTCATCTGTCCATTGACAAGGTCAAAGTTGATTGAAAGCCCCTTGCCTTCTTTATCAGCGAGCAAGACAATCTCGCTTTGGCTATTGGCCTCCAAGTTGAGCTCAAGTTCATAGGTGTTATTGGTTTGAGTACGATTTGAGAAGACCTCTTCAGAAGAACGAAGTTCTTTGACGGCTGAGACAGGATATTGGTAGAGTTTGCCATCTTTGATAGTGAGTTCTTTGACTAATGAGAAGGTTCCTTGGTGGTCAAAACGGTCAGATGGGTAAGAAACATCTGGTAGTCCAAGCCAACTTACTGCCAATGCACGTCCATCTGGAGCGTTGAAGGCTTGAGTTGCATAGGCTTCGAAACCATAGTCTAGATTTTGTAATGGAGACACATCGACCATTTTGGCATTTTCAGGATCAAAGGAAGCCCCGATTTTGTACATGTTTGGATAGATATTATCATAGTCTAGAACACTCTTATCCAATCCTTGTGGACAGTAGAGAAGGACAGGTTGTTCGCCGATAAAGACTAGATTTGGACATTCCATCATATAGGCAGTACGGTCGTTAGCAAAGTCAAGGTCGCCAACTGCGTGCCAGTTTGTATAGTCATTATCCACAGCCTTGTAGAGACGGACGAAGCCTTTTTTCTCCAAGTCCTGTCCACCGACGATGGCATAATATTGACCTTTAAAGTTAAAAATTTGCGGGTCGCGGAAGTGGTCTGTAGAGTCTGCTGGCTGGTCAATCAAGATCTTGTCAATCTTTGTAATCTTGCCATCCTTATCCATCAAAGCGCCAATCTGGTAAGGGTGACGGATCCAATTATCATCACGGACATTTCCAGTATAAAATAGGAACAACTGATCGCCGAACTGCATGGCAGACCCAGAGTAGGCACCGTGGCTATCTAATGGAGTATCTGGCAAAACTTTGACTCCAGTTTCTGTAAAGTGCACTAAATCATCACTTTCAAGCTGCACCCAAGACTTCAACCCATGGGCTGCACCAAAGGGGAAGTTCTGGTAAAAGAGAATCCATTTGCCATCAAAATAAGAAAAGCCATTTGGATCATTGAGAAGTCCTGTTTTTGGCTCGACATGGTAACGAGTATGCCAAGGAGATTGTGCCATCTTTTCCTTGATTTGCTTGATTTCATCATCTGTCCAATCTTCATAGCGTCTGTAGCGACGCTCTGTTGTCCATTCCATTTTATCTTTCCTCCTAAAGTTCTACTATCTTAATAGTAAACGTTTTCGGCAAAAAAAGCAAGTCTTTTATGTTGAAAAAGAGAAAAAAATGTCAAACGATTGCCATAAATCAAGTAAAGGAAATCTGGCAAATTTTCACGAAAAAATGAAAGAAAATGTAAATAAAAACCTTGATTCCTCAAGTTTAAAGATATTTTTTGAGGAAAAAGAGAATTTCCCTCAAAAACGAGTAAAAATAATCAGAGAAAAAAGAAAGGAAATAAAAAATCCTGCAAAACGCTTGACATATTTTAGAAACATGATAAAATAATAGTCGTAGGGCGAATAAAATCGCTTTCAAACAAGAACAAAGTTTTTATAAGGAGATTATTGCTATGGATTATAATAAAGTAGCTTCCGAGGTCATTGAGGCTGTTGGAAAAGATAATCTAGTAGCTGCAGCACATTGTGCCACTCGTCTTCGTCTTGTATTAAAAGACGAATCAAAAGTGAATCAAGCAGCTCTAGATAACAATGCTGATATTAAAGGTACATTTAGTACAAACGGACAATACCAAATTATTATTGGTCCCGGAGACGTTAACTTTGTATATGCAGAAATCATCAAAAAAACAGGTTTGAAAGAAGCTTCTACAGATGATTTAAAAGAGATTGTGAATAAAGACAAAAAATTTAATCCATTGATGGATTTGATTAAGCTTTTGTCAGATATCTTTGTTCCGATCATTCCTGCATTGGTTGCGGGTGGTCTTTTGATGGCATTGCGTAACTTCTTGACCTCACCAGACTTATTTGGACCTCAATCTATTGAAGACATGTACCCTGCTATCAAAGGGATTTCAGCGATGATTCAATTGATGTCTGCTGCCCCATTTATGTTCTTGCCTGTTTTAGTAGGGATTTCAGCGGCTAAACGCTTTGGGGCAAACCAATTTCTTGGTGCGGCCATCGGTATGATTATGACCACACCAGATTTGGGTGGTAAAGAAGCTTTTTGGGATATTTTAGGTTACCATGTTACACAAACAAACTATGCTTACCAAGTTATTCCAGTTCTTGTGGCTGTCTGGTTATTGGCGACTCTGGAAAAATTCTTCCACAAGAAATTGCCATCTGCAGTTGACTTTACTTTCACACCGCTCTTGTCTGTTATGATTACAGGATTCCTAACTTTTACAGTTATTGGTCCGGTGATGTTGGTAGTATCTGATGCGATTACCAATGTGATTGTATGGCTATACAATACTACAGGTGCCTTTGGTATGGGTCTCTTTGGTGGAACCTACTCATTGATCGTTATGACTGGTCTTCACCAATCATTCCCTGCGATTGAAACACAGTTGCTATCAGCCTACAATAATAACGGTACTGGATTTGGTGACTATATATTTGTTGTTGCCTCAATGGCAAACGTGGCGCAAGGTGCAGCCACACTTGCTATCTACTTCTTGACTAAAAATGCTAAAACTAAAGGCTTGTCAGGTTCAGCAGCTGTTTCAGCCTTCCTTGGTATCACTGAGCCTGCTCTCTTTGGGGTAAACTTGAAATACAAATTCCCATTCTTCTGTGCTCTTGCTGGTTCAGCAGTTGGTGCCTTTGTGGCAGGTTTGACCCATGTCATTGCAGTTTCTTTGGGAGCAGCTGGCTTTATCGGATTCCTTTCCATTAAAGCAAGTTCAATTCCTATGTATGTAGTTGCAGAAGTGATTTCATTTGCCGCAGCCTTTGCCTTGACTTATTTCTATGGTAAAACAAAAGCAGCAGGTGTCTTTGCTGATGAGGCCGCAACAGTAGCGGCTGCAAGTGTAGCTGAAACTAAAGTTGAAGCAACAGCTGAAGCATCAGTATCTGAAGAATCAGCTGCTATCAAAAACGAAACAATCCAAACTCCTATCGTTGGTGATGTCGTAGCGCTTGCTGATGTCAACGACCCAATCTTTTCAAGTGGTGCAATGGGACAAGGTATCGCTGTTAAACCAAGCCAAGGCGTGGTTTACGCACCCGCTGATGCAGAAGTATCTATCGCCTTTGCCACAGGACATGCCTACGGTTTGAAGACAGCCAACGGAGCTGAGATTTTGATCCACGTTGGTATCGATACGGTGACTATGAACGGTGAAGGCTTTGAACAAAAAGTTGCTCAAGGTGACAAGGTCAAAGCAGGTGACGTTCTCGGAACTTTTGACTCAAGCAAAATCGCTGCTGCAGGTCTTGACGACACAACAATGGTTATCGTAACCAACACAGCAGACTATGCTTCTGTGACACCAGTCGCAAGCGGTTCAGTTGTCAAGGGTGACGCTATCATCGAAGTGAAAGCCTAGTCCTCTTCAAAAATCAAATCTAAAAACAAAACGAACAAATATCATGTTTGTTCGTTTTTACTTGGATGGTAAGATTTACAGAGGAAAATCTAAAATATTGAGAAATCTAGCCTTTTAAAATGTGCTATAATAGAGAAAACAAAGATAAGAGGTTTATCATGACAAAATTATATGGAAGCTTAGAAGCGGGCGGTACAAAGTTTGTCTGTGCTGTCGGAGATGAAGATTTTAACGTTGTAGAAAAAACACAGTTTCCTACAACAACTCCTATCGAGACCATCGATAAAACCATTGAGTTCTTCTCAAAATTCGATAATCTTGCAGGTCTTGCCATCGGTTCCTTCGGTCCCATCGATATCGATAAAAACTCAAAAACCTATGGCTTTATCACAACGACTCCAAAACCTCACTGGGCAAATGTGGACCTACTTGGTGCCCTTCGTCGTGCCCTCAACGTACCCATGTATTTCACAACTGACGTAAATAGCTCTGCCTATGGTGAAGTGGTTGCTCGTAACAATGCTGGTGGCCGTATCGAAAACTTGGTTTACTACACGATTGGTACAGGTATCGGTGCAGGTGTTATCCAACGTGGTGAGTTTATCGGAGGTGTCGGTCACCCTGAAATGGGTCACTACTATGTAGCCAAACACCCAATGGATATTGAAAAAGAATTTAATGGCGTTTGTCCTTTCCACAAGGGCTGTTTGGAAGGCTTTGCGGCTGGTCCAAGTCTCGAAGCCCGTACAGGTGTTCGTGGTGAAAACATCGAACTCAACAACTCTGTCTGGGACGTCCAAGCCTACTATATCGCTCAAGCTGCGGTCAATGCTACAGTGACTTTCCGTCCAGATGTGATCGTCTTTGGTGGTGGAGTTATGGCCCAACAACACATGCTGGACCGTGTGCGTGAGAAATTCACAGCCCTCCTCAATGGCTATCTACCAGTACCAGACGTGCGTGACTACATTGTCACTCCAGCAGTCGCAGGAAATGGTTCCGCAACACTTGGGAACTTTGTTCTCGCTAAAAGCGTCGCAAAATAAAAAAACATCCGCTTGGGAAACCAAACGGATGTTTTCTTTGAAGACAATTTTTTTTGAGCCTTTCCGAAAGTGATTACGGACGGTAGCGACTTTCTTCGAAATTCCATACCTAAACTTTGAGCCTAAAGTCTCAAAGTTTCCGAACACCTGAAACCATTAGATTTCAGGTGTTTCTATCACGGCGGAAAGTCTAGGTAAGTCCTCGCTTTACTCGCGAAAAAGGGATGAATTGCATACCAAAGTATAGTTAGTATCAAGAGATAGTTTATCTATGCTCTAAAAATCCGTTTGGTTTTCCAAACGGATTTTTCTATTCTCAAAACATCTGCCAGAAGAAATCAATGATATAGGTCAAACCATAAGTATAAACCACTAGGGTAAAGGGCTTGGTCAAAATGATAATAATCATATAGCGCTTGAAGGTCATCTTGGTCAGTGCTGCCAGCATACAGAGAAAGTCAGCTGGACTGACAGGCCAGATCATCATAAAGATAAAGAAACGATCGAAGCGATTGCCCTTATCTAGCCAACCGATGTACTTATCATAGGTGCGCTTGCTGACGACGGACTGGACAAAGGCAGCTCCGTAGAGGCGCACGAGGTAAAAGATAATGGCACAGCCAATCACGATGCCAATATAGTTATAGATAGTTCCGATGATGTGGCCGTAAATAAAGACCCCAGCCACTGAGGTCAAAGCTCCCGGAATGATCGGAACAACGGTTTGTAGGATCTGTAAAAAGATAAAGAGTGGTGGTCCCCAAACCCCAGCTTGCTGGATAAAGGCCGATAGGGTTTCCTTGGACTGTAAAACACCCGCCTGATAGGCCCAAATACAGAAAATCAAGGTGCCGACTCCCCCGACGATAGATGAAATATTGATGACTTGCTGTAGAAGGGGAGAAACAGCTTTCATTTGCTTATCCTGTGACATGTAAACTCCTCATAGATAGTATGATTCTACTATACCATATTTTGATAAAAGAAGGGGGAATTAAAGATAAACATGTTATAATAAAGAAAGTAGAACATCGTTAAAGGAGAAAATGATGCAGGTAAAACCAGAACTGGAGATAGAAAAACAACTCATTGACCAGCTGGTGACTGGTGAAAGTCAATGGACTTATCGAGAAGACCTAAAAACAGAAGAACAACTATGGGAGAACTTCTTTACTAAACTAGCCCAAAATAACGTAGCCCTGCTAACAGACCATCCTTTGACAGAGCAGGAAAAACGCCAAATAAAAAACCAACTCAACTTTGTCAGCTACTATGATGCTGCCAAGTGGTTGGTCGGTGAAAACGGCATTACCAAAGTCGAGGTTCAAAGAGAGGATGCAAGCCTAGGAACCATCCGCTTATCCGTCATCTGGCGAGACAATATCGCAGCTGGTAAGTCTAGCTATGAAGTTGTCAATCAAGTCGAGAGAGACAGGGCCAATCCCCTAGATCAAGACCGTAGGCTAGATGTGACCCTCCTCATCAATGGCTTGCCCATGATTCAAATTGAACTTAAAAGTCCTAGAGTTCCCTTTTTAGATGCCTTTCATCAGATTAAAAAATATGACCGCGAAGGCAAGTTCCGTGGCATCTACTCTAGCTTGCAGATGTTTGTTGTGACCAACAAGATCGATACTCGCTATATAGCTGCAGCTCGTGAAAATAAACTCAACAAGCAATTTCTAACCAAGTGGGTGGATAAGGACAATCATCCTGTGACAAACCTGACTAGCTTTGCCCACGAAGTCCTTTCTATCCCTCGTGCGCACCAGATGGTCATGCAGTATTCTGTCATTGATGATAGCAAGAAATCTCTCATTCTCTTGCGCCCCTACCAGATCCATGCCATCGAAGCGGTGCAGGAAGCTTCTCGCTGTCAGGAGTCTGGCTATGTTTGGCATACGACAGGTTCAGGGAAGACCCTGACTTCTTATAAGGTGGCTCGGAATCTCCTCCAGATTCCATCTATCCAAAAGACGATTTTTGTCGTTGACCGCAGGGACCTTGACCAACAGACCACATCATCCTTCCTCTCCTATGCGACCAATGATGTCATTGATATCGACGAGACGGATAATACCCATGACCTAGTCAAGCGACTAGAAAGTAATGATAAGCGTGTCGTGGTGACCACCATCCAGAAAATCACCACCATGATGCGCAAGTTTGACCAAGGACTTTACCAGCGTGATGCGGACAAAATCAAGGGACTCCGAGTGGCCTTTGTCGTGGATGAATGCCACCGTGCCGTGACTCCACAGACACAAAAAGACATTAAAGCCTTTTTCCCTCAGTCTCTCTGGTATGGCTTTACAGGAACGCCTATCTTTAAGGAAAATAAACGCCAGCAGGTCGGAGACCTTGCCCAAACCACCCAGCAACAGTATGGTGACCGTCTACATGAGTATACAGTCAAGGAAGCCATCCACGATGGAGCTGTTTTAGGCTTTAAGGTGGATTATCGCAATACCCTCATTACAGATCAGGCTGAAAATGAAATACCGGATACCGTCTACGAGAATGAGGAGCACATGCTGGAAGTCTTGGATGCCATTATCAATAAATCTCGCCAACAGCTAGGCTTCCAAAAGGGAGTAGGTAAGACCTACAATGCCATCCTAACCGTTAAGTCCATCCCTCAAGCCCAAGCCTACTATGACCTACTCAAACGAGTCAAGGCTGGTCAGACACGTGTCAAGGTATCGGAAAGGGTCAAGCAGGTCCTTCCAGACTTTCCAAAGGCGACCATCACCTACTCTGTCACTGAAAATGAAGAAGAGTCAAGAGCCAACCAAGACCACATGAAGCAGGTCCTAGAGGACTATAACCAAGAGTTTGATACTCATTTTACCATGGCGGATCTTCGTGGCTTTAATACGGATGTCAATAACCGTCTAGCTCGAAAACAGGATAAATACCTCTATCGCAAGGAGCAGTTGGACTTGGTCATCGTGGTCAATCGTCTTTTAACAGGATTCGATGCTCCTTGTTTATCGACTCTCTTTATCGACAGAAAGCCTATGCAACCGCAGGACTTGATCCAGGCCTTTAGCCGAACCAATCGGATCTTTGACTCCAGTAAGACCTATGGTCATATCATTACCTTCCAAAAACCTCTAGCTTTTAAGGAAGCAGTGGATAATGCCCTCAAGCTTTACTCAAATGGTGGTGAAAACGAGGTTTTAGCTCCTAGTTGGGAAGAGGAAAAGAGGAACTTTTTACGGAGTTGCAGTGATTTCCAAAATCTCATCACCGATGATCCTGAGGAAGGACTCCAAATCGAGCAAATCTCTACACCTGAGTTGAGAAAGCTCGCCAAGGCCTATCAAGTCTTTGATAAATATCTAGCTTCTATCCGAGTTTATAAAGAGTATGATGAAGAAGAAATCTACGCCCAGACAGGACTAAGCGCAGAAGAATTGGAAACCTATCTTGGCTTTTATCAAAATATCCTGGCAGAATTAAAAAGTCGAAGAGATGATGGTGGTGAGGACGGGGAGCCCCTTGATATTCACTATGAACTAGAGTCTATCCAAGTGGATGAAATCAACTATGCCTATATCCTAACCTTGATCCAAAGCCTGATCGAGCAAGGTCAGAGTCAAGAAAAGAACCTAAGCTCTCAAGATAGAGAAGCAGTGGATAGCTATATTGAGAGCCTTGAGAAGACCAATCCAAATCTTGCCCAGATCATCACGGAACTATGGAAGGAAGTCCAAGCAAATCCAGAAAGCTATCGTGGTCAGTCCATTGCCAATATCTTGGATCAGATGATCGAGGCGGTTATCCAGCAACATATCCAAGTCTTCAGCAAACGTTGGTATGTCGGAGAGGATGAACTCCGTTACTATGTCGAGCACTACCGCAAGGGAGCCAAGAAACAACTGGGAGAGAGCCAGCTGACCAAGAGCCAGCGCTATCAGGACTATAAGATAGAGGTGGCAGACGCCCTCAATCCCCTCCTCTATAAAAAACAAATCAAGGAAGCTTGTAAGCAACTTGTCGAAGAAGTCATTGAGCCACTCAGAGTGGGGAGGTAAAAATTTATGGAAAAGTTAAATTTTAAAACATATACTTTAGATAAATCGTTTGAAATCAAAGGTTATTTTTCAGATATTTGTGAGGAGTTAGAAAGTGATAAAGCGATTAGTGGGATTTTATCTTATAAACATGACCAAATCGTTTTAGAATTATTTGGGAGTTTAGGTTCGCTTGAAGATGGATTGTTAGGTTTGGTAAATGCCCCTGAAATTATTTATGGATATTCGAGTGATGGAAAATTACTGATTTTAAATTGTTATGGTTACGTATTTGGAACGGATCATTATCCTGGATTTTCACTATCAAAATTTCATATAAAAAATTTTAAAATTTATGATGTATATTATGATCAGTTACAACAAAAAATACCGGATATAATTAATTTTTTATCTGATGATCCAGTTATCTATTATGACTTTTCTTTTGAAAATATAGAGCAATGGGTAGATAAAGCAATTTTTAGAGCAGGAGAAATAAATGGTGAATTGACCATTGCAACAAATGTTACTAATTATCAGCCTACAAAAGTTTATATTACAAATAGAGAATTATATTTAGAAGATCATGCGATTGCAAGTGCAAATGATGACTATTTAAATTTATCAAGTAAGTACTATCTTCGTTTATCAAATCAAAATAACGAACTAGAATTTTCTCCGTGTCATGAAACAGCGTGTCAAATATTAAAATATATTGAGGTAGTTTCGGAAAGTCCTATTTCATTTACTGAAATTTCTTTTTTAAGCAAATATAAAAACGTGGATGATGGCAAAAGACTTCCACTAATAAGAGGTAAATATTTTTTCCAACATTCTAGAGAAGGAAAAAATTGGAGTAAACTTGAACACAAAGAAATTACATTAAATGCCCTACATGAAAGGTTCGAGAGAATTTTAGGACACTGGTTTTCAAAAAGTGAGAAATTAGATTTCATTATCAATCAATATACTAAGAGTTTACACTCTGTTCCTTATATCGAGGATAATTTATTATCTACAATTAGAAATTTAGAGGTTTATGCTAGAAGTTTTCATGAAAAAAAATAAGAAAATATGAGCGCGAAAATAAAATTTTAAAAAAGAGTAATAAAGAATCTTTTTTGAAGAGTAAGTTAAAATTTTTATTTGAAAATTCAGATTCAGGGTTTGAAAGTTTAATTTTAGAAAGTTTTAATAATTCTTCCCATTTTATTGATAGTATAGTACAAACACGCAATTATTATACACATGGTGATAAAAAAACTAAATATCCTAGGCTGATGACAGACTATAATGATCTATACAAGGCGAATATGATTTTACAAAAGTTATTACATTATTATTTGTTTAAAGAGCTAGAAATGGAATATAGTTTTAACAAATATTAGAAAAAATCTTAGATATAATAAATAGGAAAAGTATTTTTATGAAACAAATACCGATAATTAGGTTTTCCCAATTTGATAATAAATGGAGTTCGATTGCAATTGGGAATTTAGCGCAGATAAAAAGAGGAGCATCTCCAAGACCTATTCAAGCCCCTAAATGGTTTGATAAAAATTCAGATATTGGATGGTTACGAATTTCTGATGTTACTGAACAAAATGGAAGAATCAAATATCTAGAACAAAAAATCTCAAGACTTGGCCAAGAAAAGACAAGAGTTTTAAATACGCCTCATTTATTGTTAAGTATTGCAGCCACTGTTGGAAAACCTGTTGTAAATTATGTAAAGACTGGTGTGCATGATGGTTTCTTAATTTTTGAAAATCCTAAATTTGATAGAGAATTTATGTTTCAGTGGTTTGATATGTTTAGGCCAAAATGGAATAAGTATGGACAACCGGGGAGTCAAGTAAACTTAAATAGTGATATCATTAGAAATCATAAAATGATGATTCCCTCTCTCCCTGAACAACAAGCCATTGGCTCTCTCTTCCGCACCCTCGACGACCTTCTGGAGAGCTACAAGGATAATCTTACCAACTACCAATCTCTCAAGGCGACCATGCTCTCCAAGATGTTTCCCAAAGCTGGACAGTCTGTTCCTGAGATATGTCTGGATGGATTTGATGGGGAGTGGGAGAAAACTACCTTAGAAAAATCTACAGAACGAATTAAATCCTACTCTCTGTCAAGAGATGTTGAAACGAGTCAAGATACAGGTCTGAAGTACATACATTATGGTGATATTCATCTAGGGAAAGTTTCTCTGATAGACAATGGAAATTCAATTCCATACATTAGATCGGATACAAAAATGAATGAATTCCTACAGCAGGGAGATCTAATTTTTGCGGATGCTTCAGAGGATTACAAAGGAATTGCAGAAGTTGCAGTTGTTGCTACGGATTTATCAGAAAAAATAGTTGCAGGACTACATACAATAGCTGTTCGACCTTACTCAATTTTTGATTCTATTTTCTTATATTACATGTTTAAAACTCAAACGTTTAGAAAATATGGTTATAAAGTTGGTACAGGTATGAAAGTTTTTGGAATAAGTCCATCAAACTTAATGAAATATGAATTTTTCTACCCTGATAAAAAAGAACAACAAGCTATCGGTGCTTACTTTTTAAACCTCGATAACCTCATCAATTCTCATCAAGAAAAAATTTCTCAGTTAGAAACACTGAAAAAGAAACTCTTGCAGGATATGTTTATATAGAATTTTGTTATGAAAAAATTTAAAAGATTATGTTTGTCGTTTTGTTTATCAATTTGTTCTTTTTCGCCAGGTTTAGTCTTGTATCTATTTACTATAGACATTTTTCCCTCACATGATTCTTATGTATGTAGTTTTCTAAAAATAGGAGTGTTAATTTTCCTGATGCTTTCTTTTTCTTTTGGAGTCTTACAGTATGTGATAAGATTTAAAGAAGCAAATGATACTGCTCAAGTTGAAAGTATACAACCAGTAGAAAATGAAATCATTCCAACTTACCTAGGCCTTTTTGTAATTATGCTGGGTTTAGGTGAATTAACATTCTTATATCAGATTGTAGTAATAGTCCTCATTTTTCTAATATGGTGGATTCTGATGGAGAGATCGTATTATTTTAATTTGATATGGTTACTTTCTTATCGTTATTACAGAGTCACTGATAAAAACGGCAATGTCTTTATTATTTATAGCAAGAAAAAAGATGTTAAAGAAACTGGGACTATAAAAGAACTAGTTAGAATAAATAATTTTACTTTTTTGGAGAAGGAATAGTATGTTTTTAGTAAAAGTTGGTCGGACATATAGAAAATTGGAGAACTCGGATGATATTTCAGAATTAGTTGCTCCGGAGATTAATCCTGAAAATAGTAGAGAATTTGATCCAGAAATAAAATTAGAACATGATGAATGGTTCTATGTTGAAATTGATGATGAACATATGTCTATGGTCAAAGAATATGAAGATAAGTTTTTAAATACTGTGGGTCTAAATGATGTGAATGAAGCAGAGTTCTCAAAAATTGACTTGATTTTTTGTAAAGTTGAAAATGATGGGTTAGTTTTTCAAAAAATTACACAATCAAAGAGACTGGTTGATAAGTCAATCTTAAAATTGAGACATAGAAGAGCTGAAAGAACAATTATTGAAAATGGTATAGAATTAAAATCTGAGAACGATGCCTATTATGATGGAAATAATAAATTGTACTTTAGAAGTTTTAGGACGATTCATAGTCTATTCAAAGGTATTGATGATTATTACCGTATAGCTAGTCTCGCAGAAGTTGATGAATTAAAAAGAATTGATTTAGTTACTTTCTCAGATTTTGAAATTAAATCTAATAATTTAAAGATGGTAGCAATTCTAAAAGATGATGAAATTGATTTATCTAAGACCTCAATAATTAGCACCTTATTAACATCATATGAACAATACCCAGAGCAAGATTTTAAGGTCTCAGAAGGAAAATTTATTATTGATACCAACAAACGATTGACAAGTTTTTTAAAATTGGCGTTAGGAAGATTATATACTAATCCAATTACAAGTCATCAGATGGAAGCCAGCTCTGCTAGGCGATTACGGAAGAAGGAAAACTGAAGTAACATTCTTTAAAAAATTATCTATAAATAAAAAGGAGAGTTCATGGTATCTGTAACACAACGTATCAAAGGGATTAACCAACCTCGAGGTGGTTATCTGCCCATCAAGTTATTTTCAGTAGAGCAGTTCGAAGATCACAGAGTTCTGCACCCTGTAGAGTCTGTATCTCCTAGTTTAGTGGGGATTTGTGTGGACTACTTGACTCGATTTATGAAAGGGGCAGAAGCCCGTGATGCTTTCAGAATATCTCTCTTGGGAGCTCAGATGGTGGGCATGGGAGACCTGGCAGAAGCACTTCTTGATTTGGTTACAGGATTGGATGATTTATCGATAGAAAGTGCTTGTCGTTTGGTTTCTTTTGATGTCGTTTTTCGTGCGGGGGAACAGTATTATAAGCCTTTTGAGGAAATTACAGTGGATGCCGAAACGATAGAAAATATTCGCATCATGGTGGAACGAAGTCTTTGCTTTTTCGACCTCTATGGTCCTTTAGTAAAAGATGGCTTTAACTTTTTGGGAGGCTATACAGATACGATTGATAAGGGGGATGGAGATTTTCTAACCAAGGATACATTATGGGATTTTAAGGTGACTAAAACAGCTCCTAATAAAGACCATACACTACAAGTCCTTATATACTATATCATGGGGTTACATTCCTTTGACCCTGCCTTCCTTTCTATCGAAAATCTTGGATTTTATAACCCTCGAAAAAATATCGTTTATCAACTTCCAGTCTCTTCTATTCCTTTAGATTTGATTCGAACGATTGAGAATGAAGTGATTTGTTATAAATGATTGCTTGTTTAAAAAAATTAATTGCAAAACTTAGAAAGAAACATTATGGAAACAACACAAACTTCCCAGTCGCTCTACCAAGCCCTGTGGAACTCAGCGGATGTTCTCCGCTCTAAGATGGATGCCAATGACTACAAGTCCTATCTTTTGGGCATGGTCTTTTACAAGTACCTATCTGACAAGATGCTCTTTTTCGTGGCTGAGACCATGGAAGAAGGGACAGATAGTCTCGAGGATGCCCTTGAGGTCTATCGCAACTACTATGAGGATGCGGACACTCACGAGGATCTGTTATCAGTTATGAGCGACGAGCTCAACTATATCATCAAACCAGACTTGACCTTCACTGCTCTGGTAGCTCGTGTCAATGAGGGGACTTTCCAGCTGGAAGATCTAGCTCAAGGTTTTCGTGATATCGAGCAAAGCGACGACCTCTATGAAAATCTCTTTGAAGATATCGACCTCTACTCTAAAAAGTTAGGGGCAACTCCGCAAAAGCAAAACCAAACGGTGGCGGCAGTCATGAAAGAGTTGGCTGTGCTAGATGTGGCTGGTCATGCTGGTGATATGCTGGGGGATGCCTATGAGTATCTGATCGGTCAGTTTGCAACAGACTCTGGGAAAAAGGCTGGTGAGTTCTACACGCCTCAGCCCGTTGCCAAGCTCATGACTCAGATTGCCTTTTTGGGTCGTGAAGACCAGCAAGGCTTTACCATCTATGATGCGACCATGGGTTCTGGCTCTCTCTTGCTCAATGCCAAGAAATACTCTCATAAACCGCAGACAGTGGTCTACTTTGGTCAGGAGCTCAATACCTCCACTTATAACTTGGCTCGGATGAACATGATCCTACACGGCGTTCCTGTTGAGAATCAATTTCTCCATAATGCTGATACACTAGACGAAGACTGGCCGACACAGGAACCGACCAACTTTGATGGGGTTCTCATGAACCCTCCATATTCAGCCAAGTGGTCTGCAAGCTCTGGCTTCCTGAATGATCCTCGTTTCTCTCCTTTTGGGAAACTGGCGCCTCAGTCCAAGGCTGACTTTGCCTTCCTTTTACATGGTTACTACCACCTCAAGCAAGATAATGGAGTCATGGCTATCGTCCTTCCCCACGGTGTTCTTTTCCGAGGAAATGCGGAAGGAACCATTCGTAAGGCCTTGTTAGAAGAAGGAGCCATTGACACGGTTATCGGTCTTCCTGCCAATATCTTCTTTAATACCAGCATTCCAACCACGGTTATCATTCTCAAAAAGAACCGAACCAATCGTGATGTCTACTTTATCGATGCTTCTAAGGAGTTTGATAAGGGGAAAAACCAGAATATCATGACGGATGCCCATATCGAGAAGATTCTGGAAGCCTACAAGTCACGTGAGGAGATTGACAAGTTTGCCCATCTAGCAAGCTATGAAGAAATCGTCGAAAATGACTACAACCTCAATATTCCTCGTTATGTAGATACCTTTGAGGAAGAAGAAGTCGAGCCACTGACAGACATCGTCAGCAAGATTAACGACACAAATAAAGCTATCGAAAGCCAAACAGCTTCTCTACTCGAAATGCTGAACCAACTCCACGGAACCACACCAGAAGCCGATGCCGAACTCAAAGAGTTTTTGAAAAACTTTAAAGGGTGATGGGCTTAATTGATTCGCTCATAATTCGCTCATTTTTTAGATACAACTTTGTTTCCATATTTCCTGGAAACTGATAAAAAGCAAGGAGAAAGATGGAACAAACTAATCAAAAATCCCAGTGTCAACAACTCTGGGCTAGGAACAAATACCTCGTTTTGAGTCATTCCAGCAATATTTACAATGAGATTCGCCAATACTTGAAGCATGAACAGGTGGAGGTGAGTGAAGTTCAAGAGATGATTGACCGAGCTTGTCAAATCCCAGAACACAGGGGTCAGGTTTGCAATGCCTTTCAGCATGTTTGGGGCTATTTCAAAAAGAAAGCGACAGATGCTGAGCGCAAGGACTATATGCTCTTGCTGGATCGCTACCGCTCTGGTCAGGTTTCCAAGGAAGACTTGATTGCTAAGACTCGAGACTTGCTTGATCGCTATCCTAATACCTACTTGCAACATTCGACTTTACTGAAAGGAGCCCCCATGAGACTTTGGCATGAGGCTTTGATTTCACAACTTCCACGTCCGCAGCTTTTGGGGCAACATCGAGAGTGCTGCGCCCTGCGTGGCAATGGCTGGGGCAGAAAGCATGCGACGGTGAACTATGTCTTTACCCACTCGCCTTATCGTCTCTATGCCTATCATTGCTTGATCATGGAGGAGATGGCTGACCGTGGCTACAATGTCAGTCCAGAGTGGCTGGACAAGAACTATCGTGGCAAGACCTGTCCTCCTTATGAAGACTTAGCAGAGGAGAAGCTAGGCAATCCTATCTATAGTGAGCATGATGCAGGATACTATGAGGAGTGTCTGGCTAATCTCCGTGAGAAGGGGATTGAGCTGGAGTAAGAGTCAGGATTAGCTCCACATTATAACTCTTCTCATAAATTTTTTCGAATAATAAAGATGAGACCTTTAGAATGATTCTAAGGTCTTCTTTTTATGGGTATTAGGATTTACTTTTAATAACTTATAAGTTATAATTAAATTGGAAAGAGGCTACTTGGTGCATACGATTTACTTCTATAAGGACAAAAATGGAAATGAGCCAGTCTTAGATTATATGAGAGAATTGGCTAGAAAGAAGAGTAAGGACAGTCGCATCAAACTGAATAAACTAAACGACTATATCGAGTTGCTTAGTCAGCATGGGACTAGAGCTGGTGAACCCTATATCAAACATTTGGAAGATGAGATTTGGGAACTAAGACCTCTGAGGGATAGGATTTTATTTGTAGCGTGGCTTGATGGGAGTTTTGTTCTCTTACATCATTTTGTCAAAAAGACTCAGAAAACTCCTAGAAGAGAAATTGAAAAAGCCAAGCGTGAACTGAAGGACATAAAAGAAAGAGGGTTAAGTGATGAAGAATAGTGCCATTGGAAGTAATTGGAAGGATGTCCGAACAGAACTCTTTACCAAGGAAGAAATTCTTGAAAGTGATATGCGAGTGGCTATTATGAGTGAGTTGATTGAGGCTAGACATGAGCAAGGTATCAGTCAGAAAAAGCTAGAGGAACTCAGTGGAGTAAGCCAGCCTGTCATAGCTAGGATGGAAACAGGAAAGACTAGTCCTCAGTTGGATACGGTCTTGAAAGTCTTAGCCAGTTTAGGCAAGACACTAGCAGTCGTCCCACTTGAACAGGAAAAAAGTTGATTAAACTAACCTATAGTCTTTTCTAATACCAAGCCATAGTCACTGATGAGAATCATCAATAGCTCGTTTGAGCATTCCAACTAAAATAGAGCCACAAAAAAAGCGATACAAAGGATTTGAGACACTGGTCTCAAGTCTTTTTCTTTTGTCCAAAAGAGCGATATAGTTTCAAACTATATCAAAGCCTAATTATTTACAATTATACAGACCCTTTCTTTTCTGTTAAGATAGTTTCAACAACAAATTTTGGAGGACACATCATGTCAACTACGATCATCGGTTTCCCTCGTTTGGGCGAATTTCGCGAATTAAAATTTACAACTGAAAAATACTTTAGAAAAGAAATCTCAGAAGAAGAACTACTTGCAGCCGCAAAAGAATTGCGTGCTAAACACTGGAACATCGTCAAAGAAAAAGGCATCACTGAAATCCCATCAAATGACTTTTCTCACTATGACAACTTCCTAGATGCAGCTTTCCTCTTCAACGTGGTGCCAGCTTCTGTTCAAAACTTGGATTTGTCTGACCTTGAGCGTTACTTTGCTTTGGCGCGTGGTTACCAAGGTGAAAAAGGGGATGTTCGTGCCCTTCCGATGAAGAAATGGTTCAACACTAACTACCACTATATCGTTCCTAAGTTTGAAAAAGACACTCAAGTAAAATTGGCTGGTCACAAGATCTTTGATGAGTTCCAAGAAGCAAAAGAACTTGGTCTCAACACTCGTCCAGTCCTTGTAGGACCATTCACTTTCCTTCAATTGTCAGACTTTGAAGAAGGCGTGAAAGCAGAAGACTTCGTAGACAGCTTAGTGGCTGCTTACCAAGAAGTTTTTGCAAAATTGGCTGAACTTGGTGCGACTCGTATTCAACTGGACGAAGCGGCTCTTGTTAAAGATTTGACAGCTGAAGAAAAAGCTCTCTTCTTGAACCTCTACAACAAACTTTTGGCTGATAAAAAAGGTCTTGAAGTCTTGCTTCAAACTTACTTCGGAGATGTCCGTGACGTTTACGCTGACCTTGTGAACTTGCCAGTAGATGCCATCGGTCTTGACTTCGTTGAAGGTAAGAAAACTCTTGAACTTGTTAAAGGTGGTTTCCCAGCTGACAAGACTCTTTATGCAGGGATTGTCAATGGTAAAAACATCTGGCGCAACAACTACGAAAAGAGCTTGGCTGTTCTTGAGCAAATCCCGGCTGAAAACATTGTTTTGACAAGCTCATGCTCACTTCTTCATGTGCCATTTACAACTGCTAACGAAGAATTTGAACCAGCTATCTTGAACCACTTTGCCTTTGCAGTTGAAAAATTGGAAGAACTTCGTGACTTGGATGCTATCCGCAATGGTCAAGGTGCAGAAGCTCTTGCAGCTAACAAAGAACTCTTTGCGACTGAACGTGTGGGTGAAAATGCGGAACTTCGCGCTCGTATCGCTGGATTGACAGACGCTGACTACACTCGTTTGCCAGCCTTCGCAGAACGTGAAGCCATCCAAGAAGAAGCCTTTAAACTTCCAGCTCTTCCAACAACAACTATCGGTTCATTCCCTCAAACTAAGGAAGTCCGCGCCAAACGTTTGGCTTACCGTAAGGGTGAATTGTCACAAGAAGAGTACGACGCTTTCCTTGCTGAAACTATCGATGAATGGATCAAATGGCAAGAAGAAGTTGGATTTGACGTGCTTGTACACGGTGAGTTCGAGCGTAACGACATGGTTGAGTACTTCGGTCAAAACTTGTCAGGTTACCTCTTCTCTAAGAATGGTTGGGTACAATCATACGGTATGCGTGGGGTGAAACCACCAATCATCTGGGGTGATGTGACTCGTCTCAACCCAATCACTGTGAAATGGTCTAGCTACGCACAAAGCCGTACAGACAAACCTGTCAAAGGTATGTTGACTGGGCCTGTTACCATCCTCAACTGGTCATTCCCACGTGAAGACATCTCTATCAAGGACTCAACTCTTCAAATCGCTCTTGCCATCAAGGATGAAGTTCTTGACCTTGAAGCTGCAGGTGTGAAAATCATCCAAATCGACGAGGCTGCTCTTCGTGAGAAATTGCCACTCCGTCGTAGCGACTGGTACGAAGACTACCTTGACTGGGCTATTCCAGCCTTCCGCTTGGTACACTCTACAGTTGCGCCAGATACTCAAATCCACACTCACATGTGTTACTCAGAATTTACAGATATCATCCCAGCTATCGACAACATGGATGCGGACGTTATTTCCTTTGAAGCAAGCCGTTCAAACCTTGAAATCTTGGACGAACTCAAAGCGAAAAACTTCCAAACAGAAGTGGGACCTGGGGTTTACGATATCCACTCTCCTCGTGTGCCAAATGAAGGCGAAATCGACCACACAATCGATGCTATTCTTGCTAAAGTTCCAAGCAAGAAAGTTTGGATCAACCCTGACTGTGGTTTGAAAACACGTGGTATTTCAGAAACAAAAGAAAGCTTGATCCGCCTTGTAGAAGCAGCTAAAGCTGCGCGTGAGAAATTGTAAGATTAGATTTCTCGCTTGATACTGACTGATCAAGGGACTTGCTTAGTCTTAGTCGGCTAAGCAATAATGAAATCAAAAAGAAAAGGATAAGGACTATGTCACGCCAAACACCGTCACTCTCATTTGAAGTGTTTCCTCCAAACCCAGCTGTGGGTAATGATAAAATTATTTCAGCTTTGCAGGATATGCGGGAGCTGACACCGCACTTTATCAGTGTGACTGCCAGCAATAATAAATTTAATATCAAGGAAACAACGGTTCGTTTGGCTGACTTTATCCAGAATGATTTGGCGATTCCAACCATTGCCCACTTGCCAGCTATCTATCTGACTAAGGAAAAGGTTGCTGAAACCATTGCTGACTTGGACAAGGTAGGTGTACAGAAAATCTTGGCCTTGCGTGGGGATATTATCCCTGATGTGGAACCACAAAAGGATTTCCGCTATGCAACGGATTTGATCGAGTTCATCAAGGAACAAGCTCCTCACTTTGATATTGTTGGTGCTTGTTATCCAGAGGGGCACCCTGACTCGCCAAACCAGATCTCGGATATTCAAAATCTCAAGAAGAAAGTGGACGCAGGCTGTTCAAGCCTCGTAACGCAACTTTTCTTTGACAATGAGCGCTTCTATGATTTTCAAGACAAGTGTACCTTGGCAGGTATTGATGTTCCCATTCATGCGGGGATTATGCCAATTCTGAATCGAAATCAGGCTCTTCGTCTCTTGAAAACGTGTGAGAATATCCATCTTCCAAGAAAATTTAAAGCCATTTTAGACAAGTATGAGCATGACCCTGAGTCGCTCAGAGCAGCAGGACTTGCCTATGCCGTGGATCAGATAGTGGACTTGGTGACCCAGGATGTCGCAGGTGTCCATCTCTACACCATGAACAATGCTGAAACAGCCAAATACATCCACCAAGCAACCCATGCCTTGTTTAATCATCAGTCTTTAGGATAATAAAAAGCAAACCATTCTTCTCAGTTGAGGGGAATGGTTCCTTTTTAATAGAAAAGCCCGCACTTTTTAAGAAAAATATGATAAAATAGACTCTGTACGTACTTGATACAAAGATGAGGGTATTGACTAATACAATGCATTCAAACTGCAAGGTTTAGCGACACGAGCGAGTCAAATCGATATTATTTGACGAGGGAATTAGTAAAGTATTTAGCTAGTCATATGATAGCGATTAGCGTGAAAGGCTTAGATGATTTAGCATCAATCCTTTCTAATGATTTAGCATCAATCTTTTCTAATGATTTGTATCTTAAGTAATTGAACCCGGCCGAAAAGCTGTGTAAAAAAGATAAACTGTCTTGTCTTCATCGAAGACTTCGTCAGTTTCCTATTTTTACTTTGCTTTTGACGTCCTTGGTATCTTGATCTTTGTAGGCAAGGCGTATAATATTTTCAATCCAAAGGGGATTAACATGACAAAACAAGTGTTTCAAACGACTTTTGCGGGTCGTGAGTTAATCGTAGAGACTGGTCAGGTTGCTAAGCAAGCAAATGGCGCTGTTGTCGTGCGTTACGGTGAGTCAACTGTCTTGACTGCTGCCGTTATGTCTAAGAAAATGGCAACTGGGGATTTCTTCCCACTTCAAGTCAACTACGAAGAAAAAATGTATGCGGCTGGGAAGTTTCCTGGTGGCTTTATGAAACGTGAAGGACGTCCTTCAACAGATGCGACCTTGACAGCGCGTTTGATTGACCGTCCAATCCGCCCTATGTTTGCGGAAGGTTTCCGTAATGAAGTGCAAGTCATCAATACGGTTCTTTCTTATGATGAAAATGCATCTGCACCAATGGCTGCTATGTTTGGTTCATCCTTGGCGCTTTCTATCTCAGACATTCCTTTTGACGGACCAATCGCTGGGGTACAAGTGGGTTATGTTGATGGCCAAATCATCATCAACCCTACTCAAGAACAGGCAGAGCCATCTCTTCTTGAATTGACAGTAGCTGGTACCAAACACGCTATCAACATGGTTGAGTCTGGTGCTAAAGAATTATCAGAAGAAATCATGTTGGAAGCTCTTCTTAAAGGCCACGAAGCAGTCAAAGAATTGATTGCCTTCCAAGAAGAAATCGTTGCTGCGGTTGGTAAGGAAAAAGCAGAAGTGGAATTGCTTCATGTAGATGCTGAATTGCAAGCTGAAATCGTCGCAGCCTACAACAGCGACCTCCAAAAAGCGGTTCAAGTGGAAGAAAAATTGGCTCGTGAAGCTGCAACTCAAGCAGTTAAAGACCAAGTAACAGCAGTTTACGAAGAAAAATATGCAGACCATGAAGAATTTGAACGCATCATGCGTGATGTGGCTGAAATCTTGGAACAAATGGAACATGCTGAAGTGCGCCGTTTGATTACAGAAGACAAGGTGCGTCCTGATGGGCGTAAGGTCGATGAGATCCGTCCTTTAGATGCGCAGGTTGACTATCTTCCTCGTGTGCACGGTTCTGGTCTTTTCACTCGTGGACAAACGCAAGCCCTCTCAGTCTTGACCTTGGCTCCGATGGGAGAAACTCAAATCATCGATGGTTTGGATCCAGAGTACAAGAAACGCTTTATGCACCACTATAACTTCCCGCAATACTCAGTAGGGGAAACAGGTCGTTACGGTGCGCCTGGTCGTCGTGAAATTGGTCACGGTGCTCTTGGTGAGCGTGCTCTTGCTCAAGTCTTGCCAAGTTTGGAAGAATTTCCATACGCGATTCGCTTGGTAGCTGAAGTCTTAGAATCAAACGGTTCATCTTCTCAAGCTTCTATCTGTGCGGGAACTCTTGCCCTTATGGCTGGTGGTGTGCCAATCAAGGCGCCAGTAGCTGGTATTGCCATGGGTCTCATCTCCGACGGAAATAACTACACAGTATTGACAGATATCCAAGGATTGGAAGACCACTTTGGAGACATGGACTTCAAGGTTGCCGGTACTCGTGACGGGATTACAGCCCTTCAAATGGATATCAAGATTCAAGGGATTACTGCAGAAATCTTGACTGAGGCCCTTGCTCAAGCCAAGAAAGCGCGTTTTGAAATCCTTGATGTGATTGAAGCAACCATCCCAGAAGTGCGTCCAGAATTGGCTCCAACTGCTCCGAAAATTGATACCATCAAGATTGATGTAGACAAGATCAAGATTGTCATCGGTAAGGGTGGAGAAACCATTGACAAGATTATCGCTGAAACAGGCGTTAAAATCGATATTGACGAAGAAGGTAATGTGTCCATCTACTCTAGCGACCAAGATGCCATTAACCGTACCAAAGAAATCATTGCTGGTTTGGTTCGTGAAGCCAAAGTGGATGAAGTTTACCATGCTAAGGTTGTTCGTATCGAGAAATTTGGTGCCTTTGTCAACCTCTTTGATAAGACAGATGCACTTGTGCACATTTCTGAAATGGCTTGGACTCGTACCAACCGTGTCGAGGACTTGGTAGCTATCGGTGATGAAGTCGATGTTAAGGTTATCAAGATTGATGAAAAAGGCCGTATCGATGCCTCTATGAAAGCTCTTCTTCCTCGTCCGCCAAAACCTGAGCATGATGAAAAAGGCGAAAAGTCTGAGCGACCTCACCGTCCACGTCATCACAAGGACCACAAACCTAAGAAAGAATTTACAGAAACACCAAAAGATTCAGAATAAGAAAAGGAGAAATGTATGGGATGGTGGCGCGAAACCATTGATATTGTAAAAGAAAATGATCCAGCGGCCCGCAACAGTTTAGAAGTCTTGCTGACCTATCCAGGTGTTAAGGCCTTAGCTGCCCACCGTCTCTCGCATTTTCTATGGAAGCATGACTTCAAACTCCTGGCTCGTATGCACAGCCAGTTTTGGCGTTTTTGGACGCAGATAGAGATTCATCCGGGTGCCCAGATTGACTCAGGTGTTTTTATCGACCATGGTTCAGGCCTGGTGATTGGAGAGACAGCGATTGTTGAAAAAGGTGTTCTTCTCTATCACGGAGTGACTCTTGGAGGGACTGGTAAGGATGTTGGCAAACGCCATCCGACTGTGCGTAAAGGAGCTCTCATATCAGCCCATGCCCAAGTCATCGGACCGGTAGAAATCGGCGAAAATGCCAAAGTCGGTGCTGCTGCAGTAGTAGTGGCAGACGTACCTAGTGATGTGACAGTTGTCGGTATTCCGGCCAAGATTGTCCGTGTTCATGGTGAGAAAGACGAGCCAACCATTCACGAAGTCGAAGAAAAACGGGAGTACTATGTCAATAAACTAGAGCAGGCTAGAGAAGCCAGCCACAGATCGTCGGGGTTGTAGAGGATACCTATATGATTCAAGCAAGAAACAAGTTAAGCCAAGAGGAGTTATCTGAGGCGAAAAAACTCATTAACTGTTGCCAAGCCTATGACGGTACCTATCGTGATCCCTATCTTTCTAACATGCTTAATTTTGACCCAAACATGCCCGCCTTTTTCCTTTATTATGAAAAAGGCGAACTTGTTGGTTTATTAACTGTCTATGCAGATGACCAAGATGTGGAAGTGACGATACTGGTTCATCCAGATCATCGCCGTCAGGGGATTGCGCGTGCATTGTTTACTAGTTTTGAGAAAGAAACGGCTTCTTTCTCTATTCGTTCAGTAACTTTTCAGACAGAGAGTGTTTTTTTAGATCGCCATCCTGATTTTGTTAGCAACTGGGAATTGGTCGAGGATGAAGAGACAGAAACTTGGTTAGGTAAGGATCGAAGACCTTATCCGTTAGCAAAGCTTTCCAATCTTGAAGTTTTGTTAGCAGATAGTTCGTATCAGGAGCAAATTAGTCAGTTAAAATTTCAGGCATTTTCAGAGGAACATGAATCTAGAGAAGTTGTGGATAGATATGTCGCTGAAGCTCTGAAAGATCCAGAAAGCTGCCTATATATTTTATTAAAAGACGGTCAGGTTATTGGAACTTGCACGGTTGATTTATCGAGTCATACGAATTACTTCTACGGTTTAGCAATATCGGAACCTGAACGTGGAAAAGGCTATGGAAGCTACTTAGCAAAATCCCTTGTTAACCAACTAATTGAGCAAAATGATAAGGAATTTCAGATTGCCGTGGAAGATAGCAACGTAGGTGCCAAGCGCTTGTATGAAAAAATTGGCTTTGTCAAACAGACACAGGTAGTTTATCTGAATGAGAAAGAGTAGAAAAATGCTATTAGAAGAATTCGAAAATGTACCTGCGGTTATCGAACCAACTGATCGAAGTATTTGTGGTGGTGGAGAAGTCTGTGACACGATTATTTTATCTTTTAATGGAGAAATCGTTGAACGAGTAAAGCAGTTTGAAGATGTTTATGAAGGTGGCTATCTAACCAATCTAAATGGTAGATTTCCATGGTATATCTATGAAAAAGATGGGAGTAAGGTAGCAGTTGCTATAGCTACGATTGGAGCCCCGGTGGTTGTTGGACTCTTAGAAGAACTCAAAGCAAGAGGATTTAAGAACTTTATTGTTTTGGGTTCTTGCGGAGTTCTAGATCAGTCTATTCAGGCAGATAAGATTATCCTACCAAGTTCAGCTCTACGTGATGAAGGTACAAGTTACCATTACGCTCCTCCAAGTGATGAGATAGCTTATGATGAAACTTTGCTCTTAACTATGGAAGAAGCTTTGAACAAATCTGGTATTGAGCACATTCGAACAAAGGCTTGGACCACAGATGCTTTCTATCGTGAAACAGCCGATAAGGTCAAACGTAGATTAGCAGCAGGTGCGACTGTTGTGGATATGGAAGCTTCTGCAATCATGGCTTGGACGCAATTTCGACAAGCAAAAGTCTATCAATTTTTTTATACGGCTGATTATGTTGACCATCACAATCATGAGTGGGATGCAAGACATGAAGAAAGAAAAGCAGATGCTATGACTTTCTTTGAGATAGCCTTAGTAATTGCTAGAGAGTTGGATTGAAATGACTCTTTACGATAAACAAGAAACAGAAAGGAGACAGTGAGTGATTAAAATCTATGACACCATGTCTCGTGATTTGCGAGAATTTGTCCCAATCGAGGACGGTAAGGTTAAGATGTATGTCTGTGGGCCAACCGTCTACAACTATATCCACGTGGGGAATGCCCGATCGACGGTAGCCTTTGATACCATTCGTCGCTACTTTGAATACCGTGGCTACGAAGTTGCCTATATTTCAAATTTCACGGATGTGGATGATAAGATTATCAATCGTGCCAAGGAAGAAGGCATCACGCCTCAAGAGGTTGCGGACAAGTACATCGCTGCCTTTCGTGAGGATGTGACGGCCTTGGGCGTCAAACCTGCAACTCGTCATCCGCGTGTAGTGGAGTTTATGGCGGACATCATTCGTTTTGTCGCTGACTTGATTGAAAAAGGTTATGCTTACGAGAGTCAAGGGGATGTCTATTTCCGTGTAGAAAAATCCCACAACTATGCTAAGTTGGCCAATAAAACCTTGGAAGATTTGGAGCTAGGTGCATCAGGTCGTACAGATGAAGAGACAGCTCGCAAGGAAAATCCTGTAGACTTTGCTCTCTGGAAGGCAGCTAAACCAGGCGAGATTTCATGGGATAGTCCTTGGGGGCCTGGTCGTCCGGGTTGGCATATCGAGTGTTCGGTCATGTCAACAGAGATTTTGGGCGATACCATTGATATTCACGGTGGTGGAGCCGATCTGGAGTTTCCTCATCATACCAATGAAATTGCCCAGTCAGAGGCCAAAACAGGTAAGACATTTGCTAACTACTGGATGCATAATGGCTTTGTCAATATCGACAATGTCAAGATGTCTAAATCCTTGGGGAATTTCATCACCGTCCATGATGCTCTTAAGACCATTGATGGTCAAGTATTGCGATTCTTCTTTGCGACTCAGCATTACCGTAAACCAATCAACTTTACTGAAAAGGCAGTGCGTGATGCAGAGACCAATCTCAAATATCTGAAGAACACTTACGAGCAACCATTTTCTGGGACTGTAGATGCTCAAGAATTGAAAGCCTTTAAAGACAAGTTTGTAGCAGCTATGGATGAGGATTTCAACTCCGCCAACGGTATCACAGTTGTCTTTGAAATGGCCAAGTGGATCAACTCTGGCAACTATGATGCAAGTGTTAAGAAAGCTCTTGCAGATATGTTGGAAGTCTTTGGGATTGTCTTTGTCGAGGAAGTTTTGGATGCGGACATTGAAGCCTTGATCCAAAAACGCCAAGAAGCGCGTGCAAATCGTGACTTTGCGACAGCAGACCAAATCCGTGATCAATTGGCGGCTCAAGGAATTAAGCTCCTTGACACCAAGGATGGAGTGAGGTGGACTCGTGATTGATGTCAATCTCATTAACGGGATTGCGCTGGCTTTTGAGGGAGATGCAGTGTATTCTATGTATATTCGCCGCCACCTCATCCTCAAAGGCATGACCAAACCCAATAAACTCCACCAAGAGGCGACCAAGTATGTGTCAGCTAGGGCTCAAGCTCGCCTGATTGCCCTCATGTTGGAGGAGCAAGTCCTGACGGAAAAAGAAGAAGAAATCTACAAACGAGGTCGCAATACCAATAGTCACACAAAGGCTAAAAATGCTGATGTGGTGACTTACCGTATGTCTACAGGTTTTGAAGCAGTGATGGGCTATCTCCATCTGACTGAAAATGTGGAGCGGCTAGAAACCTTAATTTCTTGGTGCATCCAAAAAGTGGAGGGCTAGAATATGATTGCAAAAGAACTACAGGACTGGTTTCCTGAAGCTCAGATTTCAGATCAGCCAGTAGAGAAACCGGGCTATCTCACTCTCCCTTTAGCTTCTAAGCAGTGGATTTTACTGGAGGAAGCTGGGCTCAGCGAGCGTGAAAAGCAGCTGGTTGCCCTTTTGACCCAGCAGGAGCAGGCTCGTTCGCTCAATCCTTGGTATCCTTATCTGATTGAGGGGAAGGGGCAGGCGCCTCAAACTTTTAAAAAGATTCAGCTGGTTTATTGCCATCTGTCTTATTTCCAACAGGAAAATCTATCCTCTTGGCTAGACATGATGCGGACTCTTTTTCCCAATTGCCAGACAGTGCTACAGGTCGGTGCTCAGGACTATGTATTTGTGCTTCAACAAGATAAGTACAGCTCTGTCCGCTCAATCCTATCTGATACGATTGAAGCGGTTGAGTATGACTTTGGTCTTCGTCTATCCATCATGTTGGGGCAGGTCTGGTCTCAGACAGGTCCTCAAGCCCTATCAGACTTAATTAAAGCGGAGCGAGATTTGTTTAAGACATGGTGGCGTCAGGGGCACCAAGGTGTACACACCTTTTCACAACTCTATCTTTGGAGTATGGGAGAAAGGATTGTGGACCTGAGAGTCATTAAAGAATGTCTGCACCAGATGATTTTGGATCAGGATCAGATTCAGGAAATTATCCTTTCTCTCTGGGAAAATAGTGCTGTCCTAACTAAAACAGCCCAGCAACTCTATCTGCACCGCAACTCTCTCCAATACAAGATTGATAGATGGGAAGAATTGACAGGACTTCAGTTGAAGGAGTTGACGGATCTCACTCTTTGTTATCAGTTGATTTTACCAGATATTCTTTAAAGTTTTGTGCAAGTTGCACAGAACTTTTTTATTTTTTTGGTCACCTTGCCATAGAAAAGTAAAGCGTTTTCATCTATAATAAAACTATCAAAAGACAAAAGGAGTTCACCTCGATGGTAGAATTAAATCTTAAAAACATTTACAAAAAATATCCAAACAGCGAACACTACTCAGTTGAAGACTTCAACTTGGACATCAAAGACAAAGAATTTATCGTTTTCGTAGGTCCTTCAGGATGTGGTAAATCAACAACTCTTCGTATGATTGCTGGTCTTGAAGACATTACAGAAGGTACTGCATCTATCGATGGCGTGGTTGTCAACGACGTAGCTCCAAAAGACCGTGACATCGCCATGGTATTCCAAAACTACGCTCTTTACCCACACATGACTGTATATGACAACATGGCTTTCGGTTTGAAATTGCGTAAATACAGCAAGGAAGATATCGACAAACGTGTACAAGAAGCAGCAGCAATCCTTGGTTTGAAAGAATTCTTGGATCGTAAACCTGCTGACCTCTCAGGTGGTCAACGTCAACGTGTTGCCATGGGTCGTGCCATCGTCCGTGATGCAAAAGTGTTCTTGATGGACGAACCTTTGTCAAACTTGGATGCCAAACTTCGTGTATCGATGCGTGCTGAAATTGCGAAGATTCACCGTCGTATCGGAGCTACAACTATCTACGTAACCCACGACCAAACAGAAGCGATGACTCTTGCAGACCGTATCGTTATCATGTCAGCAACTAAGAACCCAGCTGGTACAGGTACTATCGGACGTGTAGAACAAATCGGTACACCTCAAGAAGTTTACAAAAACCCAGTTAATAAATTCGTAGCAGGATTTATCGGAAGCCCAGCTATGAACTTCATCAATGTGAAATTAGAAGGCAATGAAATTGTTTCTGACGGTTTCCGCTTGAAAGTGCCAGAAGGTGCTTTGAAAGTTCTTCGTGAAAAAGGATATGAAGGTAAAGAATTGATCTTCGGTATTCGTCCAGAAGACGTGAATGCAGAGCCTGCTTTCCTTGAAACATTCCCAGAATCAGTTGTAAAAGCAACTATCTCTGTATCAGAATTGCTTGGTTCAGAATCTCACCTTTACTGTCAAGTTGGTAAAGACGAATTTGTTGCCAAAGTGGATGCTCGTGACTACTTGCAAACAGGTGCAACAGTTGAACTTGGATTTGACTTGAACAAAGCACACTTCTTCGACGTAGAAACTGAAAAAACAGTCTACTAAGCAAATGAAATGTCAAAACACTGCTAGAGAAATCTGGCAGTGTTTTTCTTTTAAATGCTTGTTATTGGTATAAAAACGGTTTTTTCTAGTTTTCATATCCTTAAAAAAGTGATAAAATGGTAGGAAGAATTGGAGAGTATAGATGCCGAAAGAAGTGAATTTGACGGGCGATCAGGTAGTCGCTTTAACGAAAGAATATTTAACAAAGGAAGACGTTGCTTTTGTACAAAAAGCATTGATTTACGCAGTTGATTGTCATAGTGGGCAGTTTCGGAAATCAGGTGAGCCCTATATTATCCATCCCATTCAGGTAGCAGGCATTCTGGCTAAGCTCAAGCTGGATGCCGTAACCGTTGCCTGTGGTTTTTTGCATGACGTGGTTGAAGACACAGATGCGACACTGGATGATTTGGAAAGAGAGTTCGGTCATGATGTTCGGATTATCGTTGATGGGGTGACCAAGCTTGGTAAGGTTGAGTACAAATCACTCGAGGAACAATTGGCTGAAAATCACCGCAAGATGCTTATGGCCATGTCAGAGGATATCCGTGTTATCTTGGTTAAATTATCGGACCGTTTGCACAATATGCGGACTCTCAAACACCTTCGAAAGGACAAGCAAGAACGGATCTCCAGAGAAACCATGGAAATTTACGCACCACTTGCTCATCGTCTAGGGATTTCCAGTGTCAAGTGGGAGTTAGAAGATCTATCTTTCCGTTACCTCAATCCAACTGAGTTTTACAAGATCACCCACATGATGAAGGAAAAACGCAGAGAACGTGAGGCTTTGGTCGATGAAGTCGTAACCAAGTTGGAAGAGTACGCTACCGAACGCAATCTCAAAGGAAAAATCTATGGTCGTCCTAAGCATATCTATTCGATCTATCGCAAGATGCAGGATAAGAAGAAACGCTTTGAGGAAATTTATGACCTGATTGCCATTCGCTGTATCTTAGATACCCAGAGTGATGTTTACGCCATGCTGGGTTATGTGCATGAACTTTGGAAACCCATGCCAGGCCGCTTCAAAGACTATATCGCTAACCGCAAGGCCAACGGTTACCAGTCTATTCATACGACTGTTTATGGGCCAAAAGGGCCGATTGAATTCCAGATTCGGACCAAGGAAATGCACGAAGTGGCTGAGTACGGGGTTGCGGCTCACTGGGCTTATAAGAAAGGCATTAAAGGGCAGGTCAACAGCAAGGAATCTGCTATTGGGATGAACTGGATCAAGGAGATGATGGAGCTCCAAGACCAGGCTGATGATGCCAAGGAATTTGTGGACTCTGTTAAAGAAAACTATCTGGCGGAGGAGATTTATGTCTTTACTCCCGATGGTGCGGTTCGCTCCCTTCCAAAAGATTCAGGACCGATTGATTTTGCCTATGAAATCCATACCAAAGTCGGTGAAAAAGCGACTGGTGCCAAGGTCAATGGCCGTATGGTTCCACTGACAACCAAGCTCAAGACAGGGGATCAGGTTGAAATTATCACCAACCCCAACTCCTTTGGTCCGAGTCGTGACTGGCTCAATATGGTCAAGACCAGCAAGGCACGCAACAAGATTCGTCAGTTCTTTAAAAATCAAGACAAGGAATTATCCGTTAACAAGGGCCGTGAAATGTTGATGGCCCAGTTCCAAGAAAACGGCTATGTAGCCAATAAGTTTATGGACAAGCGTCATATGGACGAGGTCCTTCAAAAGACCAGCTACAAGACGGAGGAGGCTCTCTACGCAGCCATTGGTTTTGGAGAAATTGGCGCTATTACCGTCTTTAACCGTTTGACCGAAAAGGAACGCCGAGAGGAAGAACGTGCCAAGGCCAAGGCGGAAGCAGAAGAGCTTGTCAAAGGTGGCGAAGTTAAGGTCGAGAACAAAGAAACCCTCAAGGTCAAGCATGAGGGTGGTGTGGTCATTGAAGGGGCTTCAGGTCTCCTAGTTCGGATTGCCAAGTGTTGCAATCCAGTGCCGGGTGACGACATTGTCGGCTACATTACTAAGGGACGCGGTGTAGCTATTCACCGTGTGGACTGTATGAATCTCCGTGCCCAAGAAAACTACGAGCAACGCCTCCTTGATGTGGAATGGGAAGATCAATTCTCAAGCAAGGAATACACTGCTCACATCGATATCTATGGTCTCAACCGTACAGGTCTTTTGAACGATGTTTTACAAGTTCTTTCAAACACTACCAAGAATATCTCAACCGTTAATGCTCAACCAACTAAGGATATGAAATTTGCTAATATCCATGTCTCATTTGGTATTTCCAACCTCTCTACACTGACTACAGTCGTGGACAAGATTAAGAGTGTGCCAGAGGTCTACTCTGTCAAACGGACCAATGGCTAATTGAATAGAAAGGCGCTTATGAAAATCATCATTCAACGAGTCAAGAAAGCCCAAGTCAGTATCGGAGGTCAGGTACGGGGAAAAATTAATCAGGGACTCTTATTACTGGTCGGTGTTGGCCCAGAGGACCAAGAGGAAGATTTGGACTATGCTGTGAGAAAGCTTGTTAACATGCGAATTTTTTCAGACGCAGAAGGCAAGATGAACCTGTCTATCAAGGATATTGAGGGGGAAATCCTTTCTATTTCCCAGTTTACCCTCTTTGCAGATACCAAGAAAGGCAATCGTCCCGCTTTTACAGGTGCAGCCAAGCCGGATATGGCAACTGCCTTCTATGAGGCTTTCAACCAAAAGCTAGCTCAGGAAGTCCCTGTTCAGACCGGTATTTTTGGAGCGGATATGCAGGTGGAGCTGGTCAATGATGGACCGGTCACCATTATCCTAGATACTAAAAATAGATAAGAAAGACCAAGCCAGCCGGCTTGGTTTTTCTTATCAATCATAAAATACTCCAAAAAGAAATCGGTTCTTGATAGGCCTTGGGAGAATCTTGTTTCAGGCTTTGGCTTATGCGATAGGAAGGAATGAGATGACCTAGGATTAGGAGAATTCCCTTGAGGAAAAGTGGGACACCACTTAAACAGATCAAGGAGAGAATCATCAGGCTATCCCATAGGAGGATTTGTAAGGCAAAACGCCAAAATCTCGGTCTAATCTGGGAATAGAGTTGACTAAAGTGGTCACAAAGTTGGTTAGAAAGATAAGTCAGTAGCACAGGATGAAAGAAAATGAGCCAACTGCTATAAATCAAAATCCAATCCCAAGTAAGCCCCTCTTTAAATGTCAAAAATGCCAGCATGATTCCATCGATGACAAGGACTTGAATGGTTTTGATATAGATGATTTTTTTCATGCTAAAACCTCCTTTTTCTTAGAGGCACTCCCATAAAGAGATGTGTTTGTCATAAAATTCAGGATAGTTTTCTCTTAGGTAGTTAGTCGTCGTATAATAAAAAGTAGAATGGAAAGCAGTGACAATGGCATAAGAGATGAAAAACGATGAGAACTAACGAAGGCTAAAAGGACAAAAAATAGAAAATCAATGGAGAGAACCCCTAAATAGTAGAAGCGAATCTTTTTATCGATTTGAGGATAAATCTCAGCGAATTGATGTTTGAGTCGGTTGAACAAGCGAAATAGCAGGAGTCCTTGAGCAAGGAGGAAAATAAAACCAGAGAGCAAGAGGCAGTCCAAAGATATCTCGGGTCTAGTTGTAAAAAATACAAATAGTAGCAAATCGCTGACTGCAATGGCTGCGAAGTGTAGTCTAAAGAGCTTTTTCATAGGAAAACCTCCCTCTTTTATCTAGCTTCATTCTACACCAAACGAATGAGAGTTACAACTAATACTCAATGAAAATCAAAAAGCGAACTAGGAAGCTAGCCACAGGTTGCTCAAAGCACTGCTTTGAGGTTGTAGATAAGACTGACGAAGTCAGTTACATATATCTACGGCAAGGCGAAGCTGACGTGGTTTGAAGAGATTTTCGAAGAGTATAAAATGATAATAAATAGTAGAAGGAAGATTCTATTAAGTCGTCTTGCTTTCTTTATTTGAGTTTCCTTCTGTTATCTATCTTCTTTGTCATTCCAGACAAATAAAGCTCCGATTGCATTGAGGATATAAAAGATGTATTTACCGATATTAGCGAAGTTGCCTTGAATGCCAGCCTTTGTCAGCTGCACAAAATTGTAAATCAACCAAAATCCCCACTGAGTTGTCAGTTTTAATGCGTTTAAAGCATTGGCAATGAGGGACAGTGCAAAGGCAATAGTTGTCACGTAGGCAAGGAGATTCATCTTTCCTCCATAGCCGATATAGTTGGTCACAAAGGCAAAGAGGAAGGCGATGATTGAAATGATGATGGCTGCCAATTTTACCTGTTTTTGGCTCATTTGGTTGGGTCTACCTTCTTTCGAAGCTTCCCATTTCTTAATAGCAAAGGTATAGATGAGAAAGGTAACAGGATAGGTGATAATGGCCGCCTTATTTCCAAGGATATAATCAATGGTACCAGACAAAATCGTATTGACAATGCCAAAGTAATTTCCCCATTTGCTTAATTTTCCCGTGAAACGAGTGGACAACATGGAAATCCCAACGTTGGTTACGGAAATCAATCCAAAGGGAACAAGTGCAGTCCATGGTCCCCAGTCTACAAATTTGTCGAGACGTGAGTTGAGGTAACCAGATGCAATCGCAATCCCAACGACCAAAGCAACCCCGAAAAGGTCAAACCATTTGGATGTCGCAAAAATTTTTAGTGATTTTTTCATATGTTAAACTATCTTTCTTTTTTTTAACAAATATTCTACAACTAAATGAAAGCAAAATCAAATGATAGAAATAAAACCCTGAAAATAAAATTTTCAGGGGTGGTTGGGGTACTTGAGAAATTAGTTGATTTTTTCGACATAGAGTTGTTTGGCGATATCCATACTAACTTGGAGGTCTTCGTCTTTGTTGACCAGAGTAAAGCTATTGGAAAAGCTATCAAACTGCTTGACTTGGAGTTGGTCACCGATATGAATCTCATACTTTTCTAAGTATTTAAGCAAGTCAAAACTATCGTGAACCCGAGTCAGGAGATAGGTTCCAGCTTCTTGGACGTCTGCCAGTGGTAAGTTGTTGATTTCAACCAAGAGCTCTCCCTTGGCTGGGATGGTTCCTCCGTGGGGACAGGTTTTAGGGAAACCCAGCAGTTTATCCAGTCTCTCTACGAAGAGGTCGGATACAGTGTGCTCTAGAACTTCAGCTTCCTCGTGGATTTGATCGCTGGTATAGTCAAGATGGTGGACTAGAAAGACTTCAATCAACCGGTGTTTACGATAGAGCTCAGAGACCAGTTTGAGGCCAATATCTGTCAATAGATAGCCGTTCTCCTTGTCCTTGAGGATGAGGTTTTCACTTTTCATGCGTTTGATCATCTCTGTTACAGCAGGTGGAGAGACCTGCATACGGGCAGCAATTTCTTTATTGGTGATTTTCTGCATCTCCGTACCGATTTCATAAATACATTTTAGATAGTCTTCTTTATTTGGCGTCATTCGTTTCCTCTTGTCTTTTCTCTCCATCTAGTATATCAAAAAAAGCTAGATTTCTCTAGCCTTCTGCCCTAATGGCTTTGATTTTAGTCCAGTTCTTTCACTGCAGCAATGGCAGCTTCAAAGTCTGGTTCCGTGTTGATGTTGTCAACGTATTCTACGTAACGGATGACATTGTCAGTATCGAGAACAAAGACGGCACGTGCAAGGAGATGCCATTCGTTGATCAAAAGGGCATAATCGCGTCCGAAAGAATGGTCAAAGTAGTCTGAGAGCATGATGGCATTGTCAAGGCCTTCAGCCCCACACCAGCGTCCTTGGGCAAATGGTAGGTCCATAGAAACAGTAAGAACGACGGTGTTGTCAAGGTTGGCAAGTTCTTGGTTGAATCGACGTGTTTGCGTTGAGCAGACACCAGTATCGATAGAAGGGACAACACTCAAGACTTTTTTCTTTCCATCAAAGTCATCTAGCGTTTTTTTAGAGAGATCGGTTGTCGTAAGAGAAAAGTCAAGTGCCTTGTCTCCGACTTGCAGTTGTTTACCTGTAAAGGTTACAGGGTTTCCTAGAAAAGTGGTCATGAAACTACTCCATTCTTTTTTCTTTTATTTTACCGAGAATTGTCAGATTTTTCCAATGATTTGACTGGAAATTAAGGGACAAAAAAACGTCCATTCACGTGAGAACGACGTTTTTTTAATGGATTACTTAGACAAACCTTCAGCAATCTTGTCAAGGTTGTATTTCATCATGCTGTAGTAGCTGTCGCCTTCTTTGCCTTCTTCAGCGATTGAGTCAGTAAAGATTTGTGCGTAGATTGGGATGTTTGTGTCTTGTGAAACAGTCTTCATTGGACGGTCATCGACACTTGATTCAACAAAGAGTGATGGAACTTTTGTTTGGCGAAGTTTTTCAACCAAGGTTTTGATTTGTTCAGGAGTCCCTTCTTCTTCCGTGTTGATTTCCCAGATGTAGGCACTTGGAACACCGTAGGCTTTAGAGAAGTATTTGAAGCATCCTTCGCTGGTTACGATGAGTTTCTTCTCAGCAGGGATATTGTTAAATTTCTCTTTGGCTTCCTTGTCCAGTTTGTCTAGTTTTTCAGTATAGTCTTTGAGATTTTTTTCGTAGAATTCCTTGTTGCTAGGGTCCTTGGCAATGAGCTGTTTAGCGATATTTTTAGCATAAATCATCCCATTTTCAAGGTTGAGCCAAGCGTGTGGGTCTTCTTTGCCTTTCTCGTTTTGGCCTTCAAGGTAGATAACATCAACGCCTTCGCTGACTGCAAAGTAGTCTTTGTTTTCAGTTTTCTTGGCATTTTCGACCAATTTGGTAAACCAAGCATTGCCACCAGTTTCAAGGTTGATACCGTTATAGAAAATCAAGTCAGCTTGAGAAGTTTTCTTAACGTCTTCAGGAAGTGGTTCGTATTCGTGTGGGTCTTGACCAACAGGAACGATACTATGAAGATCAATCTTGTCACCAGCGATATTTTTGGTAATATCAGCGATGATTGAGTTTGTAGCAACAACTTTTAGTTTTTGACCAGAAGCCGTATCTTTTTTTCCGCTAGCACATGCTACAAGAGCAATGACGGAAAGAAAGAGTACAAGCAATGTACCTAATTTTTTCATTAGATTCCTCCAGAAGGGTTTCCCCGTTATTTAATGATTTTTTTGTTTTTCAGTTTCAAGTATCGTTGCTTAGGAGAGATAAAGAAACTGATTAGAAAGAAGCTGGCGGATGTGAGCACGATGCTCGATCCTGCTGCGAGATTGAAACTATAGCCGATAAAGAGCCCTACAACAGAAGCCAGAGCTCCTAGGCCTGATGAAAGAAAAATCATGCTCTTTAGGCTATTAGCATAAAGGTAAGCCGTCGCAGCTGGGGTGATCAACATGGCCACGATAAGAATGGTTCCAACACTTTGCATGGCGGTGACGGATACAAGGGTCAAGAGCACCATGAGTAGATAGTGGTAGAAATTAACGGGCATTCCCATTGCTTTAGCCAGGAGCTCGTCAAAGGATGTAATCAATAGTTGTTTAAAGAAAATCCCAATAATCAAGAGAATCAATGCCCCCACACCAATGGTAATCCACATGTCCGTATCTTGGACAGCGAGGATATTCCCAAAAAGGATATGGAAGAGGTCTGTCGAACTCTTGGCAACACTAATCAAGATGACACCTAGGGCTAAGAAAGATGAAAAGGTAATACCAATGGCAGTGTCACTCTTGATGATAGAGTTTCCCTTGATGTAGGTAATGATGATGGAGGCCATCAAGCCAAAGATAATGGCTCCAATAAAGAAATCAATTCCCAGGATAAAGGAAAGGGCTACGCCGGGCAAAACTGCGTGAGAGATGGCATCTCCCATGAGAGACATACCACGTAGGATGATAAAACATCCCACAGCACCAGCAACAACTCCGATGACAATAGCTGTGATCAAGGCGTTTTGTAGGAAATGGAAATTTTGCAATCCATTGATAAATTCTGCTATCATAGGCCACCTCCATTGAAAAAGAGTTTGCTACCGTAGGCCTTTTTGAGATTGGCCTCGGTAAAGGTTTCTTCGGTCGGACCAAGGTCTATTAATTCTCGATTGAGAAGCAAAACTTGGTCGAAATAATGGGGGACTTTGCTGAGGTCATGATGGACGATGAGAACTGTTTTACCAGCTTTTTTAAGATCTCTCAGTGTATTCATGATAATCTCTTCACTAACCGAGTCAATCCCGACAAATGGCTCATCTAGAAAGATGTAGTCTGCCTCCTGCACTAAGCAACGGGCAATCAACACACGTTGGAATTGTCCTCCTGAGAGCTGGCTGATTTGGCGATCAGCATAGTCTGAAAGTCCAACGATTTCAAGTGCATCTGCCACTTTTTTCCAGTGGCTGGCTTTTAAGGTGTGAAAGAGTGGGATGGATGGATAGAGTCCCAGAGAGACGCATTCCTTGACCTTGATAGGGAAATTGTAGTCGATATGGATTTTTTGCTCGACATAGGCAACTCGATTTAAAGATTTCTTGACTTCTTTATCGTCGAGAAAGGCCTGACCTTCATGTGGGATAATTCCCAACATACCTTTTAATAAAGTTGATTTTCCAGCACCATTTGGACCAATAATTCCGGTAATAGTTGGTCCGTGGAGCACTAGTGAAATATCCTTTAGTGCCAGCGTTTCTTTGTAGGAGACACTGAGGTTTTCGATACGTATCATACAGTTGTATTCCTCCTATCTTTTAATATACCTTAAAAAAAAAATTAAGTCAAGTTAATTTTTGAAAAATTTAAAATAATAACTGAAAAATGAGAGACCGTTTTTAATTGCATTCCCAAGTGTTTTCTGCTAAGCTAAGAATAAGTGAAAAAATGAAAGCGAGAACAAGATGACACGTTATCAAGATGATTTTTATGATGCAATCAATGGCGAATGGGAAAAAACAGCTGTCATTCCGGCTGACAAATCTCGAACAGGTGGGTTTATTGACCTTGATGAGAAAATTGAAGAGTTGATGCTGGCGACTACGGACAAGTGGTTGGCAGGTGAGGATGTTCCAGAGGATGCTATCCTCGCCAACTTTGTTAAGTACCATCGTATGGTACGTGATTTTGACAAGAGAGAAGCTGATGGGATCAAGCCTGTCCTTCCTCTACTTAAGGAATACCAAGACTTGGAGAGCTTCGCAGATTTTACCAGCAAACTGGCAGAGTTTGAACTAGCAGGGAAGCCAAACTTCCTTCCATTTGGAGTATCACCAGACTTTATGGATGCCAGAACCAATGTTCTCTGGGCCAGTGCTCCAGGAACTATCTTGCCAGATACAACCTACTACGCTGAAGACCATCCTCAGCGTGAGGAGTTGTTAGGTTTGTGGAAGGAAAGTACTACGAATCTTCTCAAAGCCTATGATTTTTCAGATGAGGAAATCGCAGATTTACTAGAGAAACGATTGGAATTGGACCGTCGCACTGCGGCTGTAGTGCTTTCTAACGAAGAAAGTTCAGAATATGCCAAACTCTACCATCCATACGCTTATGAAGATTTCAAGAAATTTGCCCCTGCCCTACCTCTGGATGATTTCTTCCAAACAGTTCTTGGACAAACTCCAGACAAGGTTATCGTAGACGAGGAACGTTTCTGGCAAGCAGCAGATCAATTTTATAGTGAAGAAGCGTGGCCTCTACTCAAAGCAACCTTGATTTTGGGTGTGGTCAATCTCTCAACCAGCTATCTGACAGATGAGATTCGTGTTTTGTCAGGTGCTTATGGTCGTGCCCTTTCAGGTGTGCCAGAAGCTACGGACAAGGTCAAGGCAGCTTATCACTTAGCCCAAGGTCCTTTCAAGCAAGCTCTTGGTCTCTGGTATGCGCATGAAAAATTCTCCCCAGAAGCCAAGGCAGACGTAGAGAAAAAAGTAGCGACTATGATTGATGTTTATAAGGAACGCTTGGCTAAGAACGACTGGCTCACACCTGAAACGCGAGACAAGGCCATTGTCAAACTCAATGTCATCAAGCCTTATATCGGTTATCCAGAGGAATTGCCAGAACGCTACAGGGACAAAGTAGTGGATGAAACTGCCAGTCTCTTTGAGAATGCTCTAGCCTTTGCGCGTGTGGAAATCAAGCACAGCTGGAGCAAGTGGAACCAACCGGTTGATTACAAGGAGTGGGGTATGCCAGCTCATATGGTCAACGCCTACTACAATCCTCAGAAGAACTTGATTGTCTTCCCAGCGGCTATTTTACAGGCTCCATTCTATGACTTGCATCAATCGTCTTCTGCCAACTACGGTGGGATTGGTGCTGTTATTGCCCACGAGATTTCTCATGCCTTTGACACAAATGGTGCTTCCTTTGATGAAAATGGTAGTCTTAAGGATTGGTGGACAGAGAGTGACTATGCTGCCTTTAAAGAAAAAACGCAGAAAGTTATCGACCAGTTTGATGGACAAGAATCTTACGGTGCAAGAATCAACGGGAAACTAACCGTCTCTGAAAACGTTGCTGACTTGGGAGGAATTGCTGCAGCCCTTGAAGCTGCTAAGAGAGAACCAGACTTCTCAGCTGAAGAATTCTTCCACAACTTTGCTCGTATCTGGCGTATGAAAGGCCGTCCTGAGTTGATGAAACTCATGGCCAGTGTCGACGTGCACGCGCCTGCCAAACTCCGTGTCAATGTGCAAGTGCCAAACTTCGATGACTTCTTTACAACATACGATGTCAAAGAAGGCGATGGTATGTGGCGTTCACCAGAGGACCGTGTGATTATTTGGTAAAGTAAGTCCCTAACCAAGTATCATCTTGGAATTAATGGTTCATTTTTGAAGTTTATCAATCTGAAAATGCAATGCTATCGAGGTAAACATGAAGAAATTTTTAATAATGCTATCAGCTATTCTTTCGATTTCAGTTCTAGCATCTTGTAGTCTCGATAAAAATAGGAACAATACAGAACCTTCATCCGCACTATCATCTGTCTCCAAAGACGATAAGACTAGTGTATCAACAGAAGCAAAGGCTGAGAATACTAGTGAATCGTCAACCAAGGCATCACAATCAACTGCTGAAAATAAGAAAGAAACTGGACAAGATTTATATAAAGAAGTGATTGAACGCTATAATCACTTTACAGACCTTTTAAAAAAAGGTAATAGAGAAGATTTATACAAGGAGAATAAACAAGATAAGATTACTTCAGAAGAATATAGCCTGGTTTTCTCTCGAATGGATTATCAAAATGCACCCGATTGGAAATACGCAATGGTTGATTTGAATAAGGATGGTCAAGACGAGTTGCTTATTGGCGATGAAAAATTTGTTTCAGCCATTTATTATTTGGAAAATCAAAAACCTAGCTTACTTCACACAGCATATATAGCTTCTGCAGGTGGTTTTCGCTCAGGATTTGATATTTATGAAAACGGTCAAGTCTCTTATGCAGACTGGCAGTCAACTCGTCCAGAAATGAACCTGTCTCTATATTCGTTCGATAAAAACGGAGTGCAGAAGATTAAAGAAGCAACTATTCAAATCGGTGGCAACGAAAAAGCAGAGCAAGTTTTAGATATTTCTTCTGAAAAGCTTGATTTGTCTAACATTGGTTGGAAAGAATTGAATCCGGCTAATTAGTTTTGAATTGCTTTTCTAGTCAATATTGATTCTTCTGAGCAAATATTGACATAGAAATAGAAGCTACACAAAAACCAAGGAAATTATCCTTGGTTTTTTGCTTGCTAGAAAAAGGGATTAAAGGTCTTTTCGTGAGCGATAGTCGTAGCTGGACCATGCCCGGGATAGACATCGTAGTTAGGAAGAGTGAAGAGTTGCGTCTGAATGCTATGGAGAAGTTGTTCCGTACTACCTGTAGGAAGGTCTGTCCGTCCGATGGTTTCTCGGAATAGAGCATCTCCGGTCAAGACTAGATGAGCATCAGGAAAGACGATAGAAACGCCGCCGATAGAGTGCCCTGGGGTTGGTAGAACTGTAAAACGAAATTCCTTAAGCTGGTATTCTTCATGAAAGGCAAAGGTGTGTTCTGCTGGTTTTGCGACCACATCTGCCATATCGTCGTGACGAGGGAGACCAGAGAGATTATCTACAGGTGTATAAAGCCAGCTAGCTTCACTCTCTGCTACATAAACTGGAGGATTTCCAAAAGTCTCGCGAACCAAGTCCAGACTCATAATATGGTCGTAGTGGGTATGGGTCAGGAGAATCGCGCAGACTGGTTTGTTGATTTTCTCAATAGTCTTGCGAATAGATTCCCAATGGCTACCTGGGTCAACCACAATTAGGTGTTGATCCCCTTCCAGGTAATAAGTGTTTTCATAGGCAACGGGATTCACGGTTTTATGGATTTTCATACTGGCTCCAATCTCAAAGAATGTACTAAATTAAGTATAGCATAGAAGAGAATACTTAGGGTATCAGAAAGTCTTTTTCGTGCTTTGACGATTTTTCCAAGCTTGATAGCGGGTGCCAATCAAGAGTTGGGTTAAGCGCCCCATGGTTTCTCTTTCTTCGGGAGTGAGGGATTGAGCTTGTACAAAGAGTTGATGAATGTGTTCAATGGCATTGAAGGAAGAAAGATCGTTGATAGAGGAGATGCCCGCATCGAGAATGATTCCAAAAAAGAGGTCAAAGTAGAGCTGCAGTTCTTCGTCAGGAACTGTTTCAACCCATTCCTTGAAGGTTGTATCGACTTGCTGACTATCACTATTGGTCTCGTCTAGTTGGACAAAGTGTTTGTCTTCAATCTGCCAACTAAAGGTGTCGTGCTGGGCAAGGCCACCTAAGGCGGTGCTTCGAACGACGATTTTTTTATCCGGAATTTCCAGCATCATCCCGATGATAGACCCTTGTGGGATAAATACTTTCGTTCTTTCCATCATGTTTTGATAGCCAGGTGTTTCGGTTAGTTCCTTGTGAAGCCCAGGGGCATCAAAAGTGTAGACAGCGACAATGTTTTTCTGCAAGTTTGGATCAAGTTGACTGGCAGCATAGACAGCTAGATTGCCCCCTTTTGAATGCCCTGCTAGGATGATCTTTTGATTGGGATGTTGGGCAAAAAAGTCCTCTAAATACTGGAGGGCATGTTTTTGAGCAGGGATTTCCTTCATATAGGTCATATGGAAATCTTCTTTCCAACCAATGATGCTGTCATCCGTCCCGCGAAAAACAAGCAAATAGGTATCGAGACTGATACGATAAGTCATAGCCGCAAACTGTTTTTGCAATTCAGGATCAATATCATTGATAAAGTTTGAGAGCTTGCAATTTTTAAAGCGTTTGTGTTGAGAGAGTTGATCCAACAACTGGAGACGGTTTTTATTGGTCAACATCGTCGTGTCTCTAGGGATTTGAGGTGCTAGATCTATGAGACGCTTTGGTTCTTGAGTGACTACATCATCGAAAGCAAGATAGGTCAACTCAGTCAAGGCAAGAACATCTAACTCATTCACGGGGAGGTCATAAAAGGAATCGTATGCTACATCATTGAGGTAGTCAAAAATATTGGCCATAAAAGCTCCTTTCTCTATGTTTATCCTATCACATTTACCAAGAATTAGCCAGTGGGCTTACTAGATTTTGCTATATTGCTAGCGAGCTGGTTTAAATACAGGTTTGCATTTTATCCATGGGGAAAATCTGTTATAATAAGAGCAAAGGAGGAGCGCATGCACAAGATTTTACTAGTAGAAGATGACCAAGTTATTCGGCAACAAGTTGGTAAACTACTCTCTGAGTGGGGGTTTGAGGTCGTTTTGGTAGAAGATTTTATGGAAGTATTGAGCCTTTTTGTTCAGTCAGAACCTCATTTGGTCCTCATGGATATTGGTTTGCCTCTTTTTAATGGTTACCACTGGTGCCAGGAGATTCGCAAGATTTCTCAGGTACCTATCATGTTTCTGTCTTCGAGAGATCAGGCGATGGATATTGTCATGGCGATCAATATGGGTGCGGATGATTTTATAACCAAACCTTTTGACCAGCAGGTGCTCCTTGCCAAGGTTCAGGGATTGTTGCGCCGTTCCTATGAGTTTGGACGGGATGAAAGTCTGCTGGAGTATGCGGGTGTGATCCTCAATACCAAGTCTATGGACCTGCACTATCAGGGGGAAGTCCTGAGTTTGACCAAGAATGAATTTCAGATTTTACGCGTTTTATTTGAACATGCGGGTAATATCGTGGCGCGTGATGACCTGATGCGGGAACTCTGGAACAGCGACTTTTTCATCGATGACAATACCCTGTCTGTCAACGTTGCTCGCTTGCGCAAAAAGTTGGAGGAGCAAGGCTTGGCAGGATTTATCGAAACCAAGAAGGGAATAGGGTACGGACTGAAACATGCTTGATTGGAAACTATTTTTTCTGGCCTATCTGCGTTCTCGCAGTCGTCTTTTTGTCTATATTTTTTCATTGGGTTTTCTTGTTTTTCTCTTTCAGTTTTTATTCGCTAGTATAGGATTTTATTTCTTCTATTTTTTCCTCCTCAGTAGCTTTTTAACCCTTTTATTTTTGGTTTGGGATATTTTTGCAGAAGCTCAGATTTACCGGCAGGAAGTACTCTATGCTGAAAGAGACCCAAAGTCTCCTTTGGAATGTGTGCTAGCGGAAAAACTCGAAGAGCGTGAGTCTGAATTGTATCAAAAGAAGTCAGAAGCCCAAAGTAAACTGACGGATTTGCTTGACTACTACACCTTGTGGGTTCATCAGATAAAGACTCCTATTGCAGCGAGCCGTCTCTTGGTAGCAGAAGTATCTGATCGTGAGGTCAAGCAGCAACTGGAACAGGAAATTTTTAAGATTGACTCCTATACCAATCTGGTGTTGCAGTATCTTCGTTTGGAAAGCTTCCACGATGACTTGGTATTTGAAAAGGTTCAAGTGGATGACTTAGTTAAGGAAGTGGTTCGTAAGTATGCTCTTTTCTTTATCCAAAAGGGACTGACGGTCAATCTACATGACTTAGACAAAACCATCGTGACCGATAAGAAGTGGTTGTTGGTCGTCATTGAACAAATCCTCTCAAACAGCCTCAAATACACCAAGCAAGGTGGTTTGGAGATCTATATGGAAGATCAGGAACTCTGTATCAAGGATACGGGGATTGGGATTAAAAACAGTGATGTACTCCGAGTCTTTGAACGTGGTTTTTCAGGCTACAATGGGCGTTTGACCCAGCAGTCGTCTGGACTTGGCCTCTACCTATCCAAGAAAATTTCTGAAGAACTGGGTCACCAGATTCGTATCGAGTCTGAGGTCGGAAAAGGAACGATAGTGCGGATTCAGTTTGCTCAAGTGAACTTAGTCCTTGAGTGAGAAGAGTAGATAAGAGCCCAGGATAAGACAACTGGGCTTTTCTATCTTTAACCGTGTAGCCTAGTAAATTATTTTATCTACTATAAACAAATCTCTGAGGGATATGAAGACCACAAACGAACAGGTAGGTCTAGATCAAAAGCAGATTAAGCAAACCATTAACAAGCAAATTTTGACAGTTTTCTTCCTTCCTGTAATTTTTGCATTTCTCCATTGACCTTTGCTTATCATATGCTTAGTTTAGTTCTCAAGGTCATTGAAGTAGTCGATGATACCATGAGGTTGACGATAACTTTCTCTATCTGTTCAATTGATAGATTTCTTCAGATAAAGACTGTAAAATTTTTGATATAATACTAAGGATGGACTGACGGATATTTAAAGGATAATTTTCAAAAGAATAACAGGTGAGAAGAAAAATATGTAAGATTGGACAGAAGTCTCTCTACCATCATCCAAGCAGAAACAAGATTATATGAAATAAAAGGAGTAACCAATGACCGGAAACTATTCAACACGTGAATACCGTGAGAAATTATATGATGATCTTCATGTTCGATTGAGAGATACAGTGATTTTGATGTGTGCGATTTTTATTGCCTCTATCGGCCTAAATATGAATTCAACAGCTGTCATTATTGGAGCCATGCTGATTTCCCCTCTTATGACATCGATTGTTGGACTCGGATTTGGTTTAGCTATTTTTGATACGCGTTTAATCAAGCAATCTCTAGAGGTCTTATTTACTCAGGTATCGGTTAGCTTGCTTGTCTCGGCTCTGTATTTCTGGATTTCTCCCTTATCTTATGAAAGTAGCGAATTGATTGCACGAACCTCTCCAACCATTTGGGATGTTCTCATTGCTATTGCTGGTGGGATAGCAGGTGTAATTGGGTCAAGGAAAAAAGAAGCAAACAATATCGTGCCAGGAGTAGCCATCGCAACAGCTTTGATGCCACCTATCTGTACTGCAGGCTATGGTTTAGCTAATGGAAATGTACGATTTTTATTTGGAGCTCTCTATCTTTTCTTGATCAATTGTGTCTTTATCATGCTAGCCAACATTGTTGGAACAAGAATTTTGATGAGGAAATCTCCCTTAAGTTCATTTAAAGAGCTAAATATTAAAATGAAAATTGGCTTGACATCCTTGATTGTATTATTGGTTCTTCCAGCCAGCTATTCAGCAGTCACTCTGTCGATAGATCAAGCGCGAAAAGAAGGAATCAAACAGTTTATAGCAAAAGAGTTCGCCAATCACACGGTCATTAATCAAGTCTACAAGTCAAGGAACAATGAATTGGTCTTGACAGTTGTCGGAGATCCGATTTCAGATGAAGAATTAGAAACGCTCCATCAAAAACAAGTCTCTTACGGTATTCAATCTGTTCAATTGAAAGTCAATCAGGTTCATAATTCGACAAAATTAGACAGTGATACGACCAAGGAATTTTATGAAACCATTAACAAGTATATTGATCAAAAACTCTCTGAAAAGGATTCACAAAAAGATCTCGTAAAAGAAAATGAAGCAGATAAGGATTGAGGATATTGAACTGTTCTAACTCTTGAAAGCAAATCTTGGGAGGATATCCTATATCCAAAAACTAGTGGATAGAAAGGATTGTTTATGAGGATACCATTTGTGGTGGTTTAACCAATCACTACTAGCTCAGGTTAAATAAAATATAAAAAAGCAACAACTATTTCGGTTGTTGCTTTTTCTTACTGAAAAATGTTTCTCAGACAGTGATCGTTTTATTTCTCAACACGAGATTTGTTGGCGATATCAGCAAGGATTGCTGCTACAAACTCATCTACTGGGACAGTTTGTGTTTCTTTTTGGCCGTAGCGACGAACGTTGACAGTTCCGTCTTCCATTTCTTTGTCTCCAACGATCAATTGGTAAGGGATCTTGCTGGTTTGAGAAGCGCGGATTTTGAACTGCATTTTTTCATTGCGCTCATCTACGTCTGCACGGACACCACGGTCACGGAGTTTCTTAGCCACTTCCCAAGCGTAGTCCACGTGTTTTTCGTTAGATACTGGGATGAGGGTTACTTGGTGTGGTGCCAGCCATGTTGGGAAGGCACCCTTGTAGTTCTCAATCAAGATAGCTGTGAAGCGTTCCATGGTTGAGATAACCCCACGGTGAATCATGACTGGACGGTGTTCCTCACCATCTGCTCCAACATATTTGAGGTCGAAGCGTTCTGGAAGCAAGAAGTCAAGCTGGATAGTAGAAAGGGTTTCTTCTTTACCGAGGGCAGTTTTAACCTGGATATCCAATTTTGGTCCGTAGAAGGCTGCTTCACCTTCAGCTTCAAAGTAGTCCAGTTCCATATCATCCATAGCTGCTTTCAACATGCGTTGTGCATTTTCCCACATCTCATCGTTGTCAAAGTATTTGTGTTTATCTTCTGGGTCACGATAAGACAAGCGGAAACGGTAATCTGTCAAATTAAAGTCTTCATACACGTCGATAATCAATTGAAGAATTTTCTTGAATTCTTCCTCAATTTGTTCTGGAGCTACAAAAGTATGACCATCATTTAGGGACATTTCACGTACACGTTGAAGGCCAGTAAGGGCGCCAGATTTTTCATATCGGTGCATCATGCCAATCTCAGCGATACGGATTGGTAATTCACGGTATGAGTGTACATGGTGTTTATAAACTTCGATATGGTGAGGACAGTTCATTGGGCGGAGGACAAACTCTTCACCGTCTCCCATGTCCATAGTTGGGAACATATCTTCACGGTAGTGATCCCAGTGACCAGAAGTTTTATAGAGTTCCACAGAGGCAATTGGTGGAGTGTAGACGTGTTGGTAGCCTGCAGCGATTTCCTTGTCGACGATGTAGCGTTCCAATTCACGACGGATAGTCGCTCCGTTTGGTAACCAGAATGGTAAACCTTGTCCGACTTCTTGTGAAATCATGAAGAGGTCAAGCTCTTTACCGAGTTTACGGTGGTCACGTTCCTTGGCTTCTTCACGCATTTGAAGGTAGTTCTTCAAGTCTTTCTTGTCAAACCAAGCTGTACCGTAGATTCGTTGCATCATCGCGTTGTCGCTATTTCCACGCCAGTAGGCACCAGCTACGTTGAGCAGGTGGAAGATTTGGATACGACCTGTTGATGGGACGTGAGGACCACGGCAGAGGTCTACGTATTCGCCCTGACGGTAAATAGTCAGACCGCCTTCGTCTTCAGAGTGTTCTTCAATCAATTCCAACTTGTAAGGGTCATTTTTAAAGATTTCACGGGCCTCGCCTTTGGTAACTTCTTCACGGATTGATGGGAAGTTTTCTTTAACGATTTTCTTCATTTCTTCTTCGATACGAGGAAGGTCCTCGTTAGAGATTTGACCAGCAGTATTGTCCGTATCGTAGTAGAAGCCGTCTTCGATAGCTGGACCGACACCCAAATGAATGTCTGGGAAGAGACGACGAGCTGCTTGGGCGAACAAGTGGGCAGCTGAGTGACGCAAGATTGGAAGGGCATCTTCGTGATCAGGCGTCACGATTTCGATGTTTCCATCTTCAGTGATAGCACGAGTCGTGTCAATGAGTTTGCCGTTGAATTTACCAGCCAAGGCTTTTTTAGCTAGGGAATTGCTGATAGATTGGGCAATTTCAAAAGTAGTAACGCCAGATTCGAATTCACGAACAGCGCCATCTGGGAAAGTAATCTTAATCATGGTTTTCTCCTTATAAAGTTTTTATTAGCCTAGTTATGGTGAAGGTGCCCTTGAAATATAAATAGAAATTCCTTTTGATTTTTTCGTTAATAAATCAAAAAGCGACATCCTTAAAAGGACGTCGCAACGTGGTTCCACCTTCATTTATGTTCCTCAAAAAAGAGGAACACCTCAGATTGGCTTTAACGTAGCCACCGTTTTATGTTTGCATAAAAGTCAGTAGAGTAGTATCAGTTTAGGCTTTCTATGCGTTTCCAGCAACCACGCACTCTCTAGTAGAAAGGGACTAAGTGACTTGTCTCTATGCATTATTATAGCATGATTGCGAGAATTTTCAAGGTTTTTGTATAATTTTTTTGTTTTTCTTCCGCTGGAAGACATGCTTGATACCCATGCCAGCAGCCAAGCCAAGTAGGGCAAAGAGTTCATAGGCTAGGAAGTAAAGCAGGATGAACTCACCAAAGGTGATGATGGTAAAGCAAAAGACCAGACCAATACCGAGTAGCCACCAAAGTGAGAAATGAAATCGATAGCTATAAAGTAGCGATACGATAAAGGTTACTAGGGGAGAAAAGAGGAGAATGTTATAAATGTAAAGTCCCTTCAGCGTATAAGAATCAGATATCAGCAGTAAAAGCAACTCATAGAGGGGCCAGTAAAAGAAGAAAATGACAAGGTAGTATGGAATATACTTAAGATATTTCCGCATGGCAATAGTCCTCCAATCTGCAAAAATAGAGAGATGTTGAAGACCACATAATCCTAAATGAAGGGGAACTCTCTATTTATATTATAGCACGTATTGGAAGCCTTTACAAGTTAATCCAGTGAGTAGTGATAGTGCTCTTTTTGAGTGTTTTCTGCTATAATACTAACAAAAGAAGTAAGAGGAAAAGAGGAGAAAGAATGACCAAAATAGCAGTTCTTTCAGACATACATGGGAATACGACAGCCCTGGAAGCTGTACTGGCTGATGCCAAAAAGGCAAAGGTAGATGAGTACTGGATTTTGGGGGATATTCTTATGCCAGGAACGGGACGTAGAAGGATATTGAATCTTTTAGCTGCTTTGCCTATTACTGTAAGAGTTCTTGGTAATTGGGAGAATAGTCTCTGGCGAGGTTTGCATCGTAAGCTAGATTTGACAAAAGCTAGTCATCGCTACCTCCTACGTCAATGCCAGTATATATTAGAAGAAATCAGCCCTGAAGAAATCGAAGACCTCCGCAATCAACCCATGCAAGTTCATCGTCAGTTTGGTGATCTGACGGTAGGAATCACTCACCATCTCCCTGTTAAAAACTGGGGTAGGGAGTTGATTCATACGGGAAAACAAGAAGATTTTGATAGATTAGTGACGAATCCACACGCCTCCATCGCAGTATATGGTCATATCCACCAACAGTTGCTTCGTTATGGAAGTGATGGACAGTTGATTCTTAATCCAGGGTCCATTGGACAACCCTTCTTTTTAGATGCGGGATTACGTAAGGACCTGCGGGCCCAGTATATGATCTTAGAGTTTGATGAAGCAGGTTTGGCTGATGTTGATTTTCGTCGAGTGGATTATGATGTAGAAACTGAATTGCAGTTGGCTAAAGATTTAAAGCTCCCCTATTTCCAGGTCTATTATGAAAGTTTGGTAAATGGGATTCACCACACTCATAACCAGGAACTTCTGTATGAGATTGCTCAAAAACAGGGGCATGATATTGAGTTGGATGCATGGTTAGATAGTAGTAATGATTGACATGACATCAAAAAGGGGTATAATGAGTATGAGAAGAGAGATGATGAGAATCTCAGGTGAAAGGGGAACAAAATGCAAATTTCAAGTCGATTTACCATTGCGACCCATATGCTAATTATCATTGCTATCAAGGGCCAGGAAAGTAAGGTGACCAGTGATTTTCTCGCAGCTAGCGTTGGAGTTAATCCAGTCATTATCCGTAAGACTTTGTCGCAACTCAAAAAAGCAGGATTGATTTCAGTTGCGCGTGGGACGGGCGGTACCGAGATTATCAAAGACCTTCAGGATATCAGCTTGTTGGATGTCTACCAAGCTGTAGAGTGTCTAGGAAAATCTGGCAAACTCTTTAGTTTCCATGACAATCCCAATCCTAACTGTCCAGTAGGGGCTAATATTCATAAGGTCTTGGATCAGAAATTGCTGGATATCCAACTAGCTATGGAAAATCAACTTCGTCAGATGAGTCTGGCTCAGGTTGTGGCAGATGCAGAAGCAAGAATAGCAAAATAAGAGGGCTAGGCTCCTCTTTTTCTATTGCCATAATTATGGTACAATGTAGACATTAAAGGAGGAGACTATGTACTTTATCACAGGATTTTTTGTCCTACTTTTTCTCGTTTCGTTTTTAAGGGACAATCGCAGTCTCTGGAATCCAGCTCTCTTGCTTTTGTCTCTGTTCTTTTCTTATATGTCCATTGCCAATCTTTTTTACGAAGCTGGGCAGAAAGAAGTGCACATGGTTTTCTTTGCAGGGATTTTTCTCCTGCTGCCTCTTTTAGTTTTTCTAAGTGGTTTTTTCCTTATTTATAATGGATTCGTGTTATTGAAAAAAGAAGGAAAATCCAAGGCAAATTATTTGTCTCTAGGATTAGGTTGTGTGATTCTATTCTTTTTTGTGATCATGGCGATTCGAGTGAGCGATACCAAGGGCTTGTTTTACACCAATCATCTAGTGAATATTATCTTTTTCTTTTTGATTTATTCGTATTTGATTTTTGGTTTTGCCTTTGCAGGATTTCTGCTTTATTCTATCCTGTATCTTTTTATTCCTAAGAAAAAATATTATGATTTTATCATCATTCACGGAGCAGGTTTGTTGAATGGAGAAAAAGTGACTCCCTTACTAAAGGGTCGCATTGATAAGGCAGTAGAAGCCTATCGCCAGTCTCTTAATCCCAATGTTAAAATCATCGCGAGTGGTGGTCAAGGTGGAGATGAAAAGATATCCGAAGCTCAGGCGATTTGTAATTATTTGTTGGAAGAGACAGATATTCCGAGAGAAGCGATTCTCCTAGAGGAAGACTCAACGACGACCTATGAGAATCTTCTCTTCTCAAAAGAAATGGGAGAGAAGCTGGTGACCAGTCCACGTTTTCTCTTTGTGACCAATGATTACCATGTTTTTCGTACCAGTACCTATGCTCGCCGTATTGGGATGAAGGGAGATGGCCTTGGTTGCCGTACAGCCGCCTACTATATCCCATCGGCCTTTATCAGAGAATATATTGCTCTATGTGTGAAGATGAGATGGCTTTTTATCGCTTTCTATGTTTTGTTGATTTTAGCTCTGATTTTCTCTTATAGAGGTATTTTATGGTAATCAGAAAGATGGAGCCTGCCCCGGTAATAGTTGAATTTAAGCCACGATACATATTTGGTCAAGCGCTTCCTAAAATAGCATCAGGTAAGCCTAAACTAATAAAGGCCAGATAGATGACTGCCAACAATAACGAAATCATTTAATTCTCCTTTTCAGATTGTTCTTCTTTTGATTTCTAGAATCTTGTTTTTTCCAATTGATTGAACTCCGTTCAGTATGAATGGGTCTATTTCAGTCAATCTTTCAAGGATTGGGTGGAATTCTTTAGGAGGATAGGTGTCGGAAATTTTTATATTTTCTTGTAAAGATGGACAATAATATGCAATAGCATCCGGAGCAATGACTGATGTGTTAGTGCTGTTATCGGATTTAACAAAAGAAATGTGAAGTCATTTGAACGTGATTGGCGATTTGGAGGTTTATACCCATTCATGAGATAGCCGGCTTCCCCTGCAAAACCATTTCTTCCACGATGCAATCTTTTATTGATGATAATACCAGAACCGGCAAAATCTGTATCTGGCTGGTAGAGAAGGGCCAGTGTTCTGAATTCTGGGTGAATACTACAATAACCAAGAGAAGCAACATTAACATCATTCTCTAATATTTGTAAGATATTGGTAGTTCCTGCCAGAGAAATCCCTGTTTGACAGGATAACTGATTCTTGGTCCATGTTCCTCCTTGATAAAAACAGGATCGTACTTTGTGAATATTTTCTTGCTTTAAATCAATTATTTTTGCCATCTTTTTACCTTTCGACACGTTTTGTCAAAAGCGTTGTAGCATATTATATTTTTGTTTGCAATAAGATATTTTTAAAAATCTTAGTTTCGCTTTCCTGATTTTAGGAGTGTCCTCTCTTATAGGAGAGAATAATGCTGTTTTTGATTCATGGCATCAATGTGCTTATGAATTTTTTTAATCCTCAATTTTGTTTGTAGTCACATATTTTCTAGAGAGAGTAGTTAATGAATAAGCACCACTTACAAAAAGTTAGGGTTAAGGTGTCTAAGATTCTTAGTTTTGGGATGAGTGGTACAGATTTTTACGAGCATTTTATTATGATGGTAACTGGATGTAGTTTGCACTTGTATTATTTAGGATAAGTAGTATAATTAGTATAATTAGTTATACAAATCATACCATAAAGGAGGTAACAGTTATGAAAGCACCGAAAGGTAAATATGCTTGGACAGCTACAGTTGGAGAAAAAGGTCAAATAGTAATACCAAAACAGGCGCGCGATGTCTTTAATATCAAACCTGGCGATACGATTCTGCTTCTTGGTGATGAAAAGCGTGGAATTGCCATACCGCCGAAGGGAGCCTTTGCACACTTGATGGAAATTGCTTTTGAAGAGAAGGAGGATGAATAAAATGAAGTATGTTTTAGAGGTAAATGATATTACAAAAAAATATTCAGCATTTGAATTGAAACCTATAAGTTTTCATATTAAATCAGGTGAGGTTATGGGATTTATCGGTAGGAATGGAGCAGGTAAGACTACAGCGATTAAATCCATTCTAAATCTTGTTCATCCAGATGCAGGGAATGTCCGTATTCTTGGAATGGATTATCTGGATAATGAAGATGAAATCAAACAACGAATTGGTTATGCAGTGGGAGGAACCAATTATTATAAAAGAAAAAAATTAAAGGATATTGTCGCCATTACTCGTATTTTTTATGATAACTGGGATGATGAATCGTATCGTCATTATCTTGATGCATTTAAGCTTGATGAAAATAAGAAAATTATGGAACTGTCTGAGGGGATGAAAGTAAAATTTTATCTTACTTTAGCTCTTTCTCATCATGCTAAGCTTTTGATTTTAGATGAGCCAACTAGTGGACTTGATCCAGTATCTAGAGATGAGATGAATGAAATCTTTCGAAAACTAGCAGAAAAAGGGGTAGCAATCTTGTTTTCTACTCATATTACTAGTGATTTAGAGAAGTGTGCAGATACTATTACTTATATAAAAAATGGTGAATTGCTTTTATCTGAGAGAAAAGAGGATTTTATCAGTCATTACACGAAAGAAATGGGGCAGAAATCCACACTTGAAGATATTATGGTGCATATTGAAAGGGAAGAGGTGAATTTGTGATGAGAAAACTTCTCTATAAAGAAATGAAACTAACAGCAAATCCTTTGAGTTATTGGTTTATAACTTTTTCAGCTATTACGATGATTCCAAGGTATCCCATTCTTGTCAGTTCCTTTTTTATCTGTCTTGGTATTTTTTATACTTATCAACAAGTCCGAGAATGTGATGACATCACCTACACGGTCATGTTGCCAGTTAGAAAACAAGATGTGGTTACGGCTAAATATTTATTTGTTTTATCTATCGAGTGCATAGCTTTCATATTATGTCTTTTTCTGACGATTATTCGGATGAGACTCTTAGGAGATGCCACACCGTATGTGACAAATCCGTTGATGAATGCAAATGCTGCATATCTTGGCTATATAATGCTTGTATTTGCAAACTTTAACAGTGTTTTTCTTGGAGGCTTTTTTAAAACAGCTTATAAGATTGGGAAGCCTTTTATCCTATTCTGCGCAGTCACAACTGTCATAATATTCATGGGAGAGATATTACACCATATTCCTGGATTAGAAAGTTTGAATGATTCTTCAAATTTGAACGTACCACAGATAGTAATATTACTTTTTGGTGTTGCCATATTTAACTTATGCACCTGGTTTTCTTATCAGAAAGCTATAAAAGACTTCGAAAGAATTGATTTATAAAATTGAATACATTAAGTGACCGTATTTTGTCGGAGAAAATCCAATAGAAAATGGTACTGATAAAGAATTAAAAGTTGTGGAGCTGTTAGAACAGTGTTTCATATGGAAAAAATGTATGGGAAATACCAAAATTATAGGTATCAGAGTAGCAAAATAAATTTTTATTTCCGTTTGGTACCTATGATGGTGAAATTCCTGTTGGATTTATTATGATTGGCTATGATGTTGACGATTATTGGGACAATCCGCCTGAATGAAAATATAAAAATGTGAACCCTTGTTTTGAGTTCACATTTCGTTTTTATTCTGCGGCTTGTTGCCAACGTTTTGCTAGCTTATGAGACAGGCTAGAAATGGCAAAGTTAAAGATAAAGTAAATCAAGGCAATCAGGATATAAAGACTGAAGACCTGCTCTGGTTCGAAATAGCGTCCCATGAGAATTTGGCTGGCGCCAAAGAGTTCCTGTAGAGCGATAACAGAGTAGAGAAGGCTGGTATCCTTAATCACAGTTACAAACTGAGAAATGATAGCTGGCAGCATTTTGCGGATCGCTTGTGGGAGAATGATGTAGTAGAGGATTTGCGCAGAGGTGAATCCTTGCGACATTCCTGCTTCGTACTGGCCCTTGTCCACGGCATTGAGACCGCCCCGGATAATCTCAGCCAAGGCTGCTGAGGTAAAGAGGGTAAAGGCTGTAATACCAGCTGGTGTGGACTTCATCTTAAACACCAAAAAGATGGTGAAAATCCAGAGGAGGTTGGGAACATTACGTACAAACTCGATATAAATGCTGGAGATGATTCGTAAGACGGGATTTTTTCCATTTCTCATGACAGCTAGTACTGTTCCGATAAGGGTTGATAGGACGATAGCAATCAGAGAAATGTAGAGGGTTAAGCCAAATCCTTTAAAGATAAAGATTAGGTTATCTGGGGTCAAAACTTCTAAAATAGATTCCATAGTAACCTCCTAAAGTGAATAGGCTTTTTTGTTGGCTTGCTCCATCTTGCGACCAAACTGGGCAACAGGGAAGCATAGGGCAAAGTAGAGAAGAGCAGCACCTAAAAAGGCTGGAATGTAGTTTCCGTTTAGAGCCGACCAAGACTTAGTCACAAACATCAAGTCCACTCCAGAGATGATGGCAACTGTAGAGGTATTCTTGATGAGGTTGACGATTTGGTTGGTCAAAGGTGGGAGAATGATGCGGAAAGCCTGAGGCAAGATAATCAAGCGCATGGCGCTGATATAGGTAAATCCTTGTGAGAGAGCAGCTTCCATCTGACCACTAGGAATAGACTGAATCCCTGAACGAATAACCTCAGCGATATAAGCGCCGTGATAGAGTCCCACGCAGAGAACAGCTGTCCAATAAATCGGAATCATGATGGTGTGTTCACTGATAAGAGGCAAACCATAGAAGACGATGACAAACTGTACCAAGAGGGGAGTATTTTGATAAAATTCGACAAAGATACGAGCCAAAACGCGCAAGAATGGGCGTTTACTGGTTGACATGGCCCCGAAGAAGATGCCTAAAACCATGGCGAGGATAAAGGAACCAATCGCTAGGGCAAGGGTGAAGAGGAAACCATTGAAAAATTGTCCAAAATCCTGAAAATAGGCTGTCCAAGATGATAAATTTGTCATGGGGTGTCCTCCTTAATCTGCGGTATGGCTAGATGGTTTGAGCTTGTAACGGTCATAGAGTTTCTGCAAACTACCGTCCTTGGTCCATTTAGTGACCAAGGTATCAAGATAGTTGTGTAGCTCGGTATTTGATTTCTTGGTAACAATACCATAGTCAGATGGCTTGAAACTATCATCTAGCAGTTCTGTCCGTTTACTAATGTAGCCAGACAGGATAGAGCGGTCCACGGAAAAGGCATCAATACGGTGAGCATGGAGGGAAGTAATCAATTCTGGGTAGGAACCAAGTTCTACAAACTTAAATTTCAGACCTTTCTTTTTACCTAGTTCGGTAATCAGGCGTTGAGTAATGGAACCTTGGGCAACTCCGATGGTTTTACCATTTAGGTCCTCAATGCTTTTGATGTTGGCAGACTTATTGACCAAAAAGCCAGAAGCATCTGTGTAGTAGGGACTGGTGAAGTTGTAGAGTTTTTTACGTTCTTCTGTGATGGTAAAGGTCGCGATATCCATGTCGACCTGTTCATTGTCTAGGAGTGGTCCACGTGTTTGAGCGGTAACAGGAACGTAGCGAATCTTGACCTTGAGTTCATCTGCAATCATCTTGGCCAGGTCCGTTTCGATACCAGAATAAGTTCCTGTCTTGGGATCCTTGTAGCCAAAATTCGGAACGTCTTGTTTGACACCGACAACTAATTCGCCTCTTTTTTGAATGTCTGCGATGCTGGTATCAGCCTGAACTGGTTTGGCAGCAGCAAGGCTGAAAAGGCTAATCAATAATGCGGATAAAAAGAATTTCTTTTTCATAGGCGCCTCCTTATTTGACTTTGTCACTTTCGTGGTTGATAATTTTGCTGAGGAATTGTTGGGCACGAGGTTCGCTTGGATTGTCGAAAAAGTCATCGACATCTGTCGTATCCACCAAAACTTCTCCGTCGGCCATAAAGATGATGCGGTCCGCAACTTCACGGGCAAAGCCCATTTCGTGGGTAACGATGATCATGTTCATCCCATCATGCGCCAGTTTTTGCATAACTGCTAGTACATCACCGATAGTCTCAGGGTCAAGGGCAGATGTTGGCTCATCAAAGAGAAGTAGCTCTGGATGCATAGCGAGTCCGCGTGCAATGGCAATCCGTTGTTTTTGTCCACCAGATAGCATGGCCGGATAAGAATCTTTCTTGTCCCACATGTTTACAAATTCCAGATATTTTTGGGCTGTTTTTTCAGCTTCTTTTTTATCAATTCCTAGAACTTTTATGGGTGCGAGTGTTACATTTTCTAACACTGTTTTGTGTGGATAAAGATTAAAATGTTGAAAAACCATGCCGACTTCCTTACGAAGAGGAACTAAATCTTTCTGACTAGCACCTGCTACTTGGTGTCCATTGACTAGGAGACTTCCTTTGTCAACAGCCTCTAAACCATTAATCGTACGGATAAGAGTGGACTTCCCAGAGCCAGAAGGTCCAAGCAGGACAACAACTTGTCCTTTTTCAAAACGGAGATTGATGTCGCGGAGTGCGTGATAGTCTCCGTAATATTTTTCGACGTTTTTAAATTCTACTAAAGCCATGAGAGATCTCCTTTGTGTTAGATTTTATAACATGATTCTACAACAAAAGAGTGTTCTTGTCAAATCATATCTGAAAAAAATTCACTAAAATGTTATAAAAAAGCAATCTGGATAGAGAAAATGCCTAAATCATGTTATAATGAAACGATAGAATTCTTAGAAAGAGTGGATGTTTTTTTGATAACTCCTACTTATGAATGGCAGTTCGCCCCGCAGGTTGAAGATGCGGATTTTACAAAGATAGCCAAGAAGGCTGGACTGGGTCCTGAGGTGGCTCGGTTATTATTTGAAAGAGGGATTCAGGATGAAGAAAGTCTGAAGAAGTTTTTAGAACCTTCTTTAGAGGATTTACATGACCCTTATCTGCTCCATGATATGGATAAGGCAGTAGAACGGATTCGTCAGGCCATTGAAGAAGGGGAGAATATTCTCGTCTATGGAGACTATGATGCGGATGGTATGACTTCAGCTTCGATTGTGAAGGAAAGTTTGGAACAGCTTGGCGCGGAGTGCCGAGTTTACTTGCCCAACCGTTTTACCGATGGCTATGGTCCCAATGCCAGTGTCTATAAATACTTTATCGAGCAAGAGGGAATTTCCCTGATTGTGACAGTGGATAATGGGGTTGCAGGTCACGAGGCCATTGAATTGGCCCAGTCTATGGGAGCGGATGTCATTGTGACTGACCACCATTCCATGCCGGAAACCCTTCCTGATGCCTATGCGATTGTTCACCCTGAGCATCCAGATGCGGACTATCCCTTCAAATGTTTAGCTGGTTGTGGAGTGGCTTTCAAGCTGGCTTGCGCCCTTTTAGAAGAAGTGCAAGTGGAATTGCTTGATTTGGTCGCTATCGGTACCATTGCAGATATGGTGAGCTTGACAGATGAAAACCGTATCATGGTTCAATATGGTCTGGAAATGCTGGGGCATACTCAGCGTATTGGCCTACAAGAAATGCTGGATATGGCTGGGATTGCTGCTAATGAAGTAACAGAAGAAACGGTTGGTTTCCAGATTGCCCCTCGTTTAAATGCCTTGGGGCGCTTGGATGATCCCAATCCTGCCATTGATTTGTTGACTGGGTTTGACGACGAGGAAGCACATGAGATTGCCCTCATGATTCACCAGAAAAATGAAGAACGTAAGGAAATCGTCCAGTCAATCTATGAAGAAGCTAAGACCATGGTGGATCCTGAGAAGAAGGTCCAGGTCTTGGCCAAGGAAGGCTGGAATCCTGGCGTTCTGGGTATCGTTGCTGGTCGTTTGTTGGAAGAGCTAGGGCAGACAGTTATTGTTCTTAATATAGAAGATGGTCGTGCCAAAGGTAGCGCTCGTAGTGTGGAAGCGGTCGATATTTTTGAAGCCTTAGATCCCCATCGCGACCTCTTTATCGCCTTTGGTGGCCATGCTGGTGCAGCAGGAATGACGCTGGAAGTGGAGAAACTTTCAGATTTATCTCAGGTTTTGGAAGACTATATCCGTGAAAAAGGCGCAGATGCTAGTGGTAAGAATAAGTTAAATCTAGATGAAGAGCTAGACTTGGAGTCGCTTAGCTTGGAAACGGTTAAAAGCTTTGAACGCTTGGCACCCTTTGGGATGGATAATCAGAAACCTGTCTTTTATATCAAGGATTTTCATGTCGAAAGTGCTCGTACCATGGGAGCAGGCAATGCCCACCTCAAACTAAAAATTTCCAAGGGTGAGGCGAGTTTCGAAGTGGTGGCCTTTGGACAAGGTAGATGGGCGACAGAATTTGCTCAAACAAAAAACCTAGAATTGGCAGTCACCTTGTCTGTCAATCAATGGAATGGCCAAACTGCTCTCCAGTTGATGATGGTGGATGCGCGTGTGGAAGGCGTTCAACTCTTTAACATTCGTGGGAAGAATGCAGTCTTGCCAGAAGGGGTTCCAGTCTTGGATTTTTCTGGTGAGTTGCCAGATCTAGCGACTAGTGACGCGGTTGTTGTGAAAACAATTCCTGAGGATATGACCCTGCTGAAGACCATTTTTCAGGAACAACATTTCTCTGCTGTCTATTTCAAAAACGACATCGACAAGGCCTACTATCTGACAGGTTATGGAACTAGAGAACAGTTTGCAAAATTGTACAAGACTATTTACCAGTTCCCAGAGTTTGATATTCGCTACAAGTTGAAAGATTTAGCGGCTTATCTCAATATCCAACAAATCTTGCTGGTCAAGATGATCCAAGTCTTTGAAGAGCTGGGCTTTGTGACGATCAAAGATGGTGTCATGACAGTCAATAAAGAAGCGCCGAAAAGGGAAATTGCTGAAAGTCAGATTTACCAAAATCTCAAACAGACCGTTAAAGACCAAGAAATGATGGCGCTGGGTACCGTGCAAGAAATATATGACTTTTTAATGGAGAAATAGTAGAAGTTAGGAAAGAGTTGGGTAACCAGCTCTTTTTTGAAAACAAATCTTCGTTTTGAAAATCATCAAAAAAATGGTATAATGGTAGGAAAAGATTCGGCTGAAAGTTTTAGAACTTTTAGAATAAGAGGGTAAACCTACCCTATAATCAAGATAATTAAGTTTCGGAGGGAAAATGAGTAATATCAGTTTAACAACACTAGGTGGTGTACGAGAAAATGGGAAAAATATGTACATTGCTGAAATCGATGAATCTATCTTTGTTTTGGATGCAGGGCTTAAATACCCTGAAAATGAACAACTAGGGGTTGATGTCGTCATTCCAAACATGGACTACCTTTTTGAAAATAGCGACCGTATCGCAGGGGTCTTCTTGACTCACGGGCATGCGGATGCCATTGGTGCCCTGCCTTATCTCTTGGCAGAGGCTAAGGTGCCTGTGTTTGGCTCTGAGTTGACTATCGAGTTGGCGAAACTCTTTGTCAAAGGAAATGATACGGTTAAGAAATTCAATGACTTCCATATCATTGATGAAAACACGGAGATTGACTTTGGGGGAACGGTTGTTTCCTTCTTCCGTACGACTCACTCTATCCCAGAAAGTCTGGGAGTTGTGTTAAAAACACCAAAAGGGAACATTGTTTACACAGGCGACTTCAAATTTGACCAGACGGCTAGTGAATCCTATGCGACGGATTTTGCGCGTTTAGCCGAAATCGGCCGTGATGGTGTCTTGGCACTTCTCAGTGATTCTGCAAATGCAGACAGCAATATCCAGGTGGCGAGCGAGAGTGAAGTTGGGGATGAAATTACCCAAACTATCGCTGACTGGGACGGTCGTATCATCGTTGCAGCGGTTGCCAGCAACCTTTCTCGTATCCAGCAGGTTTTTGATGCGGCTGCGGAGACTGGCCGCCGAGTCGTTTTGACTGGATTTGATGTTGAAAATATCGTCCGTACAGCGATTCGTCTCAAAAAATTGTCTCTAGCTAATGAAAGCCTTTTGATAAAACCGAAAGAAATGTCTCGTTTTGAAGACCATGAGTTGATTATCCTAGAGACAGGTCGTATGGGTGAACCCATCAATGGACTTCGCAAGATGTCCGTTGGGCGCCACCGTTATGTAGAAATCAAGGATGGGGACTTGGTTTATATTGTAACAACTCCATCCACCGCCAAAGAAGCAGTTGTGGCTCGCGTTGAAAATATGATTTACCAAGCTGGTGGTGTGGTAAAACTCATTACCCAGAGTTTGCGAGTATCAGGACACGGAAATGCGCGTGATTTGCAGTTGATGATCAATCTTTTGCAACCGAAATATCTTTTTCCTGTCCAAGGGGAGTACCGTGAGTTGGATGCGCATGCCAAGGCTGCCATGGCAGTTGGAATGTTGCCAGAGCGCATTTTCATCCCTAAAAAGGGAACGATCATGTCCTATGAACATGGAGACTTCGTCCCAGCTGGAGCAGTTTCTGCAGGTGATGTCATGATTGATGGAAATGCCATTGGTGATGTTGGGAATGTCGTTCTTCGCGACCGTAAGGTCTTGTCAGAGGATGGGATCTTTATCGTGGCTATCACTGTTAACCGTCGTGAGAAGAAAATTGTGGCTAAGGCTCGTGTTCATACGCGTGGATTTATCTACCTTAAGAAAAGTCGCGACATTCTCCGTGAAAGTTCCGAATTGATTAACCAAACGGTAGAAGAGTATCTTCAAGGGGATGACTTTGACTGGGCAGATCTCAAAGGGAAGGTTCGTGACAATTTGACCAAGTACCTCTTTGATCAAACCAAACGTCGCCCAGCAATTTTGCCAGTCGTGATGGAAGCTAAATAATAAGCAGAATACCTACGGAAAAAGTCGATATTCGGCTTTTTCTTATAGAATAGTAAAAGGAGACAACCATGGCAGTTATGAATATTGAGTATTACTCAGAAGTTTTGGATATGGAGTGGGGTGTTACCGTCCTCTATCCAGATGGCAGTCGAGTGACTGAACCAGATTGCGCAGATATTCCTGTTCTTTACCTTTTGCACGGAATGTCAGGAAATCAAAATAGCTGGCTCAAACGTACCAATGTCGAACGCTTGTTGCGTGGAACCAATCTCATTGTTATCATGCCCAATACTAGCAATGGCTGGTATACAGATACTCAGTATGGCTATAACTACTATACAGCTTTAGCAGAAGAACTCCCCCAAGTCATGAAACGTTTCTTCCCCAATATGACCAGCAAGCGCGAAAAGACCTTCATTGCAGGTCTCTCAATGGGTGGCTACGGCTCCTTCAAACTCGCTCTATCGACGAATCGTTTTTCTCATGCGGCTAGTTTTTCTGGTGCGCTCAGTTTTCAAGAATTCTCTCCTGAAAGCCAGGATCTGGAATCTCTTGCCTACTGGCGAGGAGTTTTTGGAGAAATCAAAGACTGGACAGCTAGTCCTCATTCGCTTGAAAGCATGGCTACAAAATCCGATAAAAAGACCAAACTATGGGCTTGGTGTGGGGAACAAGACTATCTTTACTCTGCCAATAATCTCGCAGTGAAAAACCTCAAAAATCTTGGTTTTGAGGTGACCTATAGTCATAGTCCAGGTAAGCACGAGTGGTACTACTGGGAAAAACAATTGGAACGTTTTTTGGCTACTCTACCAATTGACTTTGTCTTGGAAGAACGCTTATCTTAGTTTTAGGTTTCTTTCAGCTTTATTCAGTAAAATGGAGAATCTATCTTGATCAAGGAGAATGTGATTTCAAGATAGGTTCTTATTTTTATGAAAGGTGGAGCGTCATGTTCTGGATTATTCGATTATTGTTCCGATTTCTTTTGGGAATTTGGCGTTTCTTCTGGCGTCTGGTTTGGACTGTGGCCATTCTACTGCTCATTGCCTTTGGAGTGCTTTGGTATCTGACAGGTGATTTTCATTCTGCGGTCAATCAGGTTGAAAAAATGAGCAAGATTGGTCAAGGTGGCTGGAATCAATGGAAAGAGACGGGAACGCTGGAAGTCTTGTCTCAGACAGACAGTCACCAACATGCAGAAGGCAAGTGGGCTCATGCCTCAGCTCGCATCTATATTGAGCCTCAAATGGATGAGACCTTCCAAGGCGCCTATGCAGAAGCCATAAAAAACTGGAATCAAACGGGAGCCTTTACCTTTGAGGTGGTAGCGGATTCTAGTCAGGCAGATATTGTGGCAAGTGAGATGAATGATGGATCGACAGCTGTAGCTGGGCAAGCCGAGAGTCAAACCAATTTGTTAACCAAACAATTTATATCTGTAACGGTTCGCCTGAATCACTATTATCTATCTAATCCAAACTATGGATATTCTTATGAACGGATTGTGCACACGGCGGAGCACGAGCTGGGGCATGCCATCGGATTGGATCATACCAACGAGACTTCTGTCATGCAGCCGGCAGGTTCCTACTATGGAATTCAGCCTCGGGATGTGACAGCTGTTCAAGAACTCTATACCAGCAGCGACTAGATGAAGTTGGTACAATCTAAAATAAAATCAAAGCTTCTCCAACAAGTGATTGGTGGGGCTTTTTGTTCGTCCTGTTACGGCCTTTTTGCTATAATGGAACTATGAACAACTTGATCAAATCAAAACTAGAGCTCTTACCAACCAGCCCTGGTTGCTACATTCACAAGGATAAAAATGGTACTATTATCTATGTAGGAAAGGCTAAAAATCTGCGCAATCGCGTGCGGTCCTATTTCCGTGGAAGTCATGATACCAAGACGGAGGCTCTGGTGTCTGAGATTGTGGATTTTGAATTTATCGTCACTGAGTCTAATATTGAGGCACTTCTCCTAGAAATCAACCTGATCAAGGAGAATAAGCCTAAATACAATATCATGCTCAAGGATGATAAGTCCTATCCCTTCATCAAAATCACCAATGAGCGTTATCCTCGCTTGATTATCACCCGTCAGGTCAAGAAGGACGGTGGTCTTTATTTTGGCCCTTATCCAGATGTGGGGGCAGCCAATGAAATTAAGCGGTTGCTGGATCGGATTTTCCCTTTTCGGAAATGTACCAATCCGCCGTCTAAAGTCTGTTTTTATTACCATATCGGCCAATGTATGGCTCACACCATCTGTAAGAAAGATGAGGCTTATTTCAAGTCCATGGCTCAGGAGGTTTCTGATTTCCTAAAAGGACAGGATGACAAAATTATCGATGACCTCAAGGGCAAGATGGCAAAGGCAGCTCAAAGTATGGAGTTTGAACGTGCGGCGGAATACCGTGATCTGATTCAGGCCATTGGAACGCTTCGGACCAAGCAACGGGTTATGGCAAAGGATCTCCAAAATCGAGATGTCTTTGGCTACTATGTGGACAAGGGTTGGATGTGTGTCCAGGTTTTCTTTGTTCGTCAGGGAAAACTCATTGAGCGGGACGTCAACCTCTTCCCTTACTACAATGATCCGGATGAGGATTTTTTGACCTATGTGGGACAATTCTATCAAGAAAAATCCCACCTGGTTCCCAATGAGGTGCTGATTCCGCAGGATATCGATGAAGAAGCTGTCAAAGCCTTGGTGGATACCAAGATTCTTAAACCTCAGCGTGGAGAGAAAAAACAACTGGTCAATTTGGCTATAAAGAATGCCCGTGTTAGTCTGGAGCAGAAGTTCAATCTGCTAGAAAAATCTGTCGAAAAGACCCAAGGGGCTATTGAAAATCTGGGACGCTTGCTCCAAATCCCGACCCCAGTACGTATCGAGTCCTTCGATAACTCTAATATCATGGGAACCAGTCCTGTTTCAGCTATGGTAGTCTTTGTCAATGGCAAACCGAGTAAGAAGGATTACCGTAAGTACAAGATAAAAACGGTTGTTGGTCCAGACGATTATGCCAGTATGCGTGAAGTCATTCGCAGACGTTATGGTCGAGTACAACGAGAAGGTTTAACCCCGCCAGATTTGATTGTCATTGATGGGGGACAAGGTCAAGTCAATATCGCAAAGCAAGTCATCCAAGAAGAGCTGGGTTTGGATATCCCAATTGCAGGCCTGCAAAAGAATGACAAGCACCAAACCCATGAGCTACTCTTTGGAGATCCGCTGGAAGTGGTGGAGTTATCCCGAAATTCTCAGGAATTTTTCCTCCTCCAACGCATCCAAGATGAGGTGCATCGCTTTGCTATCACTTTTCACCGCCAACTGCGCTCGAAAAATTCCTTTTCATCACAACTGGATGGAATTGAAGGATTGGGACCTAAACGCAAGCAGAATCTCATGAAGCATTTCAAGTCTCTCACTAAAATCAAGGAAGCCAGTGTGGATGAAATTGTCGAAGTTGGTGTGCCGAGGGTAGTCGCAGAAGCTGTGCAGAGAAAGTTGAACCCTCAGGAAGAAGTGGAATTGGCTCAAGTGGCAGAACCATTAAAAGAATTGGAATAAGTATCTAGATAGAAAGTAGAAGAAATGAATAGGATTGAGATTGACAGAGATATACTCCTTTTTTTACGATTTGCTTACTTTGGGAATTCAAAAGATTTATTTTTAGCTGCAACTACTCGAGCCTATCTTGATTTTAATCGAACCTTGCGATTTCATGGCATGCCAGATGAACAGCGCTTGGAGATGAGAAATCGGGCCTCTAAGTGTATCAAAGAAGCGATTTTAAATCTCTTGAATCGGGATAAGCTGTGTCAAACTGATTTTGATAGTTGGCATCATAGGACTTGTGATGTTCTGATAGATTGCTATCGCTCAAATGGGATTCGATTCACTTATGGTCATGCTCAAAAGTGGATTAATATGACGTTCAAGTATCTGTATATGCTTGAAGCTGTAACCCTAGACTCCGTTTTTCTTTTTTTACACGTACCGATAGATAACATCGTGTTAGAGAGGGCTAAAAAACAGTTGTGTATCCCAAAACCTTCTCAAGTGTGGAGTAGTTGGGGAGATTACGCTTTCTATCTTCAATATCAAGAACATTTGAGGCAAAGAATAGGCAAGGAAGCTCCTCTTCGTTGGGAGTTTCACAATTGGCTAGATGAAATAGAAAAAGGAAAATCATTATGAACCATAAAATTGCAATTTTATCAGATATTCATGGCAATGCGACAGCCTTAGAAGCAGTGATTGCAGATGCTAGAAAGCTGGAGGCGACAGAATATTGGCTTCTGGGAGATATTTTTCTTCCCGGTCCCGGTGCAAATGACTTGGTCGCCCTGCTAAAGGACCTTCCTATCACAGCAAGTGTTCGAGGAAATTGGGATGATTGTGTCCTTGAGGCCTTGGATGGGGAATACGGTTTGGAAAATCCGCAAGACATCCAGCTCATGCGAATGACCCAGTTTTTGATGGAGCGAATGGATCCTGAAACGATTGTCTGGCTACGAAACTTACCTATGCTAGAAAAGAAAGAAGTTGATGGACTGCGCTTTTCTCTTTCTCATAATTTGCCAAATAAGAACTATGGTGGTGACTTGTTGGTTGGGAATGATACAGAAAAATTTGACCAACTCCTAGATGAGGAAACGGACGTGGCAGTCTATGGTCATGTCCACAAGCAGTTGCTTCGTTATGGAAGTCAAGGGCAACAAATCATCAATCCAGGTACGATAGGCATGCCCTATTTTAATTGGGAAAAGTTAAAAAATCACCGTGCTCAGTATGCCGTGATAGAAGTAGAAGATGGGGAGTTGGTCAATATCCTATTTCGAAAAGTTTCTTATGATTATGAAGCGGAGTTAGAATTGGCCAAGTCCAAGGGGCTTCCTTTTATCGAAATGTATGAAGAACTACGTCGAGATGACAACTATCGGGGGCACAATCTAGAACTCTTAGCTAGTTTAATTGAAAAGCATGGGTATGTAGAGGATGTGAAGGATTATTTTGATTTTTTGTAAAGTTAGAAATAAAATGGACGCTCTTATTTGGAAGTGAGGTTTGTAGTCGAATTGCTTAGAAAAGATGGTTTAGCTAAAGTTTGACATTGAAATTATTTTGTTATAGAATGGACTTAATTCTTAATAAAAAGGAGAACATTATGAAGAAAATTATTACAGCCAGTATGGCTCTTTTATCTGTTGTTGTTTTAGCAGCATGTTCAGGGAAAACAACGTCTGATTCTTCAACTAAAAATTCAAGTTCTGTAGAGCAAACTTCTTCAGAGACCTCATCAACAACGTCTAGTTCAAAGACAGAAAATAATGAGGTTGTTTTGATCACTGATGAAGAAATTGACAATGCTAAAACTGTTGGAGATGTGAAGAAAGTTTTTGGTAAACTAGTTGACAATTATAAAAAGCATGCAGTTGAAATTGGAGAAAAAATTCCAGAGAGTGGAAAAGAAGCATATAACGCCCAAGTTGAACCCGCACTTAAGTCTATGGAGACTGTAAGAGAGTCATTTAACGAAAGTCTTTCAAGTATTGGTTCTGATGATACAGTAGTGCCAGAACAAACTCGTACTCTATTTGTTCAACAGTTGAAAACTGGACGTGATACAATGAAGAAAGCACTGGAGTCAGCGTATAAAGCAGTTGCTCCATACACATCTGGTCAATAATATGAGAAAGTAGGTGAATTATCACCTGCTTTTTGATTTGTTTAAATCCAAAACGATACCTACATAAAAAGCTACAAGTGGATAGTAGAGAGTTTGAAAGAAGTACTAACTCTATGAAAAATCTCTGCAAGCTCTTTCAAATTATGGTAGAATGGAAGCAGTAGAATTAGAAAAGGAAATCGATTATGAAATTTCTTGAATTAAATAAAAAACGTCATGCGACCAAGCATTTTACTGATAAACCGGTAGATCCCAAAGATGTGCGTACGGCTATCGAAATCGCAACCTTGGCCCCAAGTGCCCACAATAGCCAGCCATGGAAGTTTGTGGTTGTTCGTGAGAAAAATGCTGAATTGGCAAAATTAGCTTATGGTTCGAACTTTGAGCAGGTATCATCAGCGCCAGTGACCATTGCCTTGTTTACAGATACAGATCTTGCCAAACGTGCCCGCAAGATTGCCCGTGTTGGTGGCGCAAAGAATTTCTCAGAAGAGCAACTTCAATATTTCATGAAGAATTTGCCTGCCGAGTTTGCGCGTTACAGTGAACAACAAGTTAGCGACTACCTAGCCCTCAATGCAGGTTTGGTTGCCATGAACTTGGTTCTGGCTCTTACAGACCAAGGAATCGGTTCTAACATTATCCTTGGATTTGACAAATCAAAAGCCAACGAAGTTTTGGACATTGAAGACCGTTTCCGCCCAGAACTCTTGATTACAGTGGGTTACACAGACGAGAAATTAGAACCAAGCTACCGCTTGCCAGTAGATGAAATCATAGAGAAAAGATAGAAGGAAGAAAAAATGACAGCAATTGATTTTACAGCAGAAGTAGAAAAACGCAAAGAAGACCTCTTGGCTGACTTGTTTAGCCTTTTGGAAATCAACTCAGAACGTGATGATAGCAAGGCAGATGCGCAGCATCCCTTTGGACCTGGTCCAGTAAAAGCTTTGGAGAAATTCCTTGAAATAGCAGACCGCGATGGCTATCCAACTAAAAATGTTGATAACTACGCAGGACATTTTGAGTTTGGTGAAGGAGAAGAAGTTCTCGGAATCTTTGCTCACATGGACGTGGTGCCAGCTGGTAGCGGTTGGGACACGGACCCTTATACACCAACTATCAAAGATGGTCGCCTTTATGCGCGCGGAGCTTCAGATGACAAGGGACCTACAACAGCTTGTTACTATGGTTTGAAAATCATCAAAGAATTGGGTCTTCCAACTTCTAAGAAAGTTCGTTTTATTGTCGGAACAGACGAAGAATCAGGCTGGGCAGATATGGACTACTACTTTGAACATGTAGGACTTGCAAAACCAGACTTTGGCTTCTCTCCAGACGCTGAATTCCCTATCATCAATGGTGAAAAAGGAAATATCACAGAATACCTTCACTTTGCAGGTGAAAATGCAGGTGCTGCTCGTCTTCACAGCTTTACAGGTGGTTTGCGTGAAAACATGGTACCTGAATCAGCAACAGCAGTCGTTTCAGGTGTCTTAGCTGACTTGCAAGCTAAACTAGATGCCTTTGTTGCAGAGCACAAACTTAGAGGAGAACTCCAAGAAGAAAACGGTCAGTACAAGGTGACTGTGATTGGTAAATCTGCCCATGGTGCTATGCCTGCTTCAGGTGTCAATGGGGCTACTTACCTAGCATTCTTCCTCAGCCAATTTGACTTTGCTGGACCAGCCAAAGACTACCTCGACATTGCTGGTAAGATTCTCTTGAATGACCATGAGGGTGAAAATCTCAAGGTTGCTCATGTGGATGAAAAAATGGGTGCCCTTTCTATGAATGCGGGTGTCTTCCGCTTTGACGAAGCAAGTGCTGACAATACCATTGCCCTCAACTTCCGTTATCCAAAAGGAACAAGCCCAGAGCAAATCAAGTCAATCCTTGAAAACTTGCCAGTTGCTTCTGTTAGCCTCTCTGCCCATGGTCATACACCTCACTATGTACCGATGGAAGATCCACTTGTGCAAACCTTGTTGAATGTCTATGAAAAACAAACTGGTCTTAAAGGTCACGAACAAGTCATCGGTGGTGGTACCTTTGGTCGTTTGCTAGAACGTGGGGTTGCCTACGGTGCGATGTTCCCAGACTCAATTGACACTATGCACCAAGCCAATGAATTTATCGCCTTGGACGATCTCTTCCGAGCAGCAGCAATCTATGCAGAAGCTATCTATGAATTGATCAAATAAAACGATAGAAGTCTGAGATTTTATGCTTAGACTTCTTTTTGGAGGGAAAACAGATGTCTCAAATCGAAAGAATCAAGCAAGCCATTATGGCGGATCCGCAGAATGCCAGCTACACAGAACGTGGAATCGAACCTCTCTTTGCGGCGCCAAAAACTGCTCGCATCAATATTGTCGGTCAAGCTCCGGGGTTTAAAACGCAAGAAGCTGGGATTTATTGGAAGGATAAGAGTGGTGATCGGCTGCGTGAGTGGCTAGGTGTAGATGAAGATACATTTTACAATTCGGGCTTGTTTGCAGTTATTCCCATGGATTTTTATTTCCCAGGACATGGCAAATCAGGCGACCTTCCACCCCGTAAAGGCTTTGCCGAAAAATGGCACCCACAACTCTTGCAAGAGTTGCCCGATATTCAATTAACTCTCTTGATTGGGCAATATGCCCAAGCCTATTATTTACAGGAGAAAGTTAGTGGCAAGGTGACAGAGCGGGTGAAACACTACAAAGACTATCTACCAGAATTTTTCCCTCTGGTGCACCCGTCACCACGTAATCAAATCTGGATGGCTAAGAATCCTTGGTTTGAGTCAGAAGTAGTGCCAGATTTGAAAAAAAGAATTAAAACGATTTTAGGAGAAAAAGAATGAAAGAAATAGCCTTCGATGAATTTTACCAGCTCTATCAGAAAGAATCCCTTTCAGTCTTAGACGTGAGAGAAGTAGAAGAGTTCGAGACGCTTCATTTAGAAGGTGCACACAACTTACCGCTTAGTCAATTGGCTGATACTTATGATCAGTTGGACAAGGACCTCTTGCATTATGTCATTTGTAAATCTGGGATGAGGTCAACTCGTGCTTGCCAGTTCTTGGAGGAGTATGGATACAAGGTCATCAATGTTCAAGGTGGCATGACGGCCTTTGAAAATCTTTAAAATTTTGCATTTCTCCTACTTGGTGTGGACTAGGTAGGAGAATTTTGTTTTTAGATAATTCTTATTTTTAAAAATATTGAAAACATTCAATATTTACTTCGTGATGCTTTTTTCATACTCTTATTCGTGATATACTAGGTCAGTATTTTAGAAATATGAAGGAGATTCTTTATGGCTAAAAAAGGTGCCCTAACAGGTTTGCTCCTGTTTGGAATATTTTTTGGTGCGGGGAACTTGATTTTTCCGCCTTCTCTAGGTGCCCTATCTGGAGAACATTTTCTTCCTGCCATTGCAGGTTTTGTCTTTTCAGGCGTCGGTATCGCCGTTTTGACTCTCATTATTGGAACTCTCAATCCTAAGGGATACATTTATGAGATTTCTAAGAAAATCTCACCTTGGTTTGCGACGCTTTATCTCGCAGTCCTCTATTTATCAATTGGTCCCTTCTTTGCCATTCCACGTACAGCCACAACAGCTTACGAAGTCGGGATTAGCCCCCTTTTATCAGATGCGAATAAAGGACTTGGATTGATTGTCTTTACCGTACTATATTTTGTAGCGGCTTATTTGATTTCACTCAATCCATCAAAGATTTTGGATCGGATCGGACGTATCTTGACACCAGTCTTTGCTTTGTTGATCGTTATCTTGGTTGTACTAGGTGCCTTCAAGTATGGTGGAACAAGTCCTCAAGCGGCCTCAGAAGCCTATCAATCCTCTGCTTTTGGAACAGGTTTCCTAGAAGGGTATAATACCTTGGATGCTCTTGCTTCAGTCGCCTTTAGTGTGATTGCTGTTCAAACCTTGAAACAACTCGGATTCTCAAGTAAGAAAGAGTACATTTCAACTATTTGGGTGGTTGGTATCGTTGTAGCTCTTGCCTTTAGCGCTCTTTACATCGGTTTAGGATTCCTTGGAAATCACTTCCCGGTACCAGCAGAAGCAATGAAGGGTGGAACACCAGGTGTTTATATCTTGTCGCAAGCTACTCAGGAAATCTTTGGTTCAACAGCTCAACTCTTCCTTGCTGTTATGGTAACTGTAACCTGCTTCACAACGACAGTTGGCTTGATTGTGTCTACAGCTGAATTCTTTAATGGACGTTTCCCACAAATCAGCTACAAGGTCTATGCAACTGCCTTTACCTTGATTGGATTTGCTATTGCAAACCTTGGTCTTGATGCAATCATTAAGTATTCAGTTCCAGTACTGGTAATCTTGTACCCAATCACCATCGCCATTGTGATGATTGTGATTGTTAATAAGTTTGTCGCTCTATCAAAACCAGGTATGCAGTTAACTATTGGGCTTGTTACAGCGATTGCTCTTGCAAGCGTCCTTGGAAGTTCTTTTAAGATTGAGTTTCTAGCAAATCTCGTTAATGCTCTTCCGTTTGCAGCTGCCTCTCTACCATGGTTGGTGCCAGCAATTATTGGAATCTTGCTTTCACTGGTTCTACCAAACAAACAAGAGAGTGACGTTTTTGAGATGGAATAAAAAAATTCTTGGTCATCGACCAAGAATTTTTTGTATGAGCACGACTCATTAGTTGGTTTGTTCAGTATAACCAGCTTCTTTAAGCATTTTTTTCGAGGCAGCAAAGCTTACACGGTTTCCAATACCAGAATATTCGTTCGGCATTGCTTTTTTCAATTCGTCAAGACTCGCGACAGTCATGTCAACCTCGATGTTTTGGATAACTTTTTCGTCTTGAATTTCAACTTTTTGTGTAACCCCTTTGACCCCTTCATAACCTTTATAAGTATCATCAACAATTTCCTTAACACCTTCCGCGGTATTATTAAGTTTTTCAGGGTCAAGTACATTATGAACAGTTTGTTTTACAACGTCATCTCCCTTCACAGTATAAGTCAAGGTAGAATGAATTCCAGGTTTGCTATTGTGGACAAATGTGTGGGTTTCTGTCTCATCTTTCTTTTCAGATGATTGCTGACTGCTTTGTTTGGTCTCGCTTGACTGAGTTGTTGTGTCTTCTTTGCTACTGCTGTTAGTAGGTGTTGATGCTTGTTTGGAACATCCGAGTAGGAGGACAAGTGAAGCCACTAGGGCTAGTGATACTTTAAAGTATGATTTCATATTTTTTACTTTCCTTTTATAATCAAAGTATTTGTATTATAACATGGATCGATAGTGAAAGCAACTAAACACAGTTTTTCTCCTTTTGAGAAGGAGTCTGACTAGAAAAATGTTATAATGGTAGGAAAGAGGTGAAGAAATGAATCATACTATAAACTATATCAAAGAACTAACCGCAATTGCATCTCCAACAGGCTTTACTCGTGAGATCTCAGACTATCTAGTTCATACTTTAGAGAAACTTGGTTACCAGCCTGTTCGTACAGCTAAGGGCGGTGTCAATGTGACCATTAAAGGTCAAAATGATGAACAACACCGCTATGTGACTGCCCACGTGGATACGCTGGGTGCTATTGTCCGTGCTGTCAAACCGGATGGTCGTCTCAAATTGGATCGTATCGGTGGTTTCCCTTGGAACATGATTGAAGGGGAGAACTGTACGGTTCATGTGGCTAGCACAGGTAAAAAGGTATCTGGAACCATCCTCATCCACCAGACTTCTTGTCATGTCTACAAGGATGCAGGAACTGCAGAACGCACGCAGGACAATATGGAAGTGCGTTTGGATGCAAAAGTAAGCAATGAAAAAGAAACGCGCGCCTTGGGCATCGAGGTTGGCGACTTTATCAGTTTTGACCCGCGAACTGTCGTGACAGAGACTGGTTTTATCAAGTCTCGCCACTTGGATGACAAGGTCAGCGCAGCAATTTTGCTCAATCTTCTTCGTATTTACAAGGAAGAGGGGATTGAATTGCCAGTAACAACTCATTTTGCTTTTTCAGTCTTCGAAGAGGTGGGCCACGGTGCTAATTCCAATATTCCAACTCAAGTGGTGGAATATCTAGCTGTCGATATGGGGGCAATGGGAGATGACCAGCAGACGGATGAGTATACAGTGTCTATCTGTGTCAAGGACGCTTCAGGTCCCTATCACTATGACTTCCGTCAACATTTAGTGACTTTGGCGAAGGAGCAAGATATTCCATTTAAGTTGGATATCTATCCATTTTATGGTTCGGACGCTTCGGCAGCTATGTCAGCTGGAGCAGAGGTCAAACATGCCCTCCTTGGAGCTGGTATTGAATCCAGTCACTCTTACGAACGAACACACATTGATTCGGTCGTGGCGACTGAGCGTATGGTCGATGCTTATCTCAAGAGTACATTGGTAGACTAATATGTGCTTGATTTGTCAAAGAATTGAATGGATCAAGACAGGGAAGAATCCCTACTTTGTAAAAGAACTAGAAACAGGCTATGTTGTCATTGGAGACCATCAATACTTTAAGGGCTATACCTTATTTCTAGCAAAGGAGCATGTCACAGAACTCCACCATATGGAGACTTCTGTAAAACTTCGTTTTCTAGAGGAAATGAGTTTGGTCCAAGAAGCTGTTGCCAAAGCGTTTAAAGCTGAAAAGATGAACATCGAACTGTTAGGAAATGGAGATGCCCACGCCCACTGGCACCTCTTTCCAAGACGATCAGGTGATATGAGGGGTCGTGGATTGAATGGCCGTGGTCCAGTCTGGTGGGTGCCCTGGGAAGAAATGGCGGCAGAAGATTGCCAAGTGCAATTCCATGAGTTGGAACAAATGATTAAAACCTTATCCGATGAATTAGAGAAGCATGTGATTTAAGAGAGGAAGAAAAAAATGAAAAAAAGATACATCGTTTTATCCGGTTTGCTAGCAGCAACCCTAGCAGCATGTTCTCAAGAAACACCTAAAAATGAAGAAAATACTCAAAAAACGGAACAGACTAGCCAATCTGAAGGGACCGTAGGAAGCAAATCTCAAGCTTCTAGTCAGAAAAAGGCAGAAGTTGTCAATAAGGGAGACCACTATAGTATACAAGGAAAATACGATGAAATCGTCGTAGCTAATAAGCACTATCCTTTGTCAAAAGACTATAATCCAGGAGAAAATCCAACAGCGAAAGCAGAATTGCTGAAGCTCATTGCAGCAATGCAAGCAGCTGGCTACCCAATCAGCGATCACTACAGTGGTTTTAGAAGTTATGAAACCCAAACCAAACTTTATCAAGACTATGTGAATCAAGACGGTAAGGAAGCAGCAGATCGCTACTCGGCTCGCCCAGGTTATAGTGAACACCAAACAGGTCTTGCTTTTGATTTGATTGGGACTAATGGAGAATTGGTGACAGAGGGGAAGGCGGCTCAGTGGCTCTTGGATCATGCGGCTGACTATGGCTTTGTTGTTCGCTATCTCAAAGGCAAGGAAAAAGAGACTGGCTACATGGCGGAAGAATGGCATCTTCGCTACGTCGGAAAAGAAGCCAAAGAAATTGCTGCAAGTGGTCTCAGTTTGGAAGAGTACTACGGCTTTGAAGGCGGAGATTACGTCGATTAAAAAAGTAATTTTTCTCTTGCATTTTTAGATAAATAGTGTATAATGGATAGGTATGTGTAAAGCATACTTGTGGGAGGTAAAAATCTTTAATTACCGCCAAAACCACAAAGGAGGATTTAAAAATGGCTAAAAAAGTCGAAAAACTTGTAAAATTGCAAATCCCTGCTGGTAAAGCTACACCAGCTCCACCAGTTGGACCTGCTCTTGGTCAAGCTGGTATCAACATCATGGGATTCACAAAAGAGTTCAACGCTCGTACAGCTGACCAAGCTGGTATGATCATTCCAGTTGTTATCTCAGTATACGAAGACAAATCATTTACTTTCGTTACAAAAACACCACCAGCTGCTGTTCTTTTGAAAAAAGCTGCAGGTGTTGAAAAAGGATCAGGTACACCTAACAAAACTAAAGTTGCTACAGTTACTCGTGCACAAGTACAAGAAATTGCAGAAACTAAGATGCCAGATTTGAACGCAGCAAACATTGAGTCTGCAATGCGTATGATCGAAGGTACTGCTCGTTCTATGGGATTCACTGTTGTTGACTAATCAATAACACAGTAGAAAATCTCACAGCAGTCTATTAGTTGCTTTTCATACTAGGCAAGTGACTGAGGCTTGTACTTAGGTACAGTAAAGGAACTGAACGAAGTAGGAAAAGGAAAATAATAGGCTGAAAACCCGCAAGACTTCATCATTTCGAGAAGTGACGTGGGAGATGAAAATCGATTGAACCACTTACAAGGAGAATAGAAAATGGCTAAAAAAAGCAAACAACTTCGTGCTGCTCTTGAGAAAATTGACAGCACAAAAGCATACAGTGTAGAAGAAGCTGTAGCACTTGCAAAAGAAACTAACTTTGCAAAATTTGACGCAACTGTAGAAGTTGCTTACAACTTGAACATCGACGTTAAAAAAGCTGACCAACAAATCCGTGGAGCAATGGTATTGCCAAACGGAACTGGTAAAACTTCACGCGTTCTTGTTTTCGCACGTGGTGCAAAAGCTGAAGAAGCAAAAGCTGCTGGTGCAGACTTTGTTGGTGAAGATGACCTTGTTGCGAAAATCAACGACGGTTGGTTGGACTTCGACGTAGTTATCGCTACACCTGATATGATGGCTCTTGTTGGACGTCTTGGACGTGTCCTTGGACCACGTAACTTGATGCCAAACCCTAAAACTGGTACTGTAACAATGGATGTTGCTAAAGCAGTTGAAGAGTCTAAAGGTGGTAAAATTACTTACCGTGCTGACCGTGCAGGTAACGTTCAAGCAATCATCGGTAAAGTATCATTTGAAGCTGAAAAATTGGTTGAAAACTTCAAAGCTTTCAACGAAACAATCCAAAAATCAAAACCAGCTACAGCTAAAGGAACTTACGTAACAAACTTGACAATCACAACTACTCAAGGTGTTGGTATCAAAGTTGACGTAAACTCACTTTAATCAGTAGTTTATATCAGAGAACGAGTGCGAAAGTGCTCGTTTTTTTGATGATAAGTTTACTCCAGGAAAAATAACTCCATTAATAACCTGACGGAGCAAGAGAATAGTGCTTTTCCTCTTCTTCTTTCACAGAAAATGTGGTATAATAGAGAGTAAAAAACTTTGAAAGAAAGAAAAAGATGAATTTAAAAGATTATATCGCAACGATTGAAAATTATCCTAAAGAAGGTATTACCTTCCGTGATATTAGCCCTTTGATGGCAGATGGAAATGCTTATAGCTACGCTGTTCGTGAAATTGTTCAGTATGCAACTGATAAGAAAATCGACATGATTGTGGGACCAGAAGCCCGTGGTTTTATCGTTGGCTGTCCCGTTGCCTTTGAGTTGGGGATTGGATTTGCTCCTGTACGTAAACCAGGAAAATTGCCACGTGAAGTCATTTCTGCTGACTATGAAAAAGAGTACGGTATTGATACCTTGACCATGCACGCGGATGCCATCAAACCAGGTCAACGCGTTCTCATCGTAGATGACCTCTTGGCGACAGGTGGTACTGTCAAGGCAACCATTGAAATGATCGAAAGACTTGGTGGAGTTGTAGCCGGTTGTGCCTTCTTGATTGAGTTGGATGAGCTTAAAGGCCGTGAAAAAATCGGAGATTACGATTACAAGGTACTTATGCATTATTAATGAAAAACAGTCCTTGGGGCTGTTTTTTCTTCATCTGCTATATAAACAAACTATAGCTAGTTAGAGAAAAACTATAATTGAAAACTATATCTTCTTGCAGTATAATAAAAGGACTAAGTGTTTGAGATTTGACTTCAAACACATTCAATTATTTCTAAAAGAGTACAGTTAGGAGAAGGTTATGCCGATTAGAATTGATAAAAAATTGCCAGCTGTTGAGATTTTACGGACAGAGAATATCTTTGTCATGGATGATCAACGTGCGGCCCACCAAGATATCCGTCCCTTGAAAATTTTGATTTTAAACCTAATGCCCAAAAAAGTGGTCACAGAGACCCAGTTGTTACGGCATTTAGCAAATACTCCTTTGCAATTGGACATAGACTTTCTCTATATGGAGAGCCACCGTTCCAAGACGACTCGTGCAGAGCATATGGAGACTTTTTATAAAACTTTTCCTGAAGTCAAGGACGAGTATTTTGATGGGATGATTATCACAGGGGCTCCGATTGAGCATTTACCATTTGAGGAAGTGGACTATTGGGAGGAATTCAGTCAGGTGCTTGAGTGGTCCAAGACGCATGTTTTTTCTACCCTGCATATCTGCTGGGGGGCCCAAGCAGGTCTTTATGCTCGCTATGGCGTTGAAAAACACCAGATGGAGCAGAAACTGTCAGGCATTTACCCTCAGGATACCTTGAAAGAAGGCCATCTACTCTTTCGTGGTTTTGATGATCGCTATGTAGCTCCCCATTCTCGTCATACTGAGATTTTAAAAGAAGAAATCTTAAATAAGACCAATCTGGAGATCCTGTCAGAAGGTCCTGAGGTTGGGGTTTCTATCCTGGCTAGTCGAGATTTGCGTGAGATTTATAGTTTTGGTCATTTGGAGTATGATCGTGACACTTTGGCAAGAGAGTATTTTCGTGATTATGAGGCGGGACTCGACCCTCATATCCCAGAGAACTACTTTAAAAATGATGATGTAAATGAGACCCCCTGTCTCTGTTGGTCTTCATCAGCTGCCCTCTTTTTTAGCAATTGGGTAAACTATGCAGTTTATCAAGAAACCCCTTTTGACTGGAGAAAGGTAGAGGATGATGCGGCTGCTTTTGGATATTTATAAGAGGAATTATGACATATTTTGACGCTTTTAAAACAGGGAACTTGGTTTTGCCAAGTGCCCTGCTCTTGCATTTTAAGGAACTCTTTCCTTCCAGCGAAGATTTTCTCGTCTGGCAATTTTTCTATTTACAAAATACCACAGCCTTAGGAGATGTTTCACCTAGTCAGATTGCTGAAATCATTGGGAAAGAGGTGGCAGATGTCAACCAATCTATTTCGAATTTGACTGAAAATGGTTTGCTGCAATATCGGACCATTGAACTAAATGGGGAAATTGAGCTCATTTTTGATGCTAGTCTGGCTTTTGAACGCTTAGATAGCTTGTTGGATACCCAAACTCCAGTTGCTACTGCCCAAAACCCCAAAAATCAATTGAAGGATCTGGTTGAAACTTTTCAGCAGGAATTGGGTCGCTTATTAACACCATTTGAAATCGAAGATCTTTCCAAGACTGTCAAAGAAGATGGAATCAAGGCGGATTTGATCAAGGAAGCTCTCCGAGAGGCGGTTTTTAATGGCAAACCAAACTGGAAGTACATTCAGGCAATCCTTCGTAACTGGCGCCATGAAGGTATCCAGTCTGTGGCTCAGGTGGAGGCCAAACGAGCAGAGCGAGAAGCGAACAATCCCAAACAAGTTCAGGCTTCAGCTGATTTCCTCGATGCTATGAATTTGTGGCACGATTAGTCGCTTGAAAAATCTTGAAAATTAGAGTAAGGTTTGCAAGCTCCTTATAAATATGATAGAATGATAGTGAATAAAATGAAAAAAGAGGTATGTGAAATGTCACGTAAACCATTTATCGCTGGTAACTGGAAAATGAACAAAAATCCAGAAGAAGCAAAAGCATTCGTTGAAGCCGTTGCATCAAAACTTCCTTCATCAGACCTTGTTGAAGCAGGTATCGCAGCTCCTGCAGTTGATTTGACAGCTGTTCTTGCTGCTGCTAAAGGTTCAAACCTTAAAGTTGCTGCTCAAAACTGCTACTTTGAAAATGCAGGTGCGTTCACTGGTGAAACTAGCCCACAAGTTTTGAAAGAAATCGGTACAGACTACGTTGTGATCGGTCACTCAGAACGTCGTGACTACTTCCATGAAACTGACGAAGATATCAACAAAAAAGCAAAAGCAATCTTTGCAAACGGTATGCTTCCAATCATCTGTTGTGGTGAGTCACTTGAAACTTACGAAGCTGGTAAAGCGGCTGAATTCGTAGGTGCTCAAGTATCTGCTGCATTGGCTGGCTTGACAGCTGAACAAGTTGCTTCAACAGTTATCGCTTACGAGCCAATCTGGGCTATCGGTACTGGTAAATCAGCTTCACAAGACGATGCACAAAAAATGTGTAAAGTTGTTCGTGACGTCGTAGCAGCTGACTTTGGTCAAGAAGTTGCGGACAAAGTTCGTGTTCAATACGGTGGTTCTGTTAAACCTGAAAACGTTGCTTCATACATGGCTTGCCCAGACGTTGACGGTGCCCTTGTTGGTGGTGCGTCACTTGAAGCTGAAAGCTTCTTGGCATTACTTGACTTTGTAAAATAATCTAGCTTATTCCAGACAGACAGTAAAAGTACTAAGTGACTTTGACTGCCTGTCTTATTTTTACTTGGAGCATTCTTGTGAAAGAGGGATTTTGCTAGACTAGGAAAGTTCCTTAGGGAAAGAAAGGCGTGCAGATGCGCGCTCTTTTCTATATCAAAAAGTTATGAAAGGGGGAGTTATGCTCTATATTTGGTCTTATTTGAAAAAATACCCCAAGTGGTTATTCTTGGATTTCTTTGGAGCGGTTTTCTTTGTTGTCGTCAATCTTGGACTGCCAACTGTTCTAGCTCGGATGATTGATGAAGGTGTGAATAAAGGGAATGAACAGCAATTGTATGTTTGGGCTGCAATTATGCTGGTGATTATCCTATGTGGAACCTTGGGGCGTATAGTCTTGGCTTATGCTGCTAGTAAGCTGATGACCAATATGGTCAAGGATATGAGAGATGATCTCTATGCCAAATTACAAGAGTATTCTCATCATGAATATGAAAAGATTGGAGTGTCTTCACTGGTTACTCGTATTACCAGTGATGCCTTTGTTCTCATGCAATTTGCAGAACAGACCTTAAAACTGGGTGTCATCACTCCTATGATGATGCTGTCTAGTATCTTAATGATCTTCCTGACCAGTCCGTCATTAGCTTGGATAGTAGCTTTTGCAGTACCTTTCTTGGCTGTGGTGGTTATTTATGTGGCTGTCAAGACTCGCCCTTTATCCGAAAAACAGCAGGCTACCTTAGATAAGATAAACCAATATGCCAGGGAAAATCTGATGGGACTCCGTGTCATTCGTGCCTTTGCCCGTGAGGAGTTTCAAGAGGAACGCTTTGCAGGGCAAAATGCAGTCTATGCAGCTAATTCCAATCGTCTGTTTAAACTAACTGGCTTGACAGAACCCTTGTTTGTTCAGATTATCATTGCCATGATTGTAGCTATTGTCTGGTTTGCTCTGGACCCTATCAAACAAGGAAGCTTGCAAATTGGGGACCTGGTAGCCTTTATCGAATATAGTTTTCACGCCCTCTTGTCCTTCCTTTTCCTATCCAATCTCTTCACCATGTATCCTCGTACATCCGTTTCGAGTGAACGTTTGAAAGAAGTCATGGAGATGCCGATTTCTATTGATCCCAATGAAGGAGGTGTCAGAGAGACAGCAACCCACGGATATTTGGAATTTGAAAATGTCACCTTTGCCTATCCTGGTGAGACGGAAAATCCTGTTTTGCACAACATTTCTTTCAGCGCTAAACCGGGTGAAACCATTGCCTTTATCGGATCGACCGGATCGGGCAAGTCCTCTCTTGTGCAATTGATTCCTCGTTTTTACGATGTCACGCTTGGGAAAATCAAGGTTGATGGTGTCGATGTGAGGGATTACCGCCTCAAGTCTCTTCGTCAAAAGATTGGTTTTATCCCGCAGAAGGCCTTGCTGTTTACAGGAACTATCGCTGAAAATATCCGCTATGGGAAGGAAGATGCTAGTCACAAAGACCTACATCAGGCAGCGGATGTGGCGCAAGCCAAAGATTTTATCGAAAGCCGAGAAGAAGGTTTTGCGACCCATCTAGCCGAAGGTGGAAGCAACCTTTCTGGAGGACAGAAACAACGTCTCTCAATTGCCAGAGCGGTTATAAAAAATCCTGATATCTATATTTTTGACGATTCTTTCTCAGCTTTAGATTATCGTACGGATGCTATTTTACGCCGTCGTCTCAAGGAAGTAACACAGAATGCTACAGTTTTAATTGTTGCTCAACGTGTCGGAACCATCATGGATGCGGATCAGATCATCGTTCTTGATAAGGGAGAGATCGTGGGTCGCGGTCGCCATGAAGAATTAATGGAAACCAATGATATCTATCGTGAGATTGCTGAGTCGCAGTTGAAAAATGCATCTCTAACAGAAGAATAGGAGGAAATATGAAAACACAATCTAGTTTGGCTCGTTTGTGGAGCTATTTGAAAGCCTACCGTTTTTCTGTCTTTTTTGCAGTCTTTCTAAAAGTTTTAAGCGTAGTCATGAGTGTCTTGGAGCCTTTTGTATTGGGGCTAGCCATTACGGAGTTGACAAAGAATCTCTTAGATATGGCTAATGGTCTTGCAGGCGCTCGTATCAATACTGGCTACATCGGAACTGTTTTAATCATTTACCTCTTTAGAGGTCTCTTGTATGAACTTGGGTCTTATTATTCCAACTATTTCATGACCAATGCGGTTCAGTCTATGACTCAGGATCTGCGAAATGAAATGACCGAGAAAATCAATCGTATCCCAGTATCTTTCTTTGACAAACACCAATTTGGTGATTTGTTGGGACGCTTTACCAGTGATGTTGAGACGGTTTCCAATACCCTTCAGCAGTCTTTTCTGCAAATTGTCAATGCCCTTTTGACGATTGTCCTCGTCATGGGAATGGTATTATACTTGAACTTTCAGCTGGCTATAGTGGTGATTCTATCCATCCCAGTGACCTATTTTGGTGCCAGAAGCATCCTGAAACGTTCTCAGCCTTATTTTAAAGAGCAGGCGGCTATTTTAGGACGGATGAATGGTTATGTGCAGGAAAATCTCACAGGTTTTAATGTTTTGAAACTCTATGGTCGTGAGGAAACCTCGCATAAAGAATTTTCTGAGATTACGGACGACCTCCAACGTGTTGGCTTTAAAGCCAGCTTTATCTCTGGGCTCATGATGCCAGCTCTTCATGCTGTATCGGACTTGACCTATCTGATCGTTGCAGTTCTCGGTGGTTTACAGGTTATCGCGGGCCGTTTGACAGTGGGGAATATGCAGGCCTTTGTTCAGTACGTTTGGCAGGTCAGCCAGCCTATTCAAAACATCACACAACTTGCGGGTCAAATGCAAAGTGCTAAGTCTTCGCTAGACCGCATCTTCGACATCTTGGATGAGACAGAGGAAGTCAAGGGAGAAGAACTCGAAATCCTTGAACCCTTAACAGGTCAGGTGACCTTCCAACATGTTGACTTCCAGTATGTTGAAAACAAACCATTGATTCGAGACTTTAATCTAGAAGTTCAACCGGGAGAGATGGTAGCGATTGTTGGTCCGACTGGAGCTGGTAAGACAACTTTGATTAATCTACTCATGCGTTTTTATGATGTTACAGCAGGTGCAATCTTAGTTGACGGGCAGGATATTCGCCAGTTTTCACGACAAGACTACCGACGTCAGTTTGGGATGGTCTTGCAGGATGCTTGGCTTTATGAAGGGACAATCAAAGAAAACCTACGTTTTGGAAATCTTGACGCCAGTGACAAGGAAATAATAGAAGCTGCCAAAGCAGCAAATGTAGACCACTTTATCCGAACTCTTCCTGGCGGTTACAACATGGAGATGAACCAAGAGTCAAGTAATATTTCCCTCGGGCAAAAACAACTCTTGACCATCGCGCGTGCTCTCCTAGCCAATCCTAAAATTCTCATTTTGGATGAAGCGACTTCCTCTGTTGACACCCGTTTGGAACTCTTGATTCAAAAAGCCATGAAACGCTTGATGAAGGGAAGAACCAGCTTTGTCATCGCCCACCGTCTCTCTACCATTCAAGAAGCGGACAAGATTCTCGTTCTTAAGGATGGACAGATTATTGAACAGGGAAATCATGAAAGCTTGCTCCAAGCAAAAGGTTTTTATTATGACCTGTATCAAAGCCAATTTTCAAGTAAATCCGAGCAAGTCGGCTAATCAAAACTGTCCAGACTATTCTTAAATTATCAGTCTATTACAACTTTTCTCAGATAGTACACTTTTCTTGCTATCGTTTTATGGTAGTAGTATACTTATACTGTAACCACTAATAAGGTGGTTATAAAAAAAGAAAAGAGGTAAGAAATATGGTTGAATTGAAAAAAGAAGCAGTAAAAGACGTTACAACATTATCTAAAACAGCGCCAGTAGCATTGGCAAAAACAAGGGAAGTATTGAACCAAGCAGTAGCGGATTTGTATGTGGCTCACATTGCCCTTCACCAAGTTCACTGGTATATGCGTGGTCGTGGCTTCATGGTATGGCATCCAAAAATGGATGAATACATGGACAGTCTTGATGGCTATCTTGACGAAATCAGCGAACGTTTGATCACCCTTGGTGGCAAACCTTACTCAACTTTGACAGAATTCCTTCAACACAGTGAAATCGAAGAAGAAGAAGGAGAATTCCGTAATGTTGAAGAAAGCTTGGAACGTGTTCTAGCGATTTACCGCTACCTCATCGCTCTTTTCCAAAAAGCTTTGGATGTGACAGATGAAGAAGGCGATGATGTTACAAACGATATCTTTGTTGGTGCTAAGGCTGAACTTGAGAAAACAGTTTGGATGGTTGCAGCAGAACTTGGACAAGCTCCTGGTTTGTAAGATATAGTTGCTACCCCTTTTATCATGAGGTGCTTGATAAGTGCCCATGACCAATCATCTTTTAAAAGTCATGTAACTGTAAAAAGTGCATGACTTTTTTTGTCTGCTGGACTTAGGACACATTGTCAAAAGTAGGATTTTACGGTATAATAGTTGCTGTTCGAGAAATTTTGATTTTCAAAGAATAGTGAAATGTTATAAGGAGAACCTATGAACAATTTACCAAATTGCCCAAAATGTAATTCAGAATATGTCTATGAAGACGGAAGCCTCTTGGTATGCCCAGAGTGTGCCTATGAATGGAACCCTGCTGAAGTTGCAGAAGTAGAAGAAGGTGTTGTCGCTATTGATGCAAACGGAAATAAATTGGCTGACGGTGATACTGTAACCTTAATCAAGGACTTGAAAGTAAAAGGTGCGCCAAAGGATTTGAAACAAGGAACTCGTGTTAAAAATATCCGTATCGTAGAAGGTGACCACAACATTGACTGTAAAATTGATGGTTTTGGAGCCATGAAACTCAAGTCAGAATTTGTTAAGAAAATCTAGCCATGAAACTGAATTATAAATTTATCTTTTATAGTCGTGTACTTTTGTTCTTAGCGGCATTTACAGGAGTTTATTTAGAAATTACCAAGCACGGTGGCTTTGGTATGCTCCTTTACTACACAGTGTTGTCCAATCTTTTGGTAACGATTTTCACGGGTTATCTGCTCCGTGTGATGAGCCGTTCAGGTGAAAATTGGCAAAGTCCGACCTTGATTCGTCTCAAGGGTGGCGTTACCATGAGTATCATGATTACCTGTGTGATTTACCATTTTATGCTTGCTCCGATTGCGACAGACTTTTACCGTGTGGAAAATTTCCTTTGCCACTATATCGTTCCACTCTGGTTTTTAGCCGACACCCTCTTCTTTGATAAACAGGGTCAATACAAGATCTGGGATCCAGTCTTGTGGACCATCTTGCCCTTGGTTTATATGATTTTTGCCTTGTTTAACGGCCTGGTCTTGAAGCTCAATATTCCGAATTCCAAGGACAATCCCTTCCCTTATTTCTTTTTAAATGTGAACAAGGGTTGGGACGTGGTTATCAAATGGTGTTTGATCATTTTTGCGGCTTATATGGTTGCAGGCTTCATCTTCTATCTGATTAAGCAAATCAAGCGAAAATAGTCTTCCTATTAGGAAAGTTAGGACGGAGTCTCTAGTTCAATCGGGCTCCTTCTTTTCTTGCCATCTTCCTTTTAAAAGGATCAACAGTGAGAAATATACAGAAAGAAAATCCATGAAACAATATTTAGAACGGGCTAGTATTTTGGCCCTCTCCCTCGTTTTGATTACCTCCTTTTCCATCTCAAGTGCTCTGCCAGCCATGTTTGACTACTATCAAGGCTACCCCAAGGAACAAATCGAGCTCCTGGTCAGTCTTCCTTCTTTTGGGATCATGATTATGCTGGTTTTAAATGGGTTTTTGGAGCGGTTGTTTCCTGAGCGACTTCAGATTAGTCTAGGACTTCTCATCCTTTCTATCGGTGGAACAGCCCCCTTCTGGTATCAGGAGTACAACTTTGTCTTTGCGATGCGAATTTTATTTGGCTTGGGTGTTGGAATGATCAATGCCAAGGCCATTTCCATCATCAGCGAACGCTATCATGGAAAGACACGGATCCAGATGCTGGGTCTTCGTGGATCAGCAGAAGTTGTCGGGGCATCGATTTTGACTCTAGTGGTAGGTCAACTCTTATCCTTGGGATGGACAGTGACCTTCTTGGCCTACAGTGCGGGATTTTTAGTATTGATCCTTTATCTGCTCTTTGTTCCTTATGGGAAAGAAACAAAGAAAAAAGAGGCTGAAACGACTCGTTTGACAGGACAGATGAAAGGATTAATTTTTCTATTGGCTGTCGAAGCAGCAGTTGTTGTCTGCACCAATACAGCTATCACCATACGCATTCCTAGTCTGATGGTGGAAAGAGGTCTAGGGGATGCCCAGTTATCGAGCTTGGTTTTAAGTATCATGCAGTTGATTGGTATCTTGGCAGGTGTGAGTTTTTCTTTCTTTATCTCTCTGTTTAAAGAAAGGTTGCTCCTTTGGTCAGGTATCACCTTTGGATTGGGGCAGATTGTGATTGCCTTGTCTCCGTCATTGGGTGTGATGGTAGTTGGAAGTGTTGTGGCAGGTTTTTCCTACAGTGTGGCCTTGACCACTGTCTTTCAGCTTCTTTCTGAAAGAATCCCAGCCAAGCTCCTCAATCAAGCAACTTCATTTGCGGTTTTAGGATGTAGTTTTGGAGCCTTCACGACACCTTTCATTCTTGGGGCGATTGGCTTGGTGACTCAAAACGGTATGTTAGTCTTCACTATTTTAGGATGTTGGTTGATTGTCACTTCTATCTTTGTTATGTACGCACTTCAAAAAAGAGCTTAGGATTGGTTTCCTAAGTTTTTCTTTTTGGGAATTTTGTACCCAGACAATTATTGGTTTTTAAACTTGTTTACACTTTTATTTCCTGATAAAATAGAAGTTATGACAAGATATAAAGCAACTATTTCTTATGACGGTTACGCCTTTGCTGGTTTTCAGCGCCAACCTCATGCACGGAGCGTTCAAGAGGAAATCGAAAAAACCTTAACGAGACTCAATAAGGGACAAGCCATCACTGTTCACGGTGCTGGTAGGACGGATAGTGGGGTCCATGCTCTGGGACAGGTTATTCATTTTGACCTGCCCTATCAGATGGATGAGAAAAAACTCCGTTTTGCTCTGGATACTCAGTCTCCAGAAGATATCGATGTGATTTCAATTGAGATCGTGGCAGATGATTTTCACTGTCGTTACGCTAAGCATAGCAAGACCTATGAGTTTATCGTGGATAGGGGTCGTCCTAAAAATCCTATGCGTCGTCACTACGCTACTCACTTTCCCTATCTTCTCGATGTGGAGCGGATGCAGATGGCCATCAAAAAGCTAGAGGGAACTCATGATTTCACCGGTTTTACAGCGTCTGGGACCAGTGTAGAAGATAAGGTTCGCACCATCACAGAAGCTAGTTTAACAGTCAATGAGACAGGCCAATTTTTGACCTTTACCTTTTCAGGAAATGGATTCTTGTATAAGCAGATTCGCAATATGGTGGGAACACTGCTCAAAATCGGAAATAATCGAATGCCAGTTGAGCAGATTGACTTGATCTTGGAAAAAAAAGACAGACAGCTTGCAGGTCCAACGGCTGCACCGAATGGTTTGTATTTAAAGGAGATTCGATATGAAGAATAATCGTATTTTAGCCCTTTCTGGGAATGATATTTTTAGTGGAGGTGGTTTGTCAGCTGATTTGGCTACCTATACCTTGAACGGCTTGCATGGCTTTGTAGCTGTCACTTGTTTGACGGCCTTGACCGAAAAGGGCTTTGAAGTCTTCCCTACGGATGATACTATTTTCCAACATGAATTAGATAGCTTGCGTGATGTCGAGTTTGCAGGGATTAAGATTGGTCTTCTCCCTACTGTCAGTGTGGCTGAGAAAGCCTTGAACTTTATCAAGCAACGTCCAGGAGTGCCTGTGGTATTGGACCCCGTCTTGGTCTGCAAGGAAACGCACGACGTGGCTGTTAGTGAGCTCTGCCAAGAGTTGATTCGTTTTTTCCCTCATGTCAGTGTGATTACGCCAAATCTTCCTGAAGCAGAATTATTGGCTGGTCAGGAAATTAAAACATTGGAAGACATGAAAGCTACAGCGCAGAAATTGCATGATTTAGGAGCGCCAGCAGTCATTATCAAGGGAGGCAATCGCCTCAGTCAGGACAAGGCAGTGGATGTCTTTTATGATGGACAAACTTTCACTGTTCTAGAAAACCCAGTCATTCAAGGCCAAAATGCTGGTGCAGGTTGTACCTTTGCCTCAAGCATTGCCAGTCACTTGGTTAAAGGGGATGAACTTTTACCAGCAGTAGAGAGCTCGAAAGCTTTCGTTTACCGTGCTATTGCACAAGCAGATCAATATGGAGTAAGACAATATGAAGCAAACCAAAACAACTAAAATCGCCCTTGTATCTCTATTAACCGCCCTTTCTGTGGTTCTAGGTTATTTCTTAAAAATCCCGACACCAACAGGTATTCTAACTCTCTTAGATGCGGGTATCTTCTTTGCGGCCTTCTACTTTGGTAGTAAAGAGGGGGCTGTCGTTGGAGGTCTAGCAGGTTTCTTGATTGACCTCTTATCAGGCTACCCTCAGTGGATGTTCTTTAGCTTGATCAACCATGGCTTGCAGGGATTTTTCGCAGGATTTAAAGGGAGATCTCAGTGGTTAGGACTTATCTTGGCAACGATTGTCATGGTAGGGGGCTATGCCTTGGGTTCAACTTGGATGAATGGCTGGGCGGCAGCCCTACCAGAAATCCTACCAAACTTCCTGCAAAATATCGTGGGTATGGTTGTAGGGTTTGTGCTTAGTCAGAGTATTAAGAAAATTAAGTAAAGCGGCTGGAGAAAAGTTTTAAAAATCAGAAAAACGCATAATATCAAGTGTTGAAAAGCCTTGATATTATGCGTTTTATTGTGGGAAGATTTTCGAAGAATATTAATCAAAATAAAGCAAATCTTTGCTAGTGCTTGTAAAGAGGTCAAAGCCATCCTTAGTAACAACACCACAGTCTTCGATACGAACGCCGACTTTACCAGGGATATAGATACCAGGTTCAACAGAGAAGCACATGCCTTCTTCGATGACCATGTCATTTCCTTCCATGATAGATGGGAATTCGTGGACATCCATACCGATACCGTGACCGAGACGGTGGTTGAAGTACTCACCGTAACCAGCTTTTTCGATGACTTCACGGGCAGCGCGGTCCACTTCATGTGCAGTCACCCCCGGTTTGATAAAGTCAAGGGCAGCTTGTTGGGCTTCAAGGGTCAAGTTGTAAATATCTTTCTTGAATTGGTCTGGTTTGCCGACAGCGACTGTACGAGTCATATCTGATGCGTAGCCATTGACCATAACACCCAGGTCAAAGAGGAGAAGGGCGTCTTTTTCGACCTTGTTTGCACCAGGAATTCCGTGTGGATTTGCAGCATTATCACCAGTCAAGACCATGGTATCAAAACTCATTTCATAGCCTTCACGCTTTAAGGCAAAGTCGATTTGGGCGATGATATCTGTCTCTGTTTTATCAAGAGAGATATTGTCAAAACCAACTTTTACAGCTTTATCAGCATAGAGACCTGCAACCATCATTTTTTGGACTTCATCGGCTGATTTGATGAGGCGCATGCGTTGGATGCGAGGAGTGAGGTTTTCAAACTCAGCAGTTTCAAAAACTGTTTTCAAACCATGGTATTTGGTCAAGATGAGATTGTCAAACTCAACAGCGACACGTTTGAAGTCGTGCTGTGGTAAGGCATTTTTGATTTTTTGCCATGGATTTTCAGAATCCACATAGCCCACAACTGGGAAAGATACAGTGCTGCTTGCACGTTCCACTTCAAGGGCTGGGACAAAGAGGAGGGGGTCCTGATCTGCTAGGACAAAAAGGAACATTTGGCGTTCATGAGGATCACTGTAAAAGCCAGTGAGGTAATTGATAGTGACGGGGTCAGATACGACAGCGACGTCTAGTTTTTCTGATTCAAGATATGTTACGATTTGTTGTAATTTAGACATATGCTACCTTCTTTCTACCCCTCTATTTTGGCAAAAAAAGAGATAAAATGCAAGAGAGAAGGGTAAAAGAACAGGCAAAAAGAACTCCGACAAGATAGTGGAGTTCTTTTATCTAATTTTCCTTAGTTTAAGAAAAGTCAGCCTTGCTTTTCACGTCACGGTATTCTTCAGCGATTTCTTGGCTGAGAATGTCCTCATAGGCAGGGAGTTGGATGTCCTGACCGTATTTTTTCTTGAGAGCAGTAGTGACTAGGCGATAAGCCAGATTGGCATTACGAGAGAGGATAGGTCCGTGGAAGTAGGAACCAAAGACATTCTTATAATGAACCCCTTCGCCAATCTTTTCTTCGTTATTTCCATTTCCATAGACAACCTGACCCAGTGGTTTTTGGTCATCAGAAAGGAAGGTACGTCCCTGGTGATTTTCAAAGCCATAGTAGGTTTCATCAAAATCTTCATTGTGAATTTTGATGTCACCAATAAAGCGGTTGTTGGTTTGGTTGAGAGTATAATGTCCCATGACACCTAGCCCTTCTATGCGTTTCCCTGAAGCTTCAACATAATATTGACCCAATAGTTGGAAACCACCACAGATGGCTAGAACCACTCCGTCGTTTTGGATGTAGTTGTCAATGCTTTCTTTTTTAGCAGGTAGATCGCCTGCGATGATGCTTTGTTCAAAGTCTTGACCACCACCGAAAAAGGCGATATCGTAGTGATTTTCGTCAAAGTCATCATGGAGAGAAACGATATCAACTGTTACATGTGCCCCCAGTTTTTCAGCTACATACTTGAGCATGAGGATGTTTCCATTGTCCCCGTAGGTATTCATGAGGTTTCCATAGAGGTGGGCGATGTTGAGCTGATAAGGGTAGTTGCCAGCTTTTGAGGAAAGTGAAGTATAAACCATTAGTTCATCTCCTTTCTAACAATCTGACGACTAGCCAGCAGTTCGCGGAATTCAAGCATAGCAGTATAGGTTGCTAGGATATAGGCATGCTTACAATCTTGGTTCTCAATGGTTTTGAGAACTTGTTCCAGACTGCTTGTCTCAGTGATTTTATCAGCTGGGTAGCCAGTCACTCGAAGACGGCGTGCAATTTCAGAATGACGAACACCACCAGCGTTGATTTCAGGAATGTCCATGTCAGTGATTTGTTCAAAGTCCGCATCCCAGATCCAGCTAGTATCAATCCCATCAGCATAGTTGGCATTAAGGAGGACAGATAGGCTAAATGGATAAGGAGCTAGTTTGATCATCTCGATAGCTTGGGTCGCGCCAACAGGATTTTTAATCAAGACAAGGGTGCATTCCTTGTCACCGATATGGAAGGTCTCCTGGCGTCCAAAGACAGCACGGCTCTTGTCAAATCCTTGCTTAATCCGTTGCGAATCAGCCCCGAGAAAACGAGCGATGGCAACCGCAGCAAGAGCATTGTAAATATTGTAGAGTCCACCGATTTGAATACCGTATTCTTGTCCGTCGATGACAAAGCGAGAGCGATTGTTGGTCAACTCAACCAGTTCTGTCAGACGGTAGTCCAAGTCAGGACGTTTGCAACCACAATTTTCACAGATATAGGCCCCCAAGTTGGCATAAGTATTGAGTTCATATTTTAGGATGCCTTGACAGTCAGGGCAGAGAATCCCTTCGGTATTATAGTGAGCCAGTTTGGCAGGTCCTTTTTCCAAGTCAAAACCAAAATACTCTACAGGATTTGGAATAGCTGGCTTGTAGAAAAGTGGACTGTCACCATTGAGGAGAACAGTAGCCGTAGGCACCTTACGAATGGCATCCAAAATCATCTTATAAGTCGTGTAAATCTCACCATAGCGGTCCATCTGGTCACGGAAGATATTAGTGATGACAAAAAGGCTAGGATGGATATAGTCACAGATACGAGAAAGACTGGCTTCGTCAATTTCAAGGACTGCAATATTTTTTCCAGTTTTAGAGGATTTGGCCGTCAAGAAGGTTGTCGTAATCCCTGTAATCATATTGGCACCGCTTTGATTAGTCAGAACCCGACCATAAACCTCTTTTAAAATGCCGACAGTGAGGGCAGTTGTCAGGGTTTTCCCGTTGGTTCCAGTGACCACGACAATCTCGTAGTTCTTAGCTAGGTTTTGTAAAATATCTTTATCGAATTGAAGGGCGAGTTTTCCTGGGAGCGTACTTCCTCGGCCAAGACGGCTCAAGATGAAGTGAGAAGAACGCCCAGCTAGGAGGCCCAAAGTAGTTTTTAATTTCATGTTTCTATTATATCATAAAAGAGAGAAAAGATAGATTTGAGATTTCGCAGAAACAAAAACAGCCCAAAGAGGGCTGTGAGATAAGATAAGACTTCAACTTAAATCGCAAACAAGTCATTCAAGTTCTCAGCCAAGGTTGGGTGAGTGAAGATTTGTTTTGTGAAGTAAGTGTAAGGGATCTTGTTGTCCATAGCAACAGTGATGATGTTGATGATTTCTTGAGAACCTTCTGAGAAGATAGTTGCACCGAGAATCTCTTTTGTTTCAGTATTGACAACAGCTTTGAAGGCTCCGCGAAGGTCTCCATTTACGTGACCACGAGGCATAGTAGCAACAGGGATTTCCTTAACAGCGTAAGGGAGTTTCAAATCAGCTGCTTGGCTTTCCATCAAGCCAACTTGAGAAAGAGCTGGTGTGATGAACATGGTGTTTGGTACATTGAGACGGTCTTCAAGTGTGTAGCTGCCATCTCCAGCAAGGTAGCTGTAGACAACACGGAAGTCATCAAGTGAAATGTAGGTGAATTGAAGTCCACCATTGACGTCTCCAACTGCAAAGACACCAGGAACGTTTGTTTGGCAGTGTTTGTCGACCTTGATAGCACCACGCTCCGTTAGTTCAATATCTGTATTTTCAAGTTGAAGTGGTTCTACATTCGGTTTACGTCCAGTTGCGTAGAGAAGGGCATCGAAACGGTAAGTTTCCTTTTCAGTTACGACGAGGACTTGATCACCGTCGTTTTTGATTTCAGTAGTATGGATGTTTTGAAGCAATTCAATACCGTCTTCTTCCATGTATTGTTTAGCAAGAGCTGCGATGGAAGGTTCTGCACGAGGAAGGAATGTATCCAAGGCATCTAGGACTGTGACTTTGCTACCAAGTTTGTTGTAGAGTCCAGCAAATTCAAGACCGATGTTTCCACCACCAAGGACTCCAAGTTTTTCAGGCAATTTGTCCAAGTTTTGGATACCTGTTGAGTCAAAGACATTTTTACTTGTAGCAAGTCCAGGAATTGGCAAGACGTTTGAAACAGCGCCAGTGTTGATGACGATTGTTTCAGCAGTCATTTCTTGTTTTTCGTCACCAGCCTGGATCTCGATCACCTTATTTGACACGAAATGTGCCTCTGCATCAATGACATCAACGCCATTATCGGCCAACATTTTATAATTCTTAGCGTTAAGACGACCAGTCACCGCACCACGCTCTTTCATGGTATCGTCAAATGACCAACCCTTTTCAGCCGCTACAATCATAGTCTTGGTTGGGATACAAGCAATATTAATGCAAGTACCACCATACATCGCTTTACTGCGCTCGATGACAGCAACTTTTTTTCCAGCCGCATTCATCTTAGCAGCCAAAGTCTTACCAGCCTTACCAAATCCAATAACAATTAAATCGTATGTTAACATTTTTTAATCCTCCTGTTTGATTTCATTCTAGCACAAGAAAAAAACTTTTGCACAAATCTGCTACGGGAAAAAATATTGGACTAAAATAGTCTAACGAAAGCTTTCGGGAATCAAGTTCAAAAAATAGAAAAATCGTTTACATGATTTTCCTTAAAGATTCTACTATCTTTTACCCCGTTCTTGTGTTATACTAGATAGGTTGCAAAGAAACTAGTACTTTTCTTTCGTGGAAAAGAAGCAACACGGTATCTCGTTTTTGTAGAAGATACGTCATGAAAAGAAAAGTATGAACTAAAGCCCTATAGGGTGGCTTCGCACCACCTTTAGAAAGAAGAATAACGTGAAATTTAATGAATTTAACTTGTCTGCTGAATTGCTAGCAGAGATTGAAAAAGCTGGATTTGTAGAAGCAAGTCCTATTCAAGAGCAGACCATCCCCTTGGCTCTTGAGGGAAAAGACGTTATCGGTCAAGCACAGACTGGTACAGGAAAAACTGCAGCCTTTGGCTTGCCAACTCTTGAAAAAATCCGTACAGAAGAAGCGACCATCCAAGCCTTGGTCATCGCTCCAACTCGTGAACTCGCTGTTCAAAGCCAAGAAGAACTCTTCCGCTTTGGCCGTAGCAAGGGAGTGAAAGTTCGCTCAGTTTACGGTGGTTCCAGCATTGAAAAACAAATCAAGGCCCTCAAATCAGGTGCCCATATCGTTGTAGGAACACCAGGCCGTCTCTTGGACTTGATCAAACGCAAGGCTTTGAAATTGCACGATATTGAAACCCTCATCCTTGATGAAGCAGATGAAATGCTCAACATGGGCTTTCTTGAAGACATCGAAGCTATTATCTCGCGTGTCCCTGACAGTCGTCAAACCTTACTCTTTTCAGCAACCATGCCAGATGCTATCAAGCGTATCGGTGTTCAGTTTATGAAAGAGCCTGAGCATGTCAAGATTGCTGCCAAAGAATTGACAACAGAGCTGGTGGACCAGTACTATATCCGAGTTAAGGAGCAAGAAAAATTTGACACTATGACTCGTCTCATGGATGTGGAACAGCCTGAACTTGCTATCGTATTTGGTCGTACCAAACGTCGTGTGGATGAATTGACTCGTGGACTTAAAATCCGTGGCTTCCGTGCAGAAGGTATTCATGGTGATTTGGACCAAAACAAACGTCTTCGTGTCCTACGTGATTTTAAAAATGGGAATCTCGATGTTCTAGTTGCGACGGACGTTGCAGCGCGTGGTTTGGATATCTCAGGTGTGACCCATGTCTACAACTACGATATTCCACAAGATCCTGAAAGTTACGTTCACCGTATCGGTCGTACAGGTCGTGCTGGTAAGTCAGGTCAGTCTATTACTTTCGTAGCTCCAAACGAAATGGGCTACCTTCAAATTATTGAAAACTTGACTAAGAAACGCATGAAAGGTCTCAAACCTGCAAGTGCAGAAGAAGCCTTCCAAGCTAAGAAACAAGTAGCTCTCAAGAAAATCGAACGTGATTTTGCAGATGAAACCATTCGTGGCAACTTTGAGAAATTTGCTAAGGATGCTCGTAAGTTAGCAGCAGAATTTAGTCCAGAAGAATTGGCTATGTATATCTTGAGTCTGACAGTCCAAGATCCAGACAGTCTTCCTGAAGTGGAGATTGCGCGTGAAAAACCACTGCCGTTCAAACCGTCAGGAAATGGACGTTCTGGAGGTAATCGTGGACGCGACAATCGTCGAGGAGATAACCGTCGTGGTGGTCGCCGTGATGACTTCAAGAAAGGCAACCGCGGGAACGATCGTTTTGATAAAGACAGACGTTACCGTAATAAAGACAATAAGAAACCTCACAACACTTCAAGTGAAAAGAAAACAGGCTTTGTTATTCGTAACAAAGGAGACAAATAGGAAAAAGCGATTCATATTGTGAATCGCTTTTATATATAAGGAGACCAAGGGTAAAAGAAGATGGTGATAGTAAAGGATAGGTGAAACGGAAAGGGATTTACCATATCATCTTCTTATAATGTTATAGTAACAAAAAATAATTCAGCTGTCAACACAAAAGATCTTATTTTTCTAAAATATTTTTGCTGTTCAAAATTGCAATTAAATAAGCAATTTTCAGATAATAATTGAAAATTCACGCTCTTTATGTTATAATGGTAGCGATTAAATGCGAGGTAAAAAATGGCACACTTATTAGAAAAAACAAGAAAAATTACTTCTATTTTGAAACGCTCAGAGGAGCAACTTCAAGATGAACTTCCCTATAATGCGATTACACGCCAGTTGGCAGATATTATTGATTGTAACGCTTGTATTGTGAATAGCAAGGGGCGCCTTTTAGGCTACTTCATGCGTTATAAAACGAATACAGATCGTGTAGAGCAGTTTTTTCAAACTAAGATTTTTCCAGATGATTATATTCAAGGTGCAAACATGATCTATGATACGGAAGCCAACCTTCCTGTTGAACATGATTTGACAATTTTCCCTGTAGAGAGCCGTGCGGATTTTCCAGATGGTTTGACGACCATTGCTCCGATTCATGTATCAGGGATTCGCCTAGGTTCGTTGATCATTTGGCGCAATGATAAGAAATTTGAAGATGAAGATTTGATTCTTGTTGAGATTGCGAGCACGGTGGTAGGGATTCAACTCTTGAACTTCCAACGTGAAGAGGATGAGAAAAATATTCGCCGTCGTACTGCTGTTACCATGGCGGTTAATACCCTTTCCTATTCAGAACTTCGTGCCGTATCAGCTATTTTAGCTGAATTGGATGGAAATGAAGGACAGTTGACTGCATCTGTTATTGCAGACCGTATTGGCATTACACGCTCGGTGATTGTCAATGCGCTTCGTAAACTGGAGTCAGCAGGAATTATTGAGAGCCGTTCACTCGGAATGAAGGGGACTTATCTCAAAGTTCTAATTGCTGATATTTTTGAGGAAGTGAAAAAGAGGGACTACTAATGGCAAAGGCTTTAATCTCAATTGACTATACAGAGGATTTCGTAGCAGACCATGGAAAGCTGACTGCAGGGGCACCTGCTCAAGCCATATCAGAGGCAATTAATCGAGTAACCAGATTAGCTTTTGATCGTGGGGACTATATCTTTTTCACCATTGATGCCCATGAAGAGAAGGATACATTCCACCCAGAAAGCAAGCTCTTTCCGCCACACAACATCATCGGGACTAGTGGCCGTAACCTCTATGGCCCCCTAGCTGGCTTTTATGCTGAGCATGAGGCGGATAGTCGCGTCTTTTGGATAGACAAGCGTCACTATTCAGCATTTTCAGGTACGGACCTAGATATCCGCTTGCGAGAACGTCGTGTAGATACAGTCATTTTGACCGGTGTACTGACTGACATTTGCGTTCTTCATACGGCTATTGATGCCTATAATTTAGGTTATCAAATCGAGATTGTCAAGCCTGCAGTTGCCTCTATTTGGCCAGAAAATCATCAGTTTGCTCTTGGTCATTTTAAGAACACTTTGGGAGCCAAGTTGCTGGATGAAAATCTGGCTGAAATCCAAGAATAATTCCCTTGGAAAAATGAAAAAAATCTGAAAAAAGTGTTGACAAAGATTTTGAAAGTTGATATACTAGTAAAGTAATCGACGCGGGGATGGCGGAATTGGCAGACGCGCAGGACTAAGGATCCTGTGACCGCTTTAGGTCGTGAGGGTTCAAGTCCCTCTCTCCGCATAGGATAAGAGTTAGCTTTGGCTAGCTCTTTTTGTTTTTACAAAGAAGACTAGAGGCTACGTTTCGTATCTCGAAAAATATTGGCATCAAGAACAGTCATTGTATCAGAACATTTAAACTGAGTTTTCCATTTCATTCTATCAAGAATTTTCTCAGACACAAGTCAGAAAATGAAGAACTTAGGAAATGGAAAATGCTAAGCTGAAAGACGGTTCCAGCATTTATAAAATGGAGTATATTTTTGATTGGTAAAACGCATTCTATATGAGAAAAGTTAGCGTTCGCTAGCTTTTTTGTTTTTTTCAAAAATTTTTTTGATTTCATAAACATTTCATATTTGGATTTTATAATAGTCTTACAAATATGGAGGTGACAAATGAATCCAATCCAAAGAGCTTGGGCTTATGTCAGCAGAAAACGACTGAGAAGTTTTATTTTATTTCTGATTTTATTTGTCCTTTTGGCAGGAATTTCAGCCTGTTTGACTCTGATGAAGTCCAACAAAACAGTAGAAAGCAATCTTTACAAATCACTCAATACATCTTTTTCTATCAAAAAGATAGAAAATGGACAGACCTTCAAGTTGTCTGACCTAGCATCCGTGAGCAAGATTAAGGGACTGGAAAATGTCTCTCCTGAACTCGAAACGGTCGCAAAACTGAAAGACAAGGAAGCGGTGAGTGGTGAGCAGAGCGTAGAACGTGATGATTTGTCAGCCGCGGACAAGAACTTGGTTAGCTTAACGGCTCTTGAAGATTCATCCAAGGATGTCACCTTTACCAGTTCGGCTTTCAATTTAAAAGAAGGGCGACACCTTCAAAAAGGAGACTCCAAGAAAATCCTCATCCACGAAGAGTTGGCTAAGAAGAACGGTCTTTCGCTTCATGACAAGATTGGCTTGGATGCTGGTCAGTCCGAAGCTGGAAAAGGGCAAACAGTTGAATTTGAAATTGTCGGCATCTTTTCTGGTAAAAAACAAGAAAAGTTCACAGGTTTGTCTTCCGACTTCAGTGAAAACCAGGTCTTTACAGACTATGAAAGTAGCCAAACGCTTCTGGGAAATAGTGAACCGCAAGTCAGTGCAGCGCGCTTCTATGTAGAAAATCCTAAGGAAATGGACGGACTCATGAAGCAGGTGGAAAACTTGGCTTTAGAAAGTCAAGGTTACCAAGTTGAGAAGGAAAACAAGGCCTTTGAACAAATCAAAGACTCAGTTGCAACCTTCCAAACCTTCCTCACCATCTTCCTTTATGGGATGTTGATAGCAGGAGCAGGATCTTTGATTTTGGTCTTGTCTCTCTGGTTGAGAGAAAGAGTCTACGAAGTGGGAATTTTACTCGCACTTGGAAAAAGCAAGATCTCAATCTTCCTACAATTCTGTTTAGAGGTAGTTTTGGTATCAATCGGAGCTTTGCTTCCAGCATTTGTTGCAGGAAATGCCATCACATCCTATCTGCTCCAAACTGTACTAGCCAGTGGAGATCAGGCAAGCTTACAAGACACGCTGGCCAAAGCAAGCGGTCTATCAACCAGTCTCCTATCCTTTGCAGAATCCTATGTCTTTCTGCTCCTGATTGGTTGCTTGTCTGTAGCCCTTTGTTTCGTATTTCTATTCAGAAAATCGCCGAAAGAAATTTTATCATCTATTAGTTAATACTCTTCGAAAATCTCTTTAAACCGTGTCAGTCTTATCTGCAACCTCAAAGCTGTGCTTTGAGCAACCTGCGGTTAGCTTCCTAGTTTAATCTTTGATTTTCATTGAGTATAAGAAGGAGAAATCATGACTTTATTACAATTGCAAGATGTTACCTACCGTTATAAGAACACTGCTGAAGCAGTTTTATATCAGATCAAGTATAATTTTGAACCCGGGAAATTTTATAGTATCATTGGTGAGTCAGGAGCAGGGAAATCCACTCTCTTGTCCCTACTGGCTGGTCTAGATAGTCCTGTTGAAGGTTCTATCCTTTTCCAAGGAGAGGACATTCGAAATAAGGGGTATTCTTACCATCGTATGCATCATATTTCCCTGGTCTTTCAAAATTATAACTTGATAGATTATCTTTCTCCGCTGGAAAATATCCGCTTGGTCAACAAAAAGGCAAGCAAGGATACGCTTCTTGAGCTTGGTTTGGATGAAAGTCAGATCAAGCGGAATGTTCTCCAGTTATCAGGTGGTCAACAGCAACGTGTAGCCATCGCTCGCAGTTTAGTCTCAGAAGCTCCGGTTATTCTAGCTGATGAGCCAACAGGAAATCTGGACCCTAAAACTGCCGGAGATATTATCGAACTGCTCAAATCACTTGCCCAGAAAACAGGTAAATGTGTGATCGTCGTCACCCACAGTAAAGAAGTGGCACAAGCGTCAGATATTACACTTGAATTGAAGAATAAGAAACTAACTGAAACTCGCAATACTACAAAATAAGATGAGCTTGTTTTGATAGAATTATTAAATCAAATCTAGAAAGGGAACCTATGTTACACAACGCATTTGCCTATGTTACAAGGAAGTTTTTCAAATCGATTGTTATCTTCCTGATTATTCTCCTCATGACGAGCTTGAGTTTGGTCGGCTTGTCGATCAAGGGAGCTACAGCCAAGGCTTCTCAGGAGACCTTTAAAAATATCACCAATAGCTTCTCCATGCAAATCAATCGTCGCGTCAATCAAGGAACGCCACGTGGTTCTGGGAATATCAAGGGTGAGGATATCAAAAAAATCACCGAAAACAAGGCCATCGAGTCTTATGTTAAACGCATCAATGCTATCGGAGATTTGACTGGATATGACCTGATTGAAACGCCAGAAACCAAGAAAAATCTCACTGCAGACCGTGCCAAACGGTTTGGAAGCAGTTTGATGATTACAGGTGTTAATGACTCCTCAAAAGAAGATAAGTTTGTCTCTGGCTCGTATAAGCTGGTTGAAGGTGAGCACCTAACCAACGACGACAAAGACAAGATCCTCATGCACAAGGACTTGGCTGCTAAACACGGCTGGAAAGTCGGAGATAAGGTCAAACTAGACTCCAATATCTACGATGCAGACAATGAAAAAGGAGCCAAGGAAACAGTTGAAGTGACAATCAAGGGACTCTTTGATGGTCACAATAAGTCAGCAGTAACCTACTCACAAGAACTCTATGAAAATACAGCTATCACAGACATTCACACTGCTGCAAAACTTTATGGATACACAGAAGACACAGCTATTTATGGGGATGCAACCTTCTTTGTAACAGCAGACAAGAACTTGGATGACGTCATGAAAGAGTTGAATGGTATCAGTGGTATCAACTGGAAGAGCTACACACTTGTAAAGAGTTCCTCTAACTACCCAGCTCTAGAGCAATCCATCTCTGGTATGTACAAGATGGCCAACCTCCTCTTCTGGGGTAGCTTGAGCTTCTCAGTTCTTCTCCTTGCACTCTTGCTCAGCCTTTGGATCAATGCTCGTCGCAAGGAAGTGGGGATCCTCCTCTCTATCGGTCTCAAGCAGGCAAGTATCTTGGGGCAATTCATCACCGAATCGATCTTGATTGCCATCCCTGCTCTCGTTTCTGCTTACTTCCTAGCCAACTACACAGCTCGTGCCATCGGAAATACTGTTCTTGCCAATGTCACTTCAGGTGTTGCCAAGCAAGCCAGCAAGGCTGCTCAAGCCTCTAACCTTGGTGGTGGTGCTGAAGTAGATGGCTTTAGCAAGACCTTGTCGAGCCTAGATATTTCTATTCAGACATCAGACTTTATCATCGTCTTTGTCCTTGCCTTGGTTCTAGTGGTTCTCGTCATGGCGCTTGCCTCAAGCAATCTCCTCAGAAAACAACCAAAAGAGCTCTTGCTCGATAGCGAATAAAAAACTTGCTACCTATTCTCCCCTAAATGGGGTATAATATAGGTAGCATTTTTATCTATTTCATCTTGATAATACTCTTCGAAAATCAAATTCAAACCACGTCAGCTTCACCTTGCCGTACTCAAGTACAGCCTGCGGCTAGCTTCCTAGTTTGCTCTTTGATTTTCATTGAGTATAAGGCCTCTTCCTTTCAGGGTGAAACCGAGATGATTTACAAGAAATTTAAAGGAATGTGAAAAATTTTTTCTATGAAAATTTTAATTGTAGAAGATGAAGAGATGATCCGTGAGGGGATCAGTGACTATTTGACGGATTGTGGTTATGAAACCATTGAAGCAGCAGATGGTCAGGAAGCTCTGGAAAAGTTTTCCAGCTATGAAGTTGCTCTAGTACTACTGGATATCCAGATGCCCAAGCTTAATGGCCTAGAAGTCCTAGCGGAGATTCGTAAAACCAGTCAGGTACCTGTCCTGATGTTAACCGCCTTTCAGGATGAGGAATACAAGATGAGTGCTTTTGCTTCTCTGGCAGACGGCTATCTGGAAAAACCCTTCTCCCTGTCTCTCTTAAAAGTGAGGGTGGATGCAATTTTCAAGCGCTACTACGATACAGGAAGAACCTTCTCCTATAAAGATACCAAGGTGGACTTTGAGAGTTACAGTGCAAGCCTAGCAGGTCAAGAAGTGGCTATCAATGCCAAGGAGTTGGAAATTCTGGACTATCTGGTGAAAAATGAAGGCCGGGCCTTGACTCGTTCTCAGATTATCGATGCTGTCTGGAAGGCGACAGATGAGGTTCCCTTTGATCGTGTCATTGATGTCTATATCAAGGAATTACGGAAAAAGCTAGACTTGGATTGTATCCTCACTGTGCGCAATGTTGGTTATAAATTGGAGCGAAAATGAAACGAACAGGTTTATTTACAAAGATTTTTATCTATACCTTCTCGATTTTTAGTGTTCTGGTTATTTGTCTTCATTTAGCCATTTATTTTCTCTTTCCCTCTACTTATCTGAGCCACCGTCAGGAAACTATTGGCCAGAAAGCGACAGCCATTGCCCAATCCCTAGACGGAAAAGATAGGCAAAGTATCGAGCAAGTGTTGGACTTGTATTCCCAGAGCAGTGATATCAAAGGAGCTGTTAAGGGAGAAATGACCGAAGACAAGTTAGAAGTCAAGGACAATCTTCCTCTGGACACGGATCGCCAGACAACTTCACTCTTCATTGAGGAACGAGAGGTAAAAACGCAAGATGGTGGAACTATGACTCTCCAGTTTCTAGCTTCCATGGATTTGCAAAAAGAAGCAGAGCAGATCAGTCTCCAGTTTCTTCCCTATACCTTGCTGGCATCCTTTCTGATTTCCCTCTTGGTGGCCTACATCTATGCTCGGACCATTGTTGCACCGATTTTGGAAATCAAGCGAGTGACCCGTCGGATGATGGATTTGGATGCCCAAGTGCGATTGCGTGTAGATTCTAAGGATGAGATTGGTGATCTCAAGGAACAAATCAATAGCCTTTACCAGCATCTTTTGACTGTTATTGCGGACTTGCATGACAAGAATGAAGCTATTCTCCAGCTGGAGAAGATGAAGGTTGAGTTTCTACGAGGGGCTTCTCATGAATTGAAAACACCTCTGGCCAGTTTGAAAATCCTGATTGAGAATATGAAAGAAAATATCGGTCGCTATAGAGATAGAGACCACTATCTGGGAGTTGCCTTGGGGATTGTGGATGACCTCAGTCATCACGTTCTCCAGATATTGTCTCTTTCTTCTGTTCAGGAATTGCGAGAGGAGAAAGAAAAGGTTGACCTCCTTCAGATGACGCAAAGTCTAGTCAAGAATTATGCTTTACTAGCCAAGGAGAGAGAACTTCAGGTAGACATTAACCTAACCCATCAGCAGGCATACATAAACCCATCTGTCATGAAACTAATCCTATCGAATCTCATCAGTAATGCTATCAAGCACTCCACTCCAGGTGGCCTGGTCTACATTGGCGAGAGAGAAGGAGAACTCTTTATCGAGAATAGCTGTAGTCCTGAAGAACAAGAACAATTGGCCCAGTCTTTTTCTGGAAATGCTAGTCGCAAGGCCAAGGGTTCGGGGATGGGGATCTTTGTGGTCAAAAGTTTATTAGAACATGAGAAATTGCCTTATCGTTTTGAAAGGCAGGATGATCGCTTGACTTTCTTTATACGCTTTCCTAGAGTTAGCCAAGATTAAAAAAGAAAGGGTTTACATTGATTGGATTAGAAGAAATTCAATCTAAAGCATGGGAAAAACTAGCTTTTTTTATCAAAAAGTGATAAAATGAACAATGTAAATGGGATGTCCCAAAAAATATATAGGAGGCCTGACAAATGGCAATCGTTTCAGCAGAAAAATTTGTCCAAGCAGCTCGTGACAACGGTTATGCAGTTGGTGGATTTAACACAAACAACCTTGAGTGGACTCAAGCTATCTTGCGTGCAGCAGAAGCTAAAAAAGCTCCAGTTTTGATCCAAACTTCTATGGGTGCTGCGAAATACATGGGTGGTTACAAAGTATGTAAACTTCTCATCGAAAACCTTGTAGAATCAATGGGAATTACTGTACCAGTTGCTATTCACCTTGACCATGGTCATTATGAAGATGCACTTGAATGTATCCGAGTTGGTTATACTTCAGTTATGTTTGACGGTTCACACCTTCCAGTTGAAGAAAACCTTGAAAAAGCTCGTAAAGTTGTAGAATTTGCTCATGCAAACGGCGTATCAGTAGAAGCTGAAGTTGGTACTATCGGTGGTGAAGAAGACGGAATCATTGGTGATGGCGAATTGGCTCCAATTGAAGATGCTAAAGCAATGGTTGCAACTGGTATTGACTTCTTGGCAGCTGGTATTGGTAACATCCACGGTCCTTACCCAGCAAACTGGAAAGGTCTTCACCTTGATCACTTGCAAAAATTGACAGAAGCAGTTCCAGGCTTCCCAATCGTATTGCATGGTGGTTCAGGTATTCCTGATGACCAAATCCAAGCAGCTATCAAACTTGGTGTTGCGAAAGTTAACGTTAACACTGAATGCCAAATCGCATTTGCTAACGCAACTCGTAAATTTGTTGCTGAATACGAAGCAAACGAAGCAGAATACGATAAGAAGAAACTCTTTGACCCACGTAAATTCTTGAAACCAGGTTTCGAAGCAATTACAGAAGCTGTTGAAGAACGTATCGACGTATTCGGTTCAGAAGGTAAAGCATAATCTAGCTGAACAATACAGAAAGAACCTGCCCATTAGGGTGGGTTTTTTGGTGTCCTAGGGAAATTATCAAACCATGATTTTTGATTAAAACTATTATTTTAAGAGTAAAATCTCTGATTTCATAATCTTCAGGCGAACGCTTGCATTCCATTTTTTATTGGACTATAATAGGTTGGTATAAAGCCTTCTGTAAGAATAAAATGTAAAGGGTTTAGAAAGTAAGGATTTAGAATATTTGTAGTCAAAAATACAATGTTGCTATTCCTTGCGATAGGGAGATAGATATGTCAATGATAGAAGTGGAACATCTTCAGAAAAATTTTGTGAAGACAGTAAAGGAGCCGGGGTTAAAGGGGGCTTTGCGCTCCTTTATTCATCCTGAAAAGCAGACCTTTGAAGCGGTTAAAGATTTGACCTTTGAAGTTCCAAAAGGCCAAATTTTAGGCTTTATCGGGGCCAATGGTGCTGGGAAGTCGACAACCATCAAAATGCTGACAGGGATTTTAAAACCGACATCTGGTTTTTGTCGGATTAACGGCAAGATTCCGCAAGACAATCGCCAAGATTATGTTAAGGATATTGGGGTGGTTTTTGGACAACGCACCCAGCTATGGTGGGATTTGGCACTGCAAGAGACCTACACGGTTTTGAAAGAGATATACGATGTGCCGGATTCGCTCTTCCACAAGCGCATGGACTTTTTGAATGAAGTTTTGGATTTGAAGGACTTTATCAAGGATCCCGTGCGGACTCTTTCACTAGGTCAACGGATGCGGGCAGATATTGCGGCTTCCTTGCTCCACAATCCTAAAGTCCTCTTTTTAGATGAGCCGACCATTGGTTTAGACGTTTCGGTCAAGGATAACATTCGTCGGGCCATTACTCAGATCAATCAAGAGGAAGCAACAACCATTCTCTTGACCACTCATGACCTGAGCGATATTGAGCAGCTTTGTGATCGAATTTTTATGATTGACAAGGGGCAGGAGATTTTTGATGGAACGGTCAGCCAGCTCAAGGAAACCTTTGGCAAGATGAAGACTCTTTCCTTTGAACTCGTGCCAGGTCAAAGTCATCTCGTCTCTTACTATGAAGGCTTGCCCGACATGACCATTGATAGACAAGGAAATAGCCTTAATATTGAATTCGATAGTTCCCGCTACCAGTCAGCTGATATTATCAAGCAAACCCTGTCTGATTTTGAAATCCGTGATTTGAAAATGGTGGATACGGATATTGAGGATATTATCCGTCGCTTCTACCGAAAGGAGCTCTAAGATGGTCAAATTGTGGAGACGTTATAAACCCTTTATCAATGCAGGGATTCAGGAGTTGATTACCTATAGAGTGAATTTTCTTCTTTATCGGATTGGCGATGTGATGGGAGCTTTTGTGGCTTTCTATCTCTGGAAGGCAGTCTTTGATTCCTCGCAAGAGTCCTTGATTCAGGGATTCAGTATGGCAGATATCACCCTCTACATCATCATGAGTTTTGTGACCAATCTTTTGACCAAGTCGGATAGCTCTTTTATGATTGGGGAGGAGGTCAAGGACGGATCCATTATCATGCGCTTGCTGCGACCAGTGCATTTTGCGGCCTCTTATCTCTTCACCGAACTTGGTTCCAAGTGGTTGATTTTTATCTCTGTTGGACTGCCATTTTTAAGTGTCATTGTATTGATGAAAATCTTATCTGGACAAGGGATTGTAGAAGTGCTGGGCTTAACTATCCTTTATCTCTTTAGCTTGATGCTGGCCTACCTGATTAACTTTTTCTTTAATATCTGCTTTGGATTTTCAGCCTTTGTATTTAAAAATCTATGGGGTTCCAATCTACTCAAGACTTCCATAGTGGCCTTTATGTCTGGAAGCTTGATTCCCTTGGCTTTCTTTCCTAAGGTGGTTTCAGATATTTTGTCTTTCTTGCCTTTCTCATCCTTGATCTATACTCCGGTCATGATTATCGTTGGGAAATACGATGCTAGTCGGATTCTTCATGCGCTTTTGCTTCAGTTTTTCTGGCTCTTAGTGATGGTGGGTCTGTCTCAGTTGATTTGGAAACGAGTCCAGTCCTTCATCACTATTCAGGGAGGTTAGTATGAAAAAATATCAACGCATGCATCTGATTTTTATCAGACAATACATCAAGCAAATCATGGAATACAAGGTGGATTTTGTGGTTGGTGTGCTAGGAGTTTTTTTGACCCAAGGTTTGAACCTCTTGTTTCTCAATGTCATCTTTCAACATATTCCATCCCTAGAAGGCTGGACCTTTCAAGAGATTGCCTTTATCTATGGATTTTCTTTGATTCCCAAGGGATTGGACCATCTCTTTTTTGACAATCTCTGGGCACTAGGTCAACGACTAGTCCGAAAAGGGGAGTTTGACAAGTATCTAACACGTCCCATCAATCCGCTCTTCCATATCCTCGTTGAGACCTTTCAGATTGATGCCCTGGGCGAACTATTGGTCGGTGGAATTTTACTAGCGACAACAGTATCAAGCATTGCTTGGACTCTTCCAAAATTCCTGCTTTTCCTAGTCTGTATTCCCTTTGCGACCTTGATTTATACTTCCTTGAAAATCGCGACTGCCAGTATCGCTTTTTGGACTAAGCAGTCAGGCGCCATGATTTACATTTTTTATATGTTTAATGACTTTGCCAAGTATCCGATTTCCATTTACAATTCGCTTCTTCGTTGGTTGATTAGCTTTATCATCCCCTTTGCCTTTACAGCTTACTATCCTGCCAGCTATTTCTTGCAGGACAAAGACGGGCTCTTTAACATTGGTGGGTTAATTCTGATTTCTCTTGTCTTCTTTCTGATTTCTTTGAAACTATGGGGCAGAGGCTTGGATGCCTACGAAAGTGCGGGTTCGTAAGATATAAAATAGGATGAGAGTTGAAAATTAAATATGTTACAAACAACCGTTGAAAATTATAGCGGTTGTTTTTGCATGTTTATTAAGGCATAAATTCTATCCATACCCCTTTTTGAGATTTTGGTAATTATTCCAGTTGATTGATACTATTTTTGATGGTGTGAATGTGCTGATAATGTATCCCAGTTAACTACGAAAGTTTTGGGTTTATATTTTTTAATGTACATTAAAAAAAAAATTAATGCGTGTTAATTTTTCTTGACTTAAAATTTTTTAATTGATATACTATTTTTCAGAGAGCTAACAATTATATATAAATGTACTACTCTATCCCACTAGATAATACGTCATAAAACTTTTTATAACAAAGGCTAGCAAGGTTAAAGTTTTCTATCTATTGGGTTTAAAATAAAAAATGAAGGAATTATAATGAAAAAAAGTACGGTATTGTCATTAACTACTGCTGCAGTTATTCTAGCAGCATATGCCCCAAATGAGGTAATTTTAGCAGATGCACCTAGTTCTGAAGATACTTTAAGAATTTCTGATAAAGAAAAAGTAGTAGCAGATAAAGAAAAAGTAGTAGCAGATAAAGAAAAAGTAGTAGCAGATAAAGAAACAGAAAACAATGAACAATCTGAAGAACTTCATAATGTTATAGAAACTTCAAAGGATACTGAGGAGAAGAAGACAACAGTTATTGAGGAAAAAGAAGTTGTTAGTAGAAAGTCTGAGATAGACAAAAAAACTAGTAACGAAGTAGAAAGTATCAAAGAAGACTCCAATCAATCCAAAGGAGATGATGCGAACTCATTTGTAAATAAAGATACAGAAAATCCGAAAAAAGAAGATAAAGTTGTCTATATTGCTGAATTTAAAGATAAAGAATCTGGAGAAAAAGTAATTAAGGAACTATCAAATCTTAAGGATACAAAAGTTTTATATACCTATAATACGATTTTTAATGGCACTGCCATTGAAACAACTCCAGATAATTTGGACAAAATTAAACAAATAGAAGGTATTTCATCAATTGAACGATCACAAAAGGTCCAACCAATGATGAATCATGCCAGAAAGGAAATTGGAGTTGAGGAAGCTATTGATTACCTAAAGTCTATTAATGCTCCATTTGGGAAAAATTTTGATGGTAGAGGTATGGTCATTTCAAATATCGATACTGGAACAGATTATAGGCATAAGGCTATGAGAATCGATGATGATGCCAAAGACTCAATGAAATTTAAAAAAGATGACTTAAAAGGCACTGATAAAAATTATTGGTTGAGTGATAAAATCCCTCATGCGTTCAATTATTATAATGGTGGTAAAATCACTGTAGAAAAATATGATGATGGAAGGGATTATTTTGATCCACATGGGATGCATATTGCAGGGATTCTTGCTGGAAATGATACTGAAAAAGACATCAAGAACTTTAATGGAATAGATGGAATTGCACCTAATGCACAAATTTTCTCTTATAAAATGTACTCTGACGCAGGATCTGGGTTTGCGGGTGATGAAACAATGTTTCATGCTATTGAAGATTCGATCAAACACAATGTCGATGTTGTTTCGGTATCATCTGGCTTTACGGGAACAGGTCTTGTAGGCGAGAAATATTGGCAAGCTATTAGAGCATTAAGAAAAGCAGGAATCCCAATGGTTGTTGCTACAGGTAACTTTGCGACTTCTGCTTCAAGTTCTTCTTGGGATTTAGTAGCCAATAATAATCTGAAAATGACAGATACTGGAAATGTAACACGAACTGCCGCACATGAAGATGCGATAGCGGTCGCTTCTGCTAAAAATCAAACCATTGAGTTTGATAAGGTTAACATTGGAGGACAAAGTTTTAAATACAGAAATATAGGGGCTTTTTTCGATAAAAATAAAATCCTGACAAATGAGGATGGTTCAAAAACTCCAAATAAATTAAAATTTGTATATATAGGCAAAGGTCAAGATCAGGATCTGATAGGATTGGATCTTAAGGGCAAAATTGCAGTAATGGATAGAATTTATACCAAGGATTTAAAAGATGCTTTTAAAAGAGCTATGGATAAAGGCGCACGTGCCATTATGGTTGTAAATACTGTAAATTACTACAATAGAGATAATTGGACAGACCTTCCAGCTATGGGATATGAAGCAGATGAAGGGACTAAAAGTCAAGTATTTTCAATTTCAGGAGATGATGGTGTAAAATTATGGAACATGATTAACCCTGATAAAAAAACTGAAGTCAAAAGAAATAATAAGGAAGATTTTAAAGATAACTTAGAACAATACTATCCAATTAATATGGAAAGCTATAATTCTAATAAACCAAATGTAGGTGACGAAAAAGAAATTGACTTTAAATTTGCACCTGACACAGACAAAGAACTGTATAAAGAAGATATTATAGTTCCAGCAGGGTCCACATCTTGGGGACCGAGAACAGATTTACTTTTAAAACCGGATGTTTCAGCACCTGGTAAAAACATTAAATCCACTCTCAATGTCATTAATGGGAAATCAACTTATGGCTATATGTCAGGAACTAGCATGGCAACTCCAATTGTAGCAGCTTCTACTGTTTTGATTCGACCAAAATTAAAGGAATTGCTTGAAAGACCTGTCTTGAAAAATCTTAAGGGAGATGACAAAATAGACCTTACAAGTCTTACAAAAATAGCCCTACAAAATACTGCGAGACCTATGATGGATGCGACTTCTTGGAAAGAAAAAAGTCAATACTTTGCATCACCTAGACAACAGGGGGCAGGGCTAATTAATGTTGCCAATGCATTGAGAAATGAAGTTGTAGCAACTTTCAAAAATACAGATTCTAAAGGTTTGGTAAATTCATATGGTTCCATTTCTCTTAAAGAAATAAAAGGTGATAAAAAATACTTTACAATCAAGCTTCACAATACCTCAAATAGACCTTTAACCTTTAAAGTTTCTGCATCAACTGTAACTACAGATGCTCTAACTGATAGGCTAAAACTCGATGAAACATATAAAGATGAAAAATCTCCGGACGGGAAGCAAATTGTTCCAGAAATTCACCCAGAAAAAGTCAAAGGAGCAAATATCACATTTGAGCATGACACTTTCACTATAGGTCCAAATTCCAGCTTTGATTTAAATGCGGTTATAAATGTTGGAGAGGCTAAAAACAAAAATAAATTCGTAGAATCATTTATTCATTTTGAGTCAGTGGAAGAAATGGAAGCTCTAAACTCCAACGGTAAGAAAAGAAACTTCCAACCTTCTTTATCGATGCCTCTAATGGGATTTGCTGGGAATTGGAACCACGAACCAATCCTTGATAAATGGGCCTGGGAAGAAGGATCAAAATCAAAAGCAATGGAAGGTTATGATGATGATGGTAAACCAAAAATTCCAGGTACCTTAAATAAGGGGATTGGTGGAGAACATGGTATAGATAAATTTAATCCAGCAGGAGTTATACAAAATAGAAAAGATAAAAATACAACATCCCTAGATCAAAATCCAGAATTATTTGCTTTCAATAACGAAGGAATCAACGCACCATCAACGAGTGGTTCTAATATTGCTAAAATTTATCCTTTAGATTCAAATGGAAATCCTCAAGATGCTCAACTTGAGAGAGGATTAACGCCTTCTCCACTTGTATTAAGAAGTGCAGAAGAAGGATTGATTTCAATAGTAAATACAAATAAAGAGGGAGGAAATCAAAAAGACTTAAAAGTCATTTCGAGAGAACACTTTATTAAAGGAATTTTAAACTCTAAAAGAAATGATGCAAAGGGCATTAAATCTTCTAAGCTAAAAGTTTGGGGTGACTTGAAATGGGATGGACTCATTTATAACCCTAGAGGTAGAGAAGAAAATGCCCCAGAAAGTAATGACAAAAAAGATCCTGCTACTAAGATACGAGGACAATTTGAACCGATTGCGGAAGGCCAATATTTCTATAAATTTAAATATAGATTAACCAAGGATTACCCATGGCAGGTTTCTTATATCCCTGTAAAAATTGATAACACACCTCCAAAGATTGTTTCAATTGATTTTTCAAACCCTGAAAAAATTAAGTTAATTACAAAGGATACTTATCACAAGGTCAAAGAGCAATACAAGAATGAAACGCTATTTGCGAGAGATCAAAAAGAACATCCTGAAAAATTTGACGAAATTGCCAACGAAGTTTGGTATGCTGGCGCCGCTCTTGTTAATGAAGATGGAGAGGTTGAGAAAAATCTTGAAGTAACTTATGCAGGTGAGGGTCAAGGAAGAAATAGAAAACTTGACAAAGACGGAAATACCATTTATGAAATTAAAGGTGCAGGAGATTTAAGAGGCAAAATCATTGAAGTGATTGCATTAGACGGTTCTAGCAATTTCACAAAGATTCATAGAATTAAATTTGCTGATCATGCTGATGAAAAGGGGATGATTTCCTATTATCTAGTAGATCCTGATCAAGATTCATCTAAATACCAAAAGCTTGGCGAGATTTCCGAATCTAAATTTAAAAATTTAGAAAATAGAAAAGAGGGTAGTCTAAAAAAAGATACAACGGAGGTAGAACATCATCTTCAAGAAAATGAAGAGTCTATCGAAGAAAAATCTAGCTTGACTATTCATAAAACTATTTCAACAATTAGAGATTTTGAAAGTAAAGACTTAAAGAAACTCATTAAAAAGAAATATAGAGAAGTTGATGACTTTACAAGTGAAACTGGTAAGAGAATAGAGGAGTACGATTATAAATACGATGATAAGGGAAATATTATTGCATATGACGATGGTAGTGCCTTACAATATGAAACTGAAAAACTTGATGAAATCAAATCAAAAATTTATGGCATTCTAAACCCATCTAAAGATGGACACTTTGAAATTCTTGGAATGATCAGTAATGTTTCTAGAAATGCCAAGGTATACTATGGAAATAACTATAAATCGATAGAAATCAAAACGACCAAGTATGATTCGCATTCAAAAACGATGACATTTGATTTATACGCTAATATTAATGATATTGTGGATGGATTAGCTTTTGCAGGAGATATGAGATTCTTTGTGAAAGATGATGATCAGATAAAAGCTGAAACTAAAATTAGAATGCCTGAAAAAAATAAGGAAACTAAAGCAGAATATCCGTATGCATCAAGTTATGGGAATGTAATAGAATTAGGAGAAGGAGATCTTTCAAAAAATAAACCAAACAATTTAACGGACATGGAATCTGGTAAAATCTATTCTGATTCAGAAAAACAACAATATCTATTAAAGGATAACATCATTCTAAGAAAAGGCTATGCACTAAAAGTGACTACCTATAATCCTGGAAAAACGGATATGTTAGAAGGAAATGGAGTCTATAGCAAGGAAGATATAGCAAAAATACAAAAGGCCAATCCTAATCTAAGAGTCTTATCAGAAACAACAATTTATGCTGATAGTAGAAATGTTGAAGATGGAAGAAGTACTCAATCAGTATTAATGTCGGCTTTGGACGGCTTTAACATTGTAAGGTATCAAGTGTTTACATTTAAAATGAACGATAAAGGGGAAGCAATCGATAACGATGGCAATCTTGTAACAGATCCTTCTAAACTTGTATTATTTGGTAAGGATGGTAAAGAGTACACTGGAGAGGATAAGTCCAATGTAGAAGCTATAAAAGAAGATGGCTCCACGTTATTTATTGATACCAAACCAGTAAATCTTTCAATGGACAAGAACTACTTTAATCCATCTAAATCTAATAAAATTTATGTACGAAATCCAGAATTTTATTTAAGAGGTAAGATTTCTGATAAGGGTGGTTTTAACTGGGAGTTGAGAGTTAATGAATCGGTTGTAGATAATTATTTAATCTACGGAGATTTACATATTGATAACACTAGAGATTTTAACATTAAGCTTAATGTTAAAGACGGCGACATCATGGACTGGGGAATGAAAGACTATAAAGCAAACGGATTTCCAGACAAGGTAACAGATATGGATGGAAATGTTTATCTTCAAACTGGCTATAGCGATTTGAATGCGAAAGCGGTCGGAGTACACTATCAATTTTTATATGATAATGTAAAACCAGAAGTAAGCATTGATCCTAAGGGAAATACTAGTATCGAATATGCTAATGGAAAATCTGTAGTCTTTAACATCAATGATAAAAGAAATAATGGATTCGATGGTGAGATTCAAGAACAACATATTTATGTAAATGGAAAAGAATATAAATCATTTGATGATATTAAACAAATAACAGATAAGACACTAAACATTAAGATTGTTGTAAAAGATTTTGCAAGAAATACGACCGTAAAAGAATTCATTTTAAACAAAGATACGGGAGAGGTAAGTGAATTAAAACCTCATAGGGTAACTGTGACCATTCAAAATGGAAAAGAAATGAGTTCAACGATAGTGTCGGAAGAAGATTTTATTTTACCTGTCTATAAGGGTGAATTAGAAAAAGGCTATCAATTTGATGGTTGGGAAATTTCTGGTTTCGAAAGTAAAAAAGACGCTGGCTATGTTCTTAATCTATCAAAAGATACCTTTATAAAACCTGTATTCAAGAAAATAGAGGAGAAAAAGGAGGAGGAAAATAAACCTACTTTTGATGTATCGAAAAAGAAAGAAAAAATACAATCTAATTCAACTAATGATGTCAACAGTATTGTTTCTGATGAAAATGATAAAAATTTTGAAATTAACAAGAACGTTTATCTAAATGAAGAAGGGAACTTAACTAATAAAAATACCAACATCAATAGTAAATCAACTAGTAACAATCCTAATGAGTTGCCAAAAACCGGAACAGCAAGCGGAGCCCAGACACTATTAGCTGCCGGAATAATGTTTATAGTAGGAGCTTTTCTTGGATTGAAGAGAAAAAATAAAGATTAAGACAAAAGCTATAGAAAAAATGGTTTATGTACTGAGATTAGATAGTGAGGTGATGACATAGTTTTGTGAAAGTATTGATTTATAAATATATTATTTAGATTTCTATGAAAATGGGAGATTTAAAAGAGATATATGTAAAAGCCTTGTCTCAGGACAGGCTTTTTCTAATGGAGATGAAAATTTCTTGACATCTATTCTCAGAGTGCTATACTAAAAGGGTAATCGCCGATTTAGCTCAGTTGGTAGAGCAACGCACTCGTAACGCGTAGGTCACAGGTTCAAGCCCTGCAATCGGCAGAATCAAGAAGCCCTAATGGGCCTCTTTTTTTGTAAATATAGGAAAGGTGGAACATATGAGATGGGTTCTGTTTAACGTCTGTGTCTCCTGCTTATAAATAAAAACTAAAATTTATATTTTGTGGTATAATATATATTAACAAGCACTTGTTTTCGTTCCGTTTTAGAGGACTATAGGCTGTTAATCATTTTAGAATTTTTTGCATAGATTTTCTAAAAATTATAAAAATCCATGGATAATAACGGATGAAGTCTCGCAAGCTTGGCTGAATATAAATCAAAAAGGAGAAAATTATGAATAAGAAAGAATGGGTAAAACAATTTGAGGAGGCGAATGGTCGCAAGCCGACGGAATCAGAATTAGCAGAGGCGCAGTCAACTAAAAAGTTTGCGAGAGGAGCTAGAAATATCAAGATCTATATTGGGATAGTCCTCGCTGTTTTAGTTACTCTAATCCTAGTAAGTGTTTTCTCGCATTCTCTGATTGGAAAGAAAGAGTCAAATCAAGCATCGTCTGCCGTTTCAACTACAGAGTCAACAAGTCAATCGTCTACAAGCCAAGGGAAAACAGATGAGACTGATAAGGATAAACAAGAGGAAATCCAAAAACTCAAGGATCAACTGACTGCTTTAGATACCAAAATTACGGAAGCAGAAGCACTTGTTAGCAAGCTAAAGAATGAAGCTGCCGTTCCAAAACTAGATATTGAAGCAATCAAGAACAATGATTTGTCTAGTTTAGAAGGCACTTGGCGTAGTCAATCTGGTAATGAATACATTATTAATGATTCTGGAGAAGTAGATGCGACTTGGTTTACAAATGATCAAAAGTACGAATCTGTAGTTGGATTAAAGGTATCAAAAGGTCAAGATAGTCGTAATCCTGAGACAGCTTCTATCAGTGCGTGGGTAAAAGATTCTGTTGCTGGAGGATTTGTAGTAGTGGCTGTGCCAAGTGGAGTTGTTATGCAACCTGCTGATGATGGAAAGATTACGGATAAAAGCAATCATGCTGAAGAAAGACTACTTTCTGGGCAAGAGTATGGATCGATGTTAATGAAACCAGAAGATGTTTACTATCGTGTGAAACCAGATACCAGTAAACTTGAGGAAGCAGAAAAGAACTTAGCCCAACTACAAGCGGATCGAGAAGCAATCAAATCTTCTCTAGAGTCAAAGGAAAAGAAAAACTAGATGGTATTTGTTCAAAAATACTGTTACAATCGGCAGAATCAAGAAGCACATTAGGGCTTCTTTTTCTTTTATCACTACTATTCAACCACTTAGACAGAGATATTGACCAGATAGGCAAAAGGGCTTGTTCTTGAAAAAATCCTCTGCTATAATGATTCATGTAAGGGACGTAAGGGGTCAGTATCAGACAACTCAAGTCAATAAAAAAAGAAAATGGAGACAAAAAATGAAAAAATTATTGGGACTTGTATTTTTAGTAGCAGCAGCGCTAGTATTGTATTTTGGTTCTGTTGGTTGGCCAAGTTTGGATGTTAATCTCTGGTCACTCATTCCGGTAGGATTGTTCCTCTATTTCACGCTAGAAAACTTTTTGAAAAAAGACTACAAGTCTAGTCTGATGTGCTTGATTATTTCTTTTATCATTGCAAATGCTATTTTTGATCTCTTTCCAATTTCAAGTGGTTTGGTAATTGCTGCCGGTGTGCTAGCATGTGTAGGGCTTGGTTACCTCTTTCCTGATAAAGATAAAAAAGAAGGCAAATAAAAAGTCTCGAGATTTCTCGAGACTTTTTTTACTGACCAGCGTAATATTTTTGGATCCCTTTCACAATACCTGCGACCAGTTTATCTTGGTAGTGGCTATCTCTGATTTGTTGGTTTTCGGAGAAATTATCCATATAACCAAGCTCTAGGAGAACGGCTGGTTTGGCTGTTTCGCGTAGTACGGCAAAGCTACTTTCCAATAAACCAGCATCCTTAGCCCCTGTTTCGGCTAGGAGAGAGGAGTGGATAGCAGCAGCAAGGCGTTTGCTTTCACTCATACGATCAGGGTGATTGTGCCAGTATTGATTAATCTTACTTGGATAATCAGGTTCATCTCTATAGGAGTAGGTTTGAATACCGCTCGCTTTTGAGTATGTGCTACCAGTAGCGTTGAAGTGAATACTGATAAAAATGTCAGAGTTGGTCTTATTAACCATACGAGAACGTTCAGTAACAAAGTCAACGTCAATATCACTATCACGAGAGGTGAGGACCTTGTAGCCCAGTTCTTCTAACTTAGCGCGAAGTTTGCGGTAAATCTGCATGTTGAGATCTTTTTCAGCGACATTGTAGTAGAAGGCACCTGAATCCCGACCACCATGTCCAGGATCTAGGAAGATGGTATTGCTATACTGGCCTTTTGTAAATCCACCTTCAGTTGAAACTTCAGAAATCCATTGGCCGTATTTTTGGAACAAGTGTTCCTTGCCGTCTATCTTGTAAGTTCCTGATACATAATGTCCACTATCGTCCAGATAGTAACGAGCCTTGTAATAGTCGTCGTAAATCCACTCATTCTTGGCCATATAACCGCCAGACTTGAGGTAGTATGCCCCAATCCACTCTTGATTTGCATAACGGCCATCCGCTTTTAGATAGAACCAGCTATTGTAGGATTTATCAAAAATCCACTCTTTTTCCGCCATGGCCCCGCTGGCCTTGAGGTAGTAGCTTTCTTTCCATTTATTGGAAAGCATGACTCCATTTTGTTCAAAAGCATACCAAGAACCATTGATTTTCTCCCATTTGTCTTGGCTATATTTCCCATATTCATTAGCGTAATACCAATTTTCATTGATTTTCACCCAAGAGTTTTCTGCCATGGCCCCGCTACTGTCAAGCAGGTAGGCACCAATGGTTGTCTGGCTGAGCATCACGCCGTTTTTATCAAAGTAGTACCAAGAACCGTTGATTTTCTCCCACTTGTCTTGCGAGATTCTGCTAGATGGTGTGACATAGTACCAATTTTGGTCAACCTTCACCCAGCCATTGTTAGCCATAGCCCCACTTTTAGTAAGGAGATAACCATCAACGATTGTCTGACTGAGCATGACTCCATCTTTGTCGAAGTAGTACCAAACTCCTCCGATTTTTTCCCATTTTTGCTGGATGATTTTTCCAGACTCACTGGTGTAGTACCATTTCCCTTCAAGAACCACCCAACTATTTTCTACCATGACCCCGTCTTTATTGAGAACATAGCCGTCAAAGATAGTATCGCTGAGTCGATTTCCCTCTTGGTCAAAATAGAACCACTTATCTTGAATTTTTTTCCATCTTAGGACAGGCTGATTATTTTCATAGAAACGCCACTGCTTGTTTTCTTCCTGCCATCCTTCTTTTTTAGGGGCTTCTTCTTTTGTCTTGTCTTTTGGAAGTGATGCAACCTCCTCTTCAGTTTTAGTTGAAAGATCTTTCTTATCTTCCTTAGAGTTGCTTTGTTCGGTGGTAGCAGGAGGATTAGCGTTGCTTTCCTCTGCGTAGATAGGTGATTGGGTCAATCCTGCCATTGAAAGGACAACAGCACTTGCCAATATAAACTTTTTCAACGATATTCTCCAATCATTATTTTCTAAGAAATATTATAAAATATGTCTGATGGTTTATCAACTATCAAACTGAACTTCTTCTACTAAGTATTCGATAAAGCGTTCACCCATCTTAGACAGGCTGGTTTTTTCATGCTGGATATAGACTAGTTCAATCGGGTCGTCAATGTCCAGTGGAATGGAAACGATATTGTCTCCGTTGAGGTTGCTGTTCAAAATCCCTGTTGCAATGGTGTAACCATCCAAACCAATCAAAAGGTTAAAGAGGGTGGCACGGTCACTGACTACGATGGATTTCTTGTGGTGCTCTTGTGAAAGAATCTCCTCTGAAAAGTAGAAGGAGTTGTGCGTCCCCTGGTCATAACTCAGATAAGGGAAGTCTTCCAAATCAACCAGTTTGACCTTGTCTTTTTTAGCTAGAGGGTTGGTCTTGCTAAAAAAGATATGGGGTTGAGCGGTAAAGAGGTGGTGCGCTAGCAGGTGATTGTCATCTAGCATTTTCGTTAAAATATCACGGTTGTAGCTGTTTAAAAAGAGGACACCGACCTCACTACGGAAGTTCTTGACGTCGTCGATAATCTCCCAGGTCCGAGTTTCACGTAGGAAGAGCTCGTATTTTTCCATATCACTTTTCTTGAGCAGAGAGACAAAGGCATTAACTACAAAGGCATAGTGCTGAGAGGAAACGCTGAAAAGTTCGCGGTGGGCGACAGGATTTTTATAACGTTCCTCCAGAAGTTGGGTTTGTTCAACGACCTGACGAGCATAGGAGAGAAACTCCATCCCGTCACGGGTTAAGGTAATGCCCTTGGGATTGCGGATAAAGATTTCAATGCCCATTTCATTTTCCAAGTCTCGAACGGCATTTGAAAGACTGGGTTGGGTGATAAAGAGTTGCTTGGCTGCTTCATTCATAGAGCCAGTTTCGACAATTTTGATAATATAGTGTAGTTGTTGAATTCTCATGTTTTTATTGTACCACACTTGCGGAAGAATGGGCAATGAAGACGAAGAAAATAGGGGGGAAAGAGCCGGTCCAGTATTGAAAAAAAGTCTAGAATCTGCTAAAATGGAAGCTATGAAAACATTCTATGATGTGCAGCAATTTCTCAAACAGTTTGGCATTATTGTTTACATGGGGAAGCGCTTGTATGATATTGAACTGATGAAGCTCGAACTCTCTCGGATCTATGATGCAGGTCTCATGGACAAGCTAGATTACTTAGAAGCGGAAGCTGTTCTCCGCAGGGAGCACAAGATAGAATTAGACTATATTGAGAAAAATGGAGAAATGAACTAATGGTTACTTGGATTTTGTGGGCACTTATACTGGCAATGGTGGCATGGATGGGCTATAACTACCTTCGTATTCGTCGTGCGGCTAAGATTGTGGACAATGCAGAATTTGAAGCCTTGATTCGGAAAGGGCAATTGATTGATGTCCGTGAACCAGCAGAATTTCACAGAAAACATATCCTCGGAGCTCGCAATATTCCTTCAAATCAGTTGAAGTCAAGCCTTGCAGCCCTTCGCAAGGATAAACCTGTCCTTCTCTACGAAAACCAACGTGGACAACGAGTGACCAATGCAGCACTTTATCTGAAAAAACAAGGTTTTTCTGAGATTTATATCCTTTCTTATGGATTGGATTCTTGGAAAGGGAAAGTGAAGACGAGCTAACATTCTATTAAAAACTGTCGAATGATAGATAAAGCTAGCATTTTAAGGTATCATCATTTATATTAAATTTAAGGAGATTTTATAATATGAATTCACAACAAAAGAAAAAACCTTCACTTATTTTAGGTATCTTATCTATCGTCCTTGGCTTGCTATCTCCGATAGTGGGTCTGATTTTGGGGATCATAGGATTGGTCTTGGCTTTTTCATACCAAAAAGAATCTGGACTAGACTATAAAACAGAAAAGATTCTCAATATCGTAGGACTTGTAGTTTCTGTCCTTAACTGGATTGCAGCCATCGCATTAGTTTTTAGATAAGCAAAAACAAAAAAAGCTTTAAATTTAAAGCTTTTTTCTTTTATCCACTTTTCTCTAAGTAGTTTTTAATGATTTCCAATTCCTCTGGATTCAAGGGACGGAATTGCCCTTCTACTAGTTCTGGGTCTAATGTAAAATCACCGAATTGGACGCGTTTTAGGGCAGTCACCTTGACACCAACTGATAGAAACATCTTCTTGACTTGATGAAATTTGCCCTCAGAGATGGTGATGGAGGCACGGCTCTCTGTTGGGCTTGTGGACAGAATGTCTAGTTTTGCAGGTTTACAAGTGGTCCCATCTAAAAAGACGATTCCATCCTTGAATTTTTGGATATGATCTGACGTGAGCGGTCCGTTTACTACCACTTGATAGGATTTATCGACATGGTACTGGGGATGAAGGAGTTGAAAACCAAGAGGTCCATTGTCTGTCAAAAGCAGTAGTCCCGTCGTATCGCGGTCTAGTCTGCCGACAGTATAAAGTTGGTCAGACTGGATGTCCGGAGGAAGGAGGTCCATGATGGTTGGTAGGTCCTTATCCTTGCTAGCTGTAACGACTCCGTTTGGCTTATGAAGCATGAGGTAGGTGTGCTCGTATCCTTGAATCTGCCGTCCTTGAAAAACTAGTTTCTGCAATCCAGTGTCGACATTTTGAGCCAGGGAACTGGCTGGACAATCGTCCACTAGGATTTCTTTTTTCAAAAGTGCCTGTTTCATAGCCTTGCGGCTGACCTTTTCTTGGGCTAATAATCTATCTAAACGCATACCAGCTTATCTTATCATAAGTCTCTGACTTTGAAAAGAGTTGCCTTGACTAGAAAAGCGGAGTGAAAACATTTACACTTACTTGAATTATGTTATTTACTTGAAAATATGGTATAATTGCTCAGTTAGAAAATAAATTTTAAATATTATAGAGGAAATCATGACAAAATTAAGAGAAGATATCCGTAACATTGCGATTATCGCCCACGTTGACCACGGTAAAACAACCCTCGTTGACGAATTATTGAAACAATCTGAAACTCTTGATGCACGTACAGAGTTAGCAGAGCGCGCTATGGACTCAAACGATATCGAAAAAGAGCGTGGAATTACCATCCTTGCTAAAAATACAGCTGTTGCTTACAACGGAACTCGTATCAATATCATGGACACACCAGGACACGCGGACTTCGGTGGAGAAGTTGAGCGTATTATGAAAATGGTTGACGGTGTTGTCTTGGTCGTAGATGCCTACGAAGGAACCATGCCACAGACTCGTTTCGTATTGAAAAAAGCCTTGGAACAAGACCTTGTCCCAATCGTGGTTGTCAACAAAATCGACAAACCATCAGCTCGTCCAGCAGAAGTAGTGGATGAAGTCTTGGAACTCTTCATCGAGCTTGGTGCAGATGATGACCAGCTTGATTTCCCGGTTGTTTATGCTTCAGCGATTAACGGAACATCTTCCTTGTCAGATGATCCGGCTGACCAAGAAAAAACAATGGCGCCAATCTTTGACACCATCATCGACCATATCCCAGCTCCAGTAGACAACTCAGATGAGCCTTTGCAGTTCCAAGTATCACTTTTGGACTACAATGACTTCGTAGGTCGTATCGGTATCGGTCGTGTTTTCCGTGGTAGTGTGAAAGTTGGAGACCAAGTTACTCTTTCTAAACTAGATGGCACAACGAAGAACTTCCGTGTAACAAAACTCTTCGGTTTCTTTGGTTTGGAACGTCGTGAAATCCAAGAAGCCAAAGCAGGTGACTTGATTGCCGTATCCGGTATGGAAGATATCTTTGTTGGTGAAACTATTACTCCGACAGACGCCATTGAACCTCTTCCAATCCTACACATCGATGAGCCAACCCTTCAAATGACCTTCTTGGTCAACAACTCACCATTTGCAGGTCGTGAAGGAAAATGGGTGACTTCTCGTAAGGTGGAAGAACGCTTGCAGGCAGAATTGCAAACAGACGTTTCCCTTCGTGTTGACCCAACGGATTCACCAGATAAATGGACTGTTTCAGGTCGTGGAGAATTGCACTTGTCAATCCTAATCGAAACCATGCGTCGTGAGGGCTATGAACTTCAAGTATCTCGTCCAGAAGTTATCGTAAAAGAGATTGATGGTGTTAAATGTGAACCATTTGAACGTGTTCAAATCGATACTCCAGAAGAATACCAAGGATCTGTTATCCAAAGCCTTTCTGAACGTAAGGGTGAAATGTTGGATATGATCTCAACTGGTAATGGTCAAACTCGTTTGGTCTTCCTTGTTCCAGCGCGTGGTTTGATCGGATACTCAACTGAGTTCTTGTCAATGACTCGTGGTTACGGTATCATGAACCATACCTTTGACCAATACTTGCCATTGATTCCGGGTGAAATTGGTGGACGCCACCGTGGTGCCCTTGTTTCTATCGATGCTGGTAAGGCTACAACATACTCAATCATGTCTATCGAAGAACGTGGTACGATCTTTGTCAACCCAGGTACTGAGGTTTATGAAGGAATGATCATCGGTGAAAATTCTCGTGAAAATGACTTGACAGTTAATATCACTAAGGCCAAACAAATGACCAACGTTCGTTCTGCTACTAAGGACCAAACAGCGGTTATCAAGACACCTCGTATCTTGACCCTTGAAGAGTCTCTTGAGTTCTTGAATGACGATGAGTACATGGAAGTAACGCCTGAGTCTATCCGTTTGCGTAAGCAAATCCTCAATAAGGCAGAGCGCGAGAAAGCCAACAAAAAGAAAAAATCAGCTGAATAAGAGCTAGAAAGAGATAAAGATGGTCTATTTAATCATAGGGATACTCTTATTACTACTCTATGTATTTGCGACACCCCAAAGTATCAAAGGAACAGTCAACATCGTTATCTTGGTTTTTGTAGTTGTTGCACTCTTGATTTTGCTGATGTTGTCCATCTTGCAAATCTTCCAATTACCGACAGAATTCTTTGTCACAATCGCCATGCTGGTCCTAGCCTACTTTAGCTTGAGAGACATTACGCTCATGTCTGAAAAAAAGAGCAGAAGAAGATAAAGAGAAAGAGAGCTATGGCTCTCTTTTTCGATTTAAAATAAGATTTTTAAGACTTTCCTTAGGTGATTACGGACGGTAGCGACTTTCTTCGAAATTCCATACCTAAACTTTGAGCCTATAGTCTCAAAGTTTCCGAATGCCTGAAATCTATTGTTTTCAGGCATTTTTATCACAACGGAAAGTCTAAGATTCCGTTTCTTGCAAAAAGGAATAAACCTAAAAATATTTTGTTCAAGTGAGTTTTTTTCCACATTTTAAGAGCTCTATATTGTTATAGAAGTTTAAAAAGTTAGTCCAAAAAAATATAATTATATTTTGCTAAAATCTATTGACAATTTATCATAATGGTGATATATTTGCGATAAATAGAAACCGATTTCATACTCTGAAATCTTACCTCCTGAAATCAATTTTCACCACAAGGAGTCTACTATGAAGAAACTATTCATATTATTATCAACTTTTTTTCTCAGCTTCTTCCTTGCTTGGATTATTGTCTTACGTGCGCCACAATATTTATATGCAAGCTATGATTCCGTCTCCTTACTTCGTGTCAAAAAAGATACTCAAGAGCCGACGCGTGAGGTATTTGAACAGGAATTGGAGAATTTTGCAAACTCAGAACAGAGTTTAATAGCTAGAAGAATTGTAGAGCCGAGTAAGGATGGGACGACTCACTTTACTTATGCAACTTATGGTAAAGGAACTTTACCAAAAGAATTCCAAGAAGCTAGCCAAGAAAGTCGTGAACGTAGTGATCCGCTAAGTAGTTATCTCCTTTTGTCAGGCTCCTTGACGAAAGAAAAGCTAGCCGATAAATTAGGAGATTTGGGTTATAAAGCAATTCCTGACCGAAAGACACCGCCCTATTCTCTTGCTTTTAAAATGTTACTAATTCCCCTTATTTTAATTAGTTTAGCAATATTTGGCTTATCTTTCTTTGCTCTAGTGATTATCACTCGGATTAAGGAAATGAGAGCTGCAGGTATAAAACTCTTTTCTGGTCAGACTCTCTTATCCATCATGGGGCATTCTTTATCGACTGATATCAAGTGGCTCCTTCTATCAGCCCTCCTTTCCTTCCTAGGTGGGGGAGTCGTTCTTTTTAGTCAAGGTTTGTTTTATCCTATCTTGTTAGCCACCTATGGTTTTGGGATTAGTTTCTATCTGTTGTTTTTATTGGGTATTTCAATTTTTCTAATGCTCCTTTATTTAATGAGTTTGAGTTACAAAGCATTAGTTCCTGTTATTAAAGGGAGATTACCCCTTAAACGCTTGATGACTTTAACCCTATTGTGTCAGTTAGTAGCTGTTTTTACAGTAGGCTACGCTGTTAAGACAGGCTTAACGTCTTACCAACGATTGAAAGAACTTGAAATTTCAAAACAAGCATGGCAGGACAGAGCAGACTATTATCAAATTTCTTTTGGCTTAGGTGATAGAGTAAAAGATACAGAAAATCAGAATAAGTGGTATGCCTTTGCCAAGGAAGCAATCGAAGAAGAACAAGCCCTTTATGTAAAGGATAATCTGATCCATTTTGCCAATCCACAAGGAAAAAATGAAAAAGGGGAAACACTGGATACCTATAGTCCAGATGCTAATACGCTCTATGTTAGTCCCAGTTATTTGGACAAGGAAAATGTGACTGTAAATGATGAGACCAAACAGAAGTTAGCTCATCTTCAAAAAGGTGAATTTGGACTCTTATTACCAGAATCTCTTCGTTCACAGGAAGCAGAACTTAAGAAAGTTTTTGAAGAAAGATTGAGTTATTATGGAAAATCTGGTGAGGAGGCAAGTGCTCCTTTAGAGTATGAAATGAGAGCGATTGTTAGTTATCTTCCAACTGGAGAAAAGCGATTTGTTTATAATAACGGTGAGAATCCCGTATCCACTCAGTATTTGACTGATCCGATTTTAGTTGTATTTACTCCAACATCTATAGGTGATAGTATCATTTCTAAATCTATGTGGTCTATCAATGCTGGTAAGAATATCTTTGTCAAAGGATATGAAGATGGGATTAAACTCTTGAAGAAAGCTGGAATTTATGAGCAAATATCCTATCTTAAAGAAGGAAGAAGTGTTTATCTAACTCGTTATAATGAAGTTCAAACTGAAACAGCAACTTTAATCTTAGGAGCTATTGTTGGGATAGCTAGTTCCTTGTTACTCTTTTATTCTGTCAATCTTCTATATTTCGAGCAATTCCGTCGAGATATCTTGATTAAACGAATTTCAGGTTTACGATTTTTTGAAACGCACGCTCAGTATATGATTAGTCAATTTGCTAGTTTTGTATTCGGTGCGAGTCTCTTTATTTGGCTTAGTCGGGATGTGGTGATTGGATTGGTAACTTTATCGATCTTCCTCGTTAGTGCTATACTGACTCTCTACCGTCAAGCACAGAAAGAATCTCGTGTTTCTATGACCATTATGAAAGGAAAATAGGATGATTGAACTAAAGAATATATCTAAAAAATTTGGAAGCCGTCAGCTATTTTCAGATACTAATCTTCATTTTGAAGGTGGGAAAATTTATGCCTTAATCGGTACAAGTGGCTGTGGTAAGACAACACTCTTGAATATGATTGGACGATTAGAGCCATATGACAAAGGACAAATCATCTATGATGGTACTTCTCTTAAGGACATCAAGCCTTCTGTTTTCTTTAGAGATTACTTAGGATACTTATTTCAAGATTTTGGCTTAATTGAAAGTCAAACCGTCAAAGAGAATCTCAATCTGGGTTTAGTTGGTAAAAAGTTGAAAGAAAAAGAGAAAATCTCTTTGATGAAACAAGCTCTAAACCGTGTTAACCTCTCTTATTTGGATTTGAAGCAACCTATCTTTGAATTATCAGGAGGAGAAGCACAACGTGTTGCTCTAGCGAAAATAATTTTAAAAGATCCACCTTTGATCCTCGCAGATGAACCAACTGCTTCACTAGACCCCAAAAACTCTGAGGAATTACTTTCTATATTAGAATCTCTAAAAAATCCGAATCGGACCATTATTATTGCGACCCATAATCCTCTTATCTGGGAGCAAGTGGATCAAGTAATTCGAGTTACCGATTTATCTCATCGATGATAAGAGAACATTAAGTTAGAAGAAAGAGTCACAAATACACTTTGTGGCTTTTTTATTTCCATAAAAATGGTAAAATAGTAGGAGTAGAAATGGAGTTTGAGACATGAAAGTAATCGATCAATTTAAAAATAAGAAAGTCCTTGTTTTAGGTTTAGCTAAGTCTGGTGAGTCTGCAGCCCGTTTGCTAGACAAGCTGGGTGCTATTGTGACAGTAAATGACGGCAAGCCTTTTGAGGAAAATCCTGCTGCGCAAAGCTTGCTAGAAGAGGGAATCAAGGTTGTCACTGGTGGGCATCCTTTGGAGCTCTTGGATGAAGAATTTGCCCTAATGGTGAAAAATCCAGGTATCCCGTATAGCAATCCCATGATTGAAAAGGCATTGGCAAAGGGGATTCCAGTCTTGACTGAGGTGGAATTGGCTTATTTAATCTCAGAAGCGCCAATTATCGGTATCACGGGTTCAAATGGGAAAACAACCACAACGACGATGATTGGGGAAGTTTTAACTGCTGCTGGTCAACGCGGTCTTTTGTCAGGGAACATCGGCTATCCTGCTAGTCAAGTGGCTCAAACTGCGACAGCCAAGGACACGCTCGTCATGGAACTTTCTTCTTTCCAGCTGATGGGGGTTCAAGAATTCCATCCTGAGATTGCGGTTATTACCAACCTCATGCCCACTCATATCGACTATCATGGTTCTTTTGAGGAGTATGTGGCAGCTAAGTGGAATATCCAGAACAAGATGACAGCGGATGATTTCCTTGTATTGAACTTTAACCAAGATTTGGCAAAAGAATTGGCTACCAAAACACAAGCTACTGTTGTACCATTTTCAACACAGGAAAAGGTTGATGGAGCTTATCTTGAAGATAGTCAACTCTACTTCCGTGGGGAAGTGGTCATGGCAGCTGATGAAATCGGAGTTCCAGGTAGCCACAATGTGGAAAATGCCCTTGCGACCATTGCAGTAGCCAAGCTCCGTGGTGTAGACAACCAAACCATCAAGGAAACTCTTTCATCCTTTGGTGGTGTCAAACACCGTCTCCAATTTGTGGATGAAATCAAGGGGGTCAAATTCTATAATGATAGCAAGTCAACCAATATCTTAGCCACTCAAAAAGCCTTGTCAGGATTTGACAATAGTAAGGTCATTTTGATTGCAGGTGGTTTGGACCGTGGCAATGAGTTTGACGAATTGGTACCAGATATCACAGGGCTCAAGAAGATGGTCATCCTTGGTCAATCTGCTGAGCGTGTCAAACGGGCAGCGGATAAGGCTAGTGTGGCTTATGTGGATGCCACTGATATTGCAGATGCGACCCGCAAGGCCTATGAGCTTGCGACTCAAGGAGATGTAGTCCTTCTCAGTCCTGCAAATGCTAGCTGGGATATGTATGCTAACTTTGAAGTACGTGGCGACCTCTTTATCGACACAGTAGCGGAGTTAAAGGAATAATATGAAAAAAATTGTCTTTACAGGTGGGGGGACGGTTGGACATGTCACCCTCAATCTTTTGTTAATGCCTAAGTTCATCGAAGACGGCTGGGAAGTTCACTATATTGGTGATAAACACGGAATCGAACACCAAGAAATCCTCAAGTCAGGCTTGAATGTGACCTTCCACTCCATTGCGACTGGGAAGTTGCGTCGCTATTTTTCTTGGCAAAATATGCTGGATGTCTTCAAAGTTGGTTGGGGAATTGTCCAATCCCTCTTTATCATGTTACGACTGCGTCCACAGGCTCTTTTTTCTAAGGGAGGATTTGTGTCTGTACCACCGGTTATCGCAGCGCGTGTGTCAGGAGTACCTGTCTTTATTCACGAATCGGACCTGTCTATGGGCTTGGCCAATAAAATTGCCTATAAATTTGCGACCAAGATGTATTCAACATTTGAGCAACCTGCTAGTCTTGCAAAAGTCGAGCATGTGGGGGCAGTAACCAAGGTTTCAGACCAAAAAACTCCTGAAACAGATGAATTGGTGGATATCCAAACACACTTTGCTCCTAAATTGCCAACGGTATTGTTTGTCGGTGGTTCTGCAGGAGCTCGTGTCTTTAACCAATTGGTGACAGATCATAAGCAAGAACTGACCGAACGCTACAATATTATCAATCTCACTGGAGATTCAAGCCTCAATGAGTTGAGTCAAAATCTCTTTCGTGTTGATTATGTGATAGATCTCTATCAACCTTTAATGGAGATGGCAGATGTGGTGGTGACGCGTGGCGGTGCCAATACGATTTTTGAGCTCTTGGCCATGGCGAAACTCCATCTCATCGTACCATTGGGTCGTGAAGCAAGTCGAGGAGACCAGATTGAAAATGCAGCCTACTTTGTTAAGAAAGGCTATGCAGAAGAACTTCAAGAAAGCGACTTGACCTTGGAAAGCTTGGAGGCGAAACTCAGTCACTTGCTTAGTCACAAGGACCAATACCAAGCTAGCATGAAAGCTTCGACTGAATTGAAATCTCTTGCGGATTTTTACGATCTACTAAGAAAAGACCTATCATAAGGAATATCAATGTCAAAGGATAAGAAAAAAGAATCAAACCAGAAGCAAGAATTGTCTGAATGGCAGAAACGAAACCAGGAATACCTAAAGAAGAAGGCTGAGGAAGAAGCTGCCCTAGCTGAGGAGAAGGAAAAGGAAAAACAGGCTCGAATGGGGAAAAACTCTAAGTCGTTAGAGGAAAGTAAGAAGTCATCAAGTGATTCCGACCAGAACGAAACTGTTCCAGACGAAGAATCATCCGAAAAAGAAGAAAAATCTCAAAAGGATGATTCTAAAGTCAAAGAAGAAAAAGAGAAGAAAAAAGAAAAAACAGAGAAACCAGCCAAACCTAAAATTGCGCCTGTTCATATTTGGCGAGCTGTGAGTATCTTGGTACCGAGTGTCCTAGTCCTCCTTTTTTCAGTCTATCTGTTGACTCCACTTTCGACCATCAAAAATATCGAGGTTAAGGGAAATAGTAACACGCAGGCGGATGACATCAAACAGGCTTCTGGAATTCAAGATAGTGACTATACTTTAGCTCTATTGTTGGATAAAGAAACATACGCTGAGCGAATCAAGTCTAACCATTGGATAGAATCAGCGAAGATTGACTATCAATTTCCGACTAACTTTACGATTGAGGTTAAGGAGTTTGATATTGTCGGTTATTATGTGTCTGGTGAAGAGTATTATCCAATTCTTTCTAGTGGTGCGGTTGAGTCAACTCCTGTAAATCGCTTAAACTTGCCTGAGACTTATCTGACAGTTACCTTTAATGACGAGCAGCAGGTGAAGGATCTGATTTCAGGTCTTTCTAGCATCAGTGAGGATATCAAGAGTAAAATCCAGAAGATCGAACTAGCTCCAAGTAAGGCAACTGCCGATCTTCTAAAAATCACCATGCTGGATACAGATGAAATATTGGTTCCCTTGTCAGAGTTGAGTAAAAAATTGCCTTATTACAGCAAAATCAAGCCCCAATTGTCAGAACCGAGTGTAGTCGATATGGAAGCTGGAGTATACAGCTATACGATAGCGGATAAACTGATAGAAGAGGCTGAGGAAAAAGCCAAACAAGAGGCACAGGAAGCTGAGAAGAAAAAACAGGAAGAAGAAAAGAAAAAACAAGAAGAACAGAGAAATCAAAGCCAAACGAGCCAGCAATCACAGAGTCGTTAGACTAACTTTTCCTCTTGATTTTGAATGGTATAGAAGTCCAGTTTCGAGTTTTTGCTTGACAAGTCCTACTATAAATAATAGAATAGAAAAAAACCTTTAAAGCAGTCCAGAGAGGCAGCTAAGGTTAGACGGTGAAAGGGTGAACTCTACCCATTTTTCGTGGAACCTTGCTGTTGGCAGGTTCCTTTTTTCGTGGTTTATTTTTGACCATACTCTCTTGCTCTTAAAGGTAAAAGGAGAAAGGTATGCGTGAATATCGTCCAGTTATTGCTCTTGATTTTCCTAGTTTTGAGGCAGTCAAGGAATTTTTATCTCTTTTCCCAGTAGAAGAAAGTCTTTATCTAAAAGTAGGGATGGAGCTTTATTATGCGGAAGGTCCAGAAGTTGTCCGTTATTTGAAGTCACTGGGGCATAGTGTCTTTTTGGACCTTAAGCTACATGACATTCCAAATACAGTCAAATCTGCTATGAAGGTCTTATCTCAGCTTGGTGTAGACATGACCAATGTTCATGCTGCTGGGGGTGTAGAGATGATGAAGGCTGCGCGTGAAGGTCTTGGAAAAGAAGCAAAATTGATTGCTGTCACTCAATTGACTTCAACTTCTGAAGAACAAATGAGAGACTTTCAAAATATCCAAACCAGTCTTCAAGAATCGGTCATTCACTATGCCAAGAAGACAGCTGAAGCGGGCTTGGACGGTGTCGTTTGCTCAGCTCAGGAAGTCAAGCTTATCAAAGAAGCAACAAGCAAAGATTTTATCTGTTTGACACCGGGAATTCGTCCAGCGGGAGCTGCGGTAGGAGACCAAAAACGTGTCATGACGCCAGCGGACGCCTATCAAATCGGTAGTGACTATATCGTAGTGGGACGTCCTATTACCCAAGCTGAGGATCCTGTTGTAGCTTATCATGCTATCAAGAATGAATGGAACCAAGACTGAAATTAAAGAAATAGATTATAAAAACAAAGGAGAATACTATGACACTTGCTAAAGATATCGCTAGCCACCTCTTGAAAATCCAAGCCGTTTACCTTAAACCAGAGGAGCCTTTCACTTGGGCATCTGGTATCAAATCGCCGATTTATACTGACAACCGTGTGACACTAGCCTATCCAGAAACTCGTACTCTAATTGAAAATGGTTTTGTAGATGCTATCAAAGAAGCCTTTCCAGAGGTGGAAGTGATTGCAGGAACTGCGACAGCAGGGATTCCACACGGAGCTATCATCGCTGACAAGATGAACTTGCCTTTTGCCTACATCCGCAGCAAACCAAAAGACCACGGAGCTGGTAACCAAATCGAAGGCCGTGTAGCTCAAGGTCAAAAAATGGTAGTGGTTGAAGACCTGATTTCAACAGGTGGTTCTGTTCTTGAGGCCGTAGCAGCAGCTAAACGCGAAGGTGCAGATGTACTTGGTGTTGTAGCGATTTTCAGTTACCAATTGCCAAAAGCAGATAAGAACTTCTCAGATGCAGGTGTCAAACTTGTGACGCTTTCTAACTACAGTGAACTCATTCACCTAGCCCAAGAAGAAGGCTATATCACACCAGAAGGACTCGACCTTCTAAAACGCTTTAAAGAAGACCAAGAAAATTGGCAAAATTCTTAAAACATAGAAAATCAGGTAGTCGCTAGGATTACCTGATTTTGTTTTTAATACTAAAGTTGAGCGATAACTTCCTCAGTTGTCAAAACTTGGTTGGCAATGTAGCCGTAGTTTGTTAGTGCAGCTTGGTAGGCTTCTTCACCTGGAGCACCGACAGCATCGTTAACAACAATGACATTGTAGCCTAATTCTATGAGTTCACGCATGTGTGAATCCACGCAGAGATTAGCATTCATACCAGCCAAGATGACGGTGTCGATACCATTTTTGCGGAGTTGAAGGTTAAGGTCGTTGCTTTCTGGGCCAAAGATTTTATGTCCGTTGACAACAATAGTATCTTCATCCAAAAATGGTTTAATCTCTTCAATCATATCTGCTCCAGAGCCTTCTGGAATTGCTGAATACTGGCTATCACGCCAAAACATTTCGTTTTCAATCATCATCGTTTCACCAGCAGCTTTAAATTGCCACTTGTGATCGTGTGGATAGAAGTAGTGCGGTGAGATAAAACGCTTGTAGCCACGCTCTTGAGCAAGAGCGAAAAGCTTTGTCAGATTTTCAATAGTATTAACTTTTTCAAGAACGTCTTTAGTTGCTCCGAATCCTTTACCAGTATGTTTTAGGAATTCAACTTGTGGGTCTGTGATAACAAATGCGACATTTTTCTGATTGAACATGAGGTTCCTCCTAATATGATTTGATTAACAGCCAATAGGAATTTAGACTGTTAGTTTGATGATTTTCCAAATGGTAGTTTTAGTTATATACTGACCATTCGGTACAATTATAATAACATCTAAAATTGAATTTGTAAATTAATTTGCTCAGAACAAAAATTTTAATGATAAAACAGTGGCAAAAGGAGGTGGTTTCAATTGTTTGGTTTCAGGCTCTGAATCTGCTATAATAGGAAAAAGAGAGGTGAGCAGATGAGTGTTAAAGAGCGTATTTTACAAAGTGCTGAGAAATTGATTTATCAGAAGGGTTATGTGGCCACCTCCATCAGTGACATCATGGAGGCAGCTGATGTTGGCAAGGGGCAGCTTTATTATTATTTCAAATCTAAGAAGGAAATTGGTTTGACGGTCATTCAAGATATTTTAGCAAATTGGCGAAAAGAGCTTTTTGAAGATATTTTTGAAGCAGACAAGTCTGACAGTGACAAGTTTTCGGATATGATTGACTGGGTTTGTCAATTTCATGAAAGTCAGACGGTCTTTTATGGTTGCCCAATTGGTAATCTGATTGTGGAATTGTCCACAGAAGATGAGAACTTCCGCTTTCCTCTCAATGATTTTATGACCCAGTGGACAGAGAAGTTAGCCAGCCTCTTGCAAGACCTGCATGCTGACTGGTCAGAAGAGCGGGCGCAGTTGCAGGCCCGTCAAGTCATCTCCAGTATTCAAGGAAGCATTGTCATTCTCAAAGTCAGCCAAGACATCCAAGTTTTGGAAAATAATATGACGGATTTGAAAAAGAATTATTGTTAATTTTTAGCCGAAGAATTAAAAGTATGTTAATTTATGGATTGTGGTTAAGAGGTAAGAATGACAACAGATATTAAAACTGAAATTGGTCATAGAGTAAGACAGGAACATGAACGTCACAAATTGACGAGAGAAGAGGTCTGTGGACAGAAGCTGACTTAATAATCAAACAGCTGATGCGTACTGAGCTTGGGCAATCCTTGCCAACAATTACTAAGTTACAATATTTATCTAAGCGATTAGAAGTTCCGATAGATACTTTTCTTGAAAATAAAGAACTAGCTCTTCCTGAGGAAGAGTTGCTGAGTCTAGACTTGATTGAAAGAATATTAGACTTGATAAGGACAGGGACAGGTAGTTTCGCTGAAGATATTTTTGATGATTATTTTAAGCAAGTAACACTAAAGCAAGTTTACACATTCAATGATTTACTATTAATTGATTATTTTGCTATGCAATGTCAAGACTTGATTTATAGAAGAGAGCATTAGATGATTTTCGGATTAAGTTGTTGAAACAGCAATTAGTTAGTGATGAAATGTATAATGTAGAGCTACTATCAGTTCTTTGTGCCATAGCGGGTGTTTATGTTGTTCATAGTGACTATAAGCATATGATATCTCTAGTAAAAAAGATGAATGAAATTTTATCAGTAACAATGTTGCAAGTCTATAAATCTGGAATTTCAGTATTTGAAGCTAAGTGCTATCTTTATTTTGAAAATGATAAAAATAAAGCAAAGGAACTTTATCACTCAGCAACTATACTAGCTGAACAATTTGATGATAAAGTATTAGAAAATGAAAAGATTATTTGAATTTCCATAACTTAAGAAAGTTCATCATTTTTAATTATCTCTGTAAAATGATTGAAAGCATGAAATTTCCAAACAAAATATTTGAAAAATTTTGAAAAAAGAGTTAGAATATTTTTTGTAATATACAAAGTAAACGCTTACTTATCAAGGAGGACATTTTATGTCATACAAAACAAGCAATGCAGAAGGTCATGTAGATTTCATCAATACCTATGATTTGGAGCCAATGGCGCAACAAGTTATTCCTAAAGCAGCATTTGGCTATATCGCTAGTGGGGCGGAGGATACTTTCACTTTGCGTGAGAATATTCGTGCCTTTAACCACAAACTCATCGTTCCTCATACACTTTGCAATGTAGAAAATCCAAGTACAGAGATTGAATTTGCAGGCGAAAAATTGTCTTCACCAATCATTATGGCGCCTGTTGCGGCTCATAAATTGGCAAATGAACAGGGTGAAGTGGCGACTGCGCGTGGTGTGCATGAGTTTGGTTCTCTCTATACAACCAGCTCTTACTCTACTGTCGACCTTCCAGAAATTACGGAAGCCCTTCAAGGGACACCTCATTGGTTCCAGTTTTACTTTAGTAAAGATGATGGTATCAATCGCCACATCATGGACCGTGTGAAGGCTGAAGGTTATAAAGCGATTGTCTTGACGGCTGATGCTACGGTAGGGGGCAATCGTGAGGTCGATAAGCGTAATGGTTTTGTCTTCCCAGTTGGCATGCCGATTGTTGAAGAATACCTGCCAGAAGGTGCTGGTAAATCAATGGACTTTGTTTACAAATCAGCTAAACAGCGCCTATCTCCACGCGATGTCGAATTTATCGCTACATACTCAGGACTTCCTGTTTATGTCAAGGGGCCACAATGCCGTGAGGACGTTGAACGTTCGCTTGCTGCTGGAGCTTCTGGTATCTGGGTAACCAACCATGGTGGCCGTCAAATCGACGGTGGGCCAGCTGCCTTTGACTCACTTCAAGAAGTAGCAGAAGCAGTTGACAAACGCGTACCAATTGTCTTTGACTCTGGTATTCGTCGTGGCCAACACGTCTTTAAAGCCTTGGCTTCAGGAGCAGACTTGGTAGCTATTGGCCGCCCGGTTATCTATGGCTTGGCTCTCGGCGGTAGTGTTGGTGTGCGTCAAGTCTTTGAACACTTGAATGCAGAATTGAAGACAGTTATGCAGTTATCTGGAACTCAGACTATTGAAGATGTCAAACACTTCAAACTCCGTCACAACCCATACAATCCAACCTTCCCAGTTGACCCTCGTGACTTAAAATTGTATTGATAAAATAGCTTGCCTCCACTTGATGTGGAGGTTTTTCTTCGTCTATAGGAAGAATAAATCACCATTGAAATCTATATAAATATATTTTTCAGTCAAATATCTTGCTAGGGCTTTCATTTTTTGCTATACTGGTGCAGTAATTAAATAATAAAGACATTTGGGGTGCTTTAGGCTGAGATGATACCCATTGAACCTGATACAGTTAAGACTGGCGAAGGGAAATGTGAAACGTTTTTTCGTATGGCGAAATGAACGATCTAATCTTGTAAGCTAAACTCTAATTCTTGATTGTAATTGGAGTTTTTTTGTTTATATAAACTGGATGAAGGTGATACAAAGCATTTAGGTAGCTTTTCTTGAACGCCCTTGATTTTCTTTAAAAAGGTCAAGTAAAACTAGGATTTTCTTGATGTTTTGTTGATTACGAACGAGTAAAGAGAGGAAAAGTAAATATGGAAAGACAAGACTATGCATTTCAGCCAGGTTTGACTGTTGGAGAATTATTAAAAAGCAGTCAGAAGGATTGGCAGGCTGCAATCAATCATCGTTTTGTTAAGGAACTTTTTGCGGGGACAATTGAGAATAAGGTCTTAAAAGACTACCTAATTCAAGATTATCACTTCTTTGATGCCTTCTTATCCATGCTGGGTGCTTGCGTAGCCCACGCAGACCAGCTTGAATCCAAGCTTCGTTTTGCCAAGCAACTAGGCTTTCTTGAAGCAGATGAAGACGGTTATTTCCAAAAAGCTTTCAAAGATTTAAAAGTATCTGAGAATGACTATCTGGAAGTGACCTTGCATCCTGTAACAAAAGCCTTTCAGGAGCTTATGTATTCTGCTGTATCATCATCAGACTATGCCCATCTTTTAGTCATGCTGGTCATTGCAGAAGGTCTCTATTTAGACTGGGGTTCTAAAGATTTGGCTCTACCTGAAGCCTATATTCATTCGGAATGGATTAATCTCCACAGAGGTCCTTTCTTTGCAGAGTGGGTTCAATTTCTGGTTGACGAACTCAATCGTGTCGGAAAAGGTCGAGAAGATTTGACAGAACTTAAGCAACGCTGGAACCAAGCAGTCGCTTTAGAATTAGCCTTTTTTGATATTGGTTATGATGCTTAGGGAAAGTTCAGGATACTGACAAATTTGATGAGGTAAATCATTCAATGTAACTGAAAAATTTCTTAACGAAAGATAGAGATAAATCGAAATCAGTAGATCGTATAAAGTGAAAAGGAAGGATTTCAATATGACAAGTTTAAAATTATTAAAAGAAAAAGCACCATTAGTAATCTGTATCACCAATGATGTTGTAAAAAACTTTACAGCAAATGGATTAGTAGCACTGGGTGCCTCACCAGCTATGAGCGAGTACCCAGCAGACTTAGAAGATCTATTAAAATATGCTGGAGGATTATTGATTAACATTGGGACTTTAACGGATAATAATTGGAAGCTGTACCAAGAGGCACTAAAAATTGCTGAAAAATATAATGTTCCTGCAGTTTTAGATCCTGTAGCCTGTGGAGCAGGAGAATATAGAAAAAAAGTAGCAGATGATCTAATCAATAATTACAAACTGGCAGCGATTAGGGGAAATGCTGGCGAGATTGCCTCTTTAGTAGGAATAAATGTGGCATCTAAAGGAGTAGATAGTGCAGGCGTAGATAATATTGATGAAATTGCTCTAGCAGCAAATAAAAAGTTCAATATTCCAATAGTAGTAACAGGTGAAGTGGATGCCATTGCGGTTAATGGAGAAGTTGTAACGATTCATAATGGTAGTGCCATGATGCCAAAAGTTATTGGGACAGGATGCTTATTAGGTGCTGTAGTAGCAAGCTTTATCGGACTTGAAAAAGGTCAAGAATTGAAATCATTAGAAACAGCAATGTTGGTTTACAATATCGCTGGAGAAATGGCAGAAAAACGTCCAAATGGGCATCTTCCTGGAACATTTAAAGTTGAATTTATAAATGCCTTATACGAGATTACAGACGAAGATGTAAAGGAATTCAAAAGAGTGAAGTAAGATGTTTCATAAAGAATTACTAAAACTATATTTTATTTGTGGAACGACTACTTGCCAAGGAAAAGATATATATAGAGTCGTTGAGGAAGCCTTAAAAGGTGGTATAACCTTATTTCAATTCCGTGAAAAAGGTGAGGGAGCCTTAGAAGGTAAAGAAAAAGTCGAATTAGCAATTAAACTACAGGATCTTTGTAAAAAATACAATGTTCCGTTTATTGTTAATGATGATATTGATTTGGCAATGGAAATTGATGCTGATGGTGTACATGTAGGACAGGATGATCTTGGTGTTGATGAAATTAGAAAATTGATGCCAGATAAAATAATTGGTCTTTCTATAAAAAACGAGGAAGAATTTCAACAATCAAAAGTTGAATATGTAGATTATGTTGGTGTTGGTCCTGTATTTGATACCCAGTCAAAAGATGATGCTGGTGGTGCTATAGGTTATGAAGGTCTTAAATTGATGAGAAAACTATTGCCACAAATTCCCTTAGTTGCAATTGGTGGGATACAGACGCAACATATTAAAGATATTATGAAGACCAATGTTGACGGCGTTTCAATCATTTCAGCAATATCGTATGCAAAAAATATAGAAAAAACTGTTCGGGAAATGAGTGAACAATAGGCATCAATTTTTCCTTGGATTCTGAGGGAGTAGGATTTTCTTTTTTCTAAAAAGATATGTCCAGATTCAGTTCAAATAGCTAATCCATCAAATAAGTCATTTATTTTTTGCAAAAGAAAGATCTGCTGTCTTTTTGAGTACAAGGCTGTATTTCCAGTTCAATTCCTTGAACTAGAATAAATCGTCTGTTAAAATAATTATATAATTAAATAATAAAGACATTTGGGGTGCTTTAGGCTGAGATGATACCCATTGAACCTGATACAGTTAGTACTGTCGAAGGGAAATGTGAAAAGGTTTTTTTCGTATGTCGAAAAGAACTGTCTAATCTTGTAAGGTAAACTCTAATTCTCGTTTGTAATTGGAGTTTTTTTGTTTATCAAAAGAGGATAGGCTGGACGTTAAGCCTTTCGGTAGCTCACCTTGAATACCCCACTTTTCTTTAAAAAAGGAGTTTTTTATGTTGAAAAAATGGCAGTTAAAAGAGGTTATTTTACTTGCTTTCTTGTCTATCTTTTTTGGTGGCGTTTTTGTGGGTTCAGGCTATCTGTTTGATATCCTCACCCTGATTTTAGCACCTCTTGGTTTACAGGCCTTTGCCAATGAAATCCTCTTTGGTCTCTGGTGTATGGCTGCACCCATTGCTGCCATCTTTGTTCCAAGAGTGGGAAGCGCAACGATTGGAGAAGGGCTAGCTGCGCTTGCTGAAGTTCTTTATGGTAGCCAATTTGGTCTAGGTGCCCTTTTGTCTGGCTTGGTTCAAGGTTTGGGAAGTGAACTTGGTTTTATCGTAACCAAGAATCGCTATGAAAGTTGGCTCTCTCTAACTGCCAATAGTATTGGGATTACGCTTGTTAGCTTTGTCTATGAATACATTAAGTTAGGTTACTATGCCTTCTCCCTTCCTTTTGTCCTTTCCTTGCTAGTGGTACGTTTTATTTCCGTCTTTTTCTTCTGTACTATCTTGGTTCGTGCCATTGTCAAACTCTATCATCAGTTTGCAACTGGAGGAAAAGCATAGATGGGGCTGGAATTACGGGAGATTCAGTCCCCAATTTTTTCAGAACCGATTGATTTTACCTTTCATGGGCAAGCCTTTACCTTGTTAGTTGGGAGCAGTGGTTCTGGAAAATCAAGCCTCTTTCAATTGATTGCCCAAGTCAGTTCTCTTCCCTATAGCGGTCAAGTCCTGATAAATGGGAGCGAGGTCAGTCAGCTTTCTATCATCGAACGTGTCCAGACGGTTGGTATTCTCTTTCAAAATCCTAATCATCAATTTACAATGGAGAACTTGTTTGAGGAGCTGATTTTTACCTTGGAAAATATTGGGCATCCCGTTCAGGAAATTGATTCTAAAATAGCAGAGGTTGTCCAGCAATGTCGGTGCAAGGCAATCTTGCACCGTCCAATTCATCACTTATCAGGTGGAGAAAAGCAAAAGGCTGCACTGGCAGTTCTCTTTGCTATGAATCCTAGGGTCTATCTCTTGGATGAGCCCTTCGCTTCCATTGATCGTAAGAGTAGGATAGAGATATTGGAGATTCTAAAAGAGTTGGTCTCTGATGGGAAGACAGTTATCCTGTGTGACCATGATTTAACGGACTATGAAGTCTATATCGACCATATGGTGGAGCTAAGAGATGGCCAACTAAGGGAAGTGTTTCAAATCCCTACCTCTGAGATGACAAAGGTTGCTTCAAAGGAAGTTGCTTCTAGTCCAGAACTATTCCATATGGATAGAACGACTTGTGAGCTGGATAAGCGCTCCCTCTTTTCAATTGCGGATTTTACATTCTACCAAGGAATTTCCTGTATCTTGGGTGACAATGGTGTCGGGAAATCAACCCTCTTTCGCTCTATTCTTCAATTTCAAAAGTATAAAGGGTGCATTACTTGGAAGGGGAAAGTCCTGAAAAAGAAAAAAAGTCTGTATCGTGATCTGACAGGTGTTGTTCAGGAAGCTGAGAAGCAGTTTATCCGAGTTAGTCTGAGAGAGGAACTGCAATTAGATAGTCCAGACTCTGAAAGAAATCAACGGATTCTCCAAGCTTTACGATATTTTAATCTGGAGCAGGCGCTTGATAGGAGTCCCTATCAATTAAGTGGTGGCCAGCAAAAGATTCTTCAGCTGCTGACCATCTTTACCAGCAAGGCGTCTGTGATTTTGCTAGATGAACCATTTGCTGGTTTGGATGATAGAGCTTGCCATTATTTTTGTCAGTGGATGTTGGAGGACAGAAATCAAGGAAGAAGTTTTTTGATCATTAGCCATCGTTTAGATCCCTTTATTTCTGTGGTCGATTATTGGATTGAGATGACTAGTGAGGGGCTCAGTCATCTCCAAGACGTGACCATCAGCAAACCTCTCTCATCTCTGAACATTGATACTCTAGGGGAGGTGAGGTAGTATGATCAAAGTAGCAACCAAGACACCAGTTATCAGCCTCTTCTTTCTAATTTTATCCTTGGAAACATCTTTCATTCCTTCGATTGCTCTTAATCTTTTAGTAGCTGCATTTTGTATACTCTTTTTGCTCTATTACCGTCGATTTAAAATGTTGGCTTGGATGCTTGTGCTCGCCCTTTTACCATCTTTGGCCAACTACTGGGCAGTTCAGTTACATGGGGATGCTTCGCAGGCAGTGATACTTGGAACGAGAGCTTTTGTGACGGTTTGTATTGGTCTTGTCTTTGTTTCTAGTATTTCCCTAAAAGAGCTTCTCTTGTACTTGGCTCAAAAGGGGTTATCGCGTTCTTGGGCCTATGCCTTGATTGTGGTATTCAATTCCTTTCCCCTCATTCAGCAGGAGATCAAGTCCCTCAAGGAAGCTTGCTTACTGCGTGGCCAAAAACTGCATGTTTGGTCGCCCTTGATTTACAGTAAGGTTCTGATGACAGTTTTTAGATGGCGCCATCTCTATTTGAGAGCCCTGTCTGCACATGGATATGACGAACATGTTCATTTGGAGAATGGCTATCGGACCTTTTATATTCCTAAAAAAACAAAATTAATCTACCTGCTTTTCTTTTTATTGCTTCAAACCAGTCTATTTCTATAAAGGAGTTATTATGAAATTTACAGATATTGCGATGGAATTATCCAGGGAAGCTTGGCAGGCTTCCTTTCAGCATCCCTTTGTTTTACAGTTACAAGAGGGAACGTTAGAACCTTCTATTTTCCGCTATTACCTGATTCAGGATGCCTACTATCTGAAGTCTTTTTCAGAAGCCTATCACCTCTTGGCTGATAAGACTTCAAACGAAAAGATGAAAAGACTCTTGAAACAAAATGCCCAGAGTCTAGTGGATGGTGAGTTGTTTATCCGCCAACAATTTTTCAAGGAATTAGGAATCAGTGACCAGGAAATGGAGCAACATCCAATCGCTCCAACCTGTTATCATTACATTTCTCATATTTATCGACAGTTTGCAGAACCAAACTTGGGCATTGCTTTTGCGAGCTTGCTGCCTTGTCCTTGGTTATACCATGATTTGGGCAAGGCACTTAATCGCAAACCATCCCCGAATCCTCTTTATCAGCAGTGGATTGAAACCTATATCACCGATGAATTAGAACAGCAGATTAAAGAGGAAGAAGCGCTAGTCAATCAACTCTATCGAGAAAGCAACGAGACAGACAAACAAAAAATGCTAGAGGCCTTCCACCGAAGTGTCCACATGGAAGCCAAGTTTTGGGAGATGGCTTACCAACACCAAACCTGGACGAGTGATTTGCAGTCCTTAGAAAAAGAGAAGAAATAGAAAATGAGAAACCACCAACTTCAAGTTCACAAATTAACCATTTTATCCATGATGATTGCTCTTGACGTAGTTCTTACACCCATCTTTCGAATTGAAGGGATGGCACCGATGTCCAGTGTAGTCAACATTCTTGCAGGAATCTTGATGGGGCCTGTTTATGCCTTAGTCATGGCTACTGTCACAGCCTTTATCCGTATGTCTACTCAAGGCATTCCGCCTTTGGCCCTAACAGGAGCTACTTTTGGAGCCCTCCTTGCAGGTCTCTTTTATAAGTACGGTCGAAAATTTCACTATTCTGCCCTTGGAGAGATTCTGGGAACAGGGATTATCGGATCCATTGTTTCCTATCCTGTCATGGTTCTCTTTACGGGATCTGCGGCAAAGCTCAGCTGGTTTATCTATACTCCGCGATTTTTTGGAGCGACCTTGATTGGTACAGCCATAGCTTTCCTCGCCTTTCGATTTTTAATCAAGCAGGAATTCTTTAAAAAAGTACAAGGATATTTCTTTGGAGAAAGGATAGACTGATGCAGAAATTGACAAATCCTTTCCCTCTGGCAACCAGTTCCTTGATTCACTGCATTACCAATGAGATTTCTTGTGAGATGCTGGCTAATGGCATTTTGGCTCTGGGATGCAAACCAGTCATGGCAGATGACCCTTGTGAGGTTCTTGATTTTACTAAGCAAAGCCAGGCTCTTTTCATAAATTTGGGGCATTTGTCAGCCGAGAAGGAGAAAGCAATTCGTATGGCAGCTTCTTATGCAAACCAAGCTTGTCTCCCAATGGTGGTAGATGCGGTTGGCGTAGCGGCATCTCCCATTCGTAAGGGACTAGTCAGAGATCTTTTAGAATACAAGCCCACGGTCCTTAAAGGAAATATGTCGGAAATACGGAGTCTTGTTGGTTTAAAGCACCACGGAGTTGGGGTTGATGCTAGTGCTAAAGATCAAGAAACTGAGGATCTGCTTCAAGCCTTGAAGGACTGGTGTCAGCTTTATCCTGGTATGTCATTCTTAGTCACGGGTCCCAAGGACCTCATCGTTTCAGAAAATCAAGTTGCTGTATTGAGGAATGGCTGTGCAGAATTGGACTGGATAACAGGGACAGGAGACTTGGTTGGTGCCTTGACAGCCGTTTTTCTCAGCCAAGGAAGGACTGCCTTTGAAGCTTCTTGCCTAGCGGTCTCTTATCTCAATATCTCTGCTGAGAAAATATTTGTTCAAGGAATGGGATTGGAAGATTTTCGTTACCAAGTTCTCAATCAACTCTCTCTCCTAAGAAGAGACGAAAATTGGCTAGAAGCCATCAAAGGAGACTTTTATGAATAGAAAAGTACTTAAACTGTATCTAGTAACCAATCGCTACCAAGATTCCTTGGAAAGCTTTCTTGAAAAAGTTGAGACAGCCTGCCGTTCAGGTGTTACCATCATCCAACTACGAGAAAAAAATCTCACCACCAATCAATACTATCAACTGGCAAAACAAGTCAAGGAAATTACAGATGCCTATCAGGTCCCCTTGATTATCGATGATCGTTTGGATGTTTGTCTAGCAGTCGATGCTGCAGGTTTGCATATTGGCGACGATGAACTACCAGTTTCGGTTGCCCGCAAAGTCTTGGGTCCTGAAAAGATCCTCGGTGTCACTGCTAAAACAGTTAAAAGAGCTCTCGAAGCAGAAACATCGGGTGCGGATTACTTGGGAACAGGAGCCATTTTCCCGACTACGACCAAAGAAAATCCTCCTATCACTCTGATTTCAACCTTGAAAACAATTTGCCAAACGGTCGCCATTCCAGTAGTTGCTATCGGAGGCTTGACGTCAGAGAATATTGACCAACTTATCGGCACGGGTATAGCTGGAGTAGCTGTCGTACGTGATTTGATGCAGGCAGAAGATATTGAGGCAAAAACACAAGCCTTTTTAACAAAGCTAGATGACATTGTTTCCTAATCAAAAACTCTCTAATTCCCTTAAAGTAGGAGCTAGAGAGTTTTTTTCTTAATCTTTAAAAGTTGTATGATTGACTGGCCCAGAACCATGTCCGAGTTGAGGAGCGTCTTGGATGGCTTTTGTGATAAAGGCCTTGGCCTTATCCACTGCCTGATAAAGACTTCTGCCCTTGGCTAGTTCAGCCGTAATCACAGCAGCAAAGGTACATCCGGTACCATGGGTGTGACAGGTTTGAATTCTTGGACTTTCCCAGACAAATTGCTCCTCCTTGGTAAAAAGGAAATCCTTGGCACCACCTTCCAGATGACCACCTTTGATAACAACGGACTGAGGACCAAATTCTTTTAAAATCAGGCGACCAGCACGCTGCATGTCTTCTGGGTCATGAATCGAAAAACCAACAATCTCTTCTGCTTCAGGAAGATTGGGAGTGATAATGGTTGCAAGGGGAAGCAGATTTGTTTTTAGGTAGTCTCTGGCACTGGAATCAATCAGGGTGTCCCCACTCGTAGCGACCATAACAGGGTCAAGCACATAGGGACAGTCTAGCTTTTTAAGGTAGGGTTGGATGATCTCCATGATCTCAGTAGTTGCCAACATCCCAGTTTTTACAGCCTGAGGCTTGATATCTGAAAAGACACTATCCAATTGAGCTTCCAGCATTTGGTTGGAGACGTGCTCTATTAGCTGAACGCCTCTGGTATTTTGAGCGACAAGACTGGTCACAACGGCCATTCCATAGACATCTCTAGCTTGGAATGACTTTAAATCAGCCATAATGCCAGCACCGCCACTAGGGTCAGTCCCTGCAATAGTTAGAGCAACGGGTAAATAAGTCATCTAAAACCTCCCAACCAACTGAAGTTTGTATTCTTAAGAACAAGCTAGTCTGTTTCAGGAAAGCAATAGAAGACCAGCTAGTCCTCATTATCATTTCCACTTCCATCAGCTAGCATTACCTAGATTGAGTCAAAGGGATCTAACAGTCGTTAATCTCAGCTTTACGCACCCCTAGCGGTTGTTTTCTTTTTTCTTCAGTATAGCATATTTTTATAGTTTATATAGTAAAATTTGACTGCAAATCTCTCGTTACATGATTAGAATTCTATTTTTCGAAAAAATAATAAAAATTATAGTTGACAAATGTAGATTTTGGAGGTATACTGATAATTGTAATTGACAAATGTAGATTTTGGAGGTGTGCTGATGCAGATTTCAGATGCAGAATGGCAGGTCATGAAGATTATTTGGATGCAGGGGGAGCAGACCAGTAGGGATTTGATCAGGGTTTTGGCGGAGCGGTTTGACTGGTCCAAGTCCACGGTTCAGACTCTTTTGGCTCGCTTAGTAGAGAAAGAGTGCCTGACTAGGAAAAAAGAGGGCAAGTCCTTTGTCTATTCAGCCCTTTTAACTTTAGACCAAAGCCGAGACCTGCTTGTCCGAGATATCAAGGACAAGGTTTGTTCTCGTAGGATGAAGCAGTTGGTGGCTGACTTGATTGCGGAATGTGATTTCACTCAGGCTGATTTGGCAGACTTGGAAGCTGTGATTTCTGAGAAAAAAGCTAGTGCAGTTGCTGAAGTAAAATGTAATTGTATGTAAAGGAGACGTCATGTTAAATAGTATTGTAACCATTGTTTGTATTGCCCTTATCGCGTTTATCTTGTTTTGGTTTTTTAAAAAGCCTGAAAAATCTGGACAAAAGGCCCAGCAAAAAAAGGGCTATCAAGAGATTCGAGTGGAAGTCATGGGAGGCTATACTCCTGAGTTGATTATCCTCAAGAAATCAGTGCCAGCACGTATTGTCTTTGACCGCAAGGATCCTTCACCCTGTCTGGACCAAATTGTTTTTCCAGACTTCGGTGTGCATGCTGACCTGCCAATGGGGGAAGAGTATGTAGTGGAAATCACGCCTGAGCAAGCTGGAGAGTTTGGCTTTGCTTGTGGTATGAACATGATGCACGGCAAGATGATTGTAGAGTAGGAGAACATTATGACAGAAATTGTGAAAGCAAGCCTGGAAAATGGCATTCAAAAAATCCATATCACAGCTGAAAAAGGATATCATCCAGCCCATATCCAGCTTCAGAAAGGGATTCCGGCGGAAATTACCTTTCACCGTGCCACCCCTTCAAACTGTTACAAGGAAATTCTTTTTGAAGAAGAAGGAATCTTGGAACCAATCGGAGTAGACGAGGAAAAGGTCATTCGTTTTACACCTCAAGAGTTGGGTGAGCATGAATTCTCATGTGGAATGAAAATGCAAAAGGGCAGTTATACAGTTGTTGAGAAGACTCGAAAATCTTTATCACTTTTACAGCGTTTTTGGATTACTAGTATCTTTACTGTGCCTCTTGTGATTCTCATGATTGGGATGTTGACAGGTAGTATCAGTCACCAAGTCATGCATTGGGGAACCTTTCTAGCCACAACGCCTATTATGTTAGTAGCAGGTGGTCCTTATATTCAGAGTGCTTGGGCCAGCTTTAAAAAACACAATGCCAACATGGATACCTTGGTTGCTTTGGGAACTCTAGTGGCCTATTTCTATAGTTTAGTTGCCCTCTTCGCTGGGCTCCCTGTCTACTTTGAAAGTGCTGGATTTATCCTCTTCTTCGTTCTTTTGGGGGCAGTTTTTGAAGAGAAAATGAGGAAAAATACTTCCCAAGCTGTGGAGAAACTACTGGATTTGCAGGCTAAAACAGCGGAAGTCTTGCGTGAGGATAGCTATGTTCAAGTCCCCTTGGACCAAGTCAAGGTAGGTGACCTGATTCGAGTGCGGCCCGGTGAAAAGATTGCAGTTGATGGGGTCGTAGTAGAAGGTGTCTCTAGTATTGACGAATCCATGGTGACAGGTGAGAGCTTGCCGGTAGACAAAACAGTTGGAGATACCGTCATTGGCTCCACCATCAATAATAGCGGAACGCTTGTTTTTAGGGCAGAAAAAGTTGGTTCAGAGACTGTTTTGGCACAGATTGTGGATTTTGTGAAGAAAGCCCAAACCAGTCGCGCACCGATTCAGGACTTGACGGATAAGATTTCAGGGATTTTTGTCCCAGCAGTTGTCATTTTAGGAATCGTGACCTTTTGGGTTTGGTTCGTCTTGCTCAGGGATAGTGTAGTCGTGCTTGGAGCTAGCTTTGTGTCTTCTCTTCTCTATGGAGTTGCGGTTTTGATTATTGCCTGCCCTTGTGCCTTGGGTCTTGCAACACCGACAGCTCTTATGGTAGGGACAGGACGCAGTGCCAAAATGGGGGTTCTTCTCAAAAATGGAACAGTCTTACAGGAAATTCAGAAAGTCCAAACTATTGTGTTTGATAAGACAGGGACTTTGACGGAAGGAAAACCAGTGGTCATAGATATCATTGGCGATGAGAATGAAGTACTTGGCTTGGCAGCTTCCTTAGAAGAATCCTCTCAACACCCATTGGCTCAAGCCATTGTCAAACGGGCGAGTGAAGCAGGACTTGAGCTTCAAACTGTTGAAAATTTCCAAGCCTTGCATGGAAAAGGTGTTTCAGGGCAAATAGCTGGAAAACAAGTTCTGCTTGGAAATGCTAAAATGCTGGATAGTATGGATATTTCTAGCGCTTATCAAGAAAAACTAGAAGAACTAGAAAAAGAAGCTAAGACAGTTGTTTTCTTGGCTGTGGACAATGAAATCAAAGGTTTGCTTGCTTTGCAAGACATTCCCAAGGGAAATGCCAAGCTGGCCATCAGTCAGTTGAAAAAACGTGGTCTTAAAACAGTCATGCTGACAGGAGATAATGCAGGTGTAGCGCGTGCTATTGCCGATCAGATTGGTATTGAAGAGGTCATTGCAGGTGTTTTGCCAGAAGAAAAAGCCCATGAAATCCATAAACTACAAGAGTCTGGCAAAGTAGCCTTTGTTGGGGATGGTATTAATGATGCGCCAGCCCTCAGTGTAGCAGATGTGGGAATTGCCATGGGTGCTGGAACCGATATCGCCATCGAGTCAGCAGATTTGGTGTTAACAACCAATAACCTCCTAGGAGTGGTTCGTGCCTTTGACATGAGTAAGAAAACCTTTAACCGTATTCTGCTCAATCTTTTCTGGGCCTTTATCTACAATGTCGTCGGAATTCCGATAGCAGCAGGAGTTTTTTCAGGTGTTGGACTGGCCCTCAATCCAGAACTGGCAGGTCTTGCCATGGCCTTTAGTTCTGTATCTGTTTTGACCAGTTCACTCATGCTAAACTTTAGTAAAATAGACTAAAAGCGAGCTTGCTCGCTTTTTATACTCTTCGAAAATCAAATTCAAACCACGTCAGCGTCGCCTTACCGTACTCAAGTACAGCCTGCGGCTAGCTTCCTAGTTTGCTCTTTGATTTTCATTGAGTATTATTATAAAACAGAAACTAAAAACGTTTTCAAACTGTACTGTAATAGAGAATAAAAATTTCTGAGCACATTCTTAGGAGACCCAAAACAAATGTGGTAAAGTAGTAGAGTAAAAATTTGCTGAAACGTTTCCAATTAGTATATGAAAACGGATGAATCAAATTTTAAAAATATTTGAAGGAGAGTTATCATTATGACTCAAGGGAAAATTACTGCATCTGCAGCAATGCTCAACGTATTGAAAACATGGGGCGTAGACACAATCTACGGTATCCCATCAGGAACACTCAGCTCATTGATGGACGCTTTGGCTGAAGACAAAGATATCCGCTTCTTGCAAGTTCGCCATGAAGAAACAGGTGCTCTTGCAGCGGTCATGCAAGCTAAATTCGGTGGCTCAATCGGGGTTGCAGTTGGTTCAGGTGGTCCAGGTGCGACTCACTTGATTAACGGTGTTTACGATGCAGCTATGGATAACACTCCATTCCTTGCTATCCTTGGATCACGTCCAGTTAACGAACTCAACATGGATGCCTTCCAAGAATTGAACCAAAACCCAATGTACAACGGTATCGCTGTCTACAACAAACGTGTAGCTTACGCTGAGCAATTGCCAAAAGTAATCGACGAAGCTTGCCGTGCTGCAGTTTCTAAAAAAGGTCCAGCTGTTGTTGAAATCCCAGTAAACTTCGGTTTCCAAGAAATCGACGAAAACTCATACTATGGTTCAGGTTCATACGAACGTTCATTCATCGCTCCTGCCTTGAACGAAGTTGAAATCGACAAAGCTGTTGAAATCTTGAACAATGCTGAACGCCCAGTTATCTACGCTGGTTACGGTGGTGTTAAAGCTGGTGAAGTGATTACTGAATTGTCACGTAAAATCAAAGCACCAATCATCACAACTGGTAAAAACTTTGAAGCTTTTGAATGGAACTACGAAGGTTTGACAGGTTCTGCTTACCGTGTTGGTTGGAAACCAGCCAACGAAGTGGTCTTTGAAGCAGACACAGTTCTTTTCCTTGGTTCAAACTTCCCATTTGCTGAAGTTTACGAAGCCTTCAAGAACACTGAAAAATTCATCCAAGTCGATATCGATCCATACAAACTTGGTAAACGTCATGCCCTTGACGCTTCTATCCTTGGTGATGCAGGTCAAGCAGCGAAAGCAATCCTTGATAAAGTAAACCCAGTAGAATCTACTCCATGGTGGCGTGCAAACGTGAAGAACAACCAAAACTGGCGTGATTACATGAACAAACTCGAAGGTAAAACTGAGGGTGAATTGCAATTGTACCAAGTTTACAATGCAATCAACAAACATGCTGATCAAGACGCTATCTACTCAATCGACGTAGGTGACACTACTCAAACATCTACTCGTCACCTTCACATGACACCTAAGAACATGTGGCGTACATCTCCACTCTTTGCGACAATGGGTATTGCCCTTCCTGGTGGTATCGCTGCTAAGAAAGACAATCCAGATCGCCAAGTATGGAACATCATGGGTGACGGTGCATTCAACATGTGCTACCCAGACGTTATCACAAACGTTCAATACGACCTTCCAGTTATCAACGTTGTCTTCTCAAATGGTAAATATGCCTTCATCAAGGACAAATACGAAGACACAAACAAACACTTGTTTGGTTGTGACTTCCCTAATGCTGACTATGCGAAAATCGCTGAAGCGCAAGGTGCTGTAGGATTTACAGTTGACCGTATCGAAGATATCGATGCAGTTGTTGCAGAAGCTGTTAAATTGAACAAAGAAGGTAAAACTGTTGTGATCGATGCTCGCATCTCTCAACATCGTCCACTTCCAGTAGAAGTACTTGAACTCGATCCAAAACAACACTCAGAAGAAGCAATCAAAGCCTTCAAGGAAAAATACGAAGCAGAAGAACTCGTACCATTCCGCCTCTTCTTGGAAGAAGAAGGATTGCAATCACGCGCAATCAAATAATTTCTCTCATCGAAAATCAAAAGTAAACATTGAAGATTTTATTCTTTGATTTTCAAGAGTCGAACTTGAAAAGATCGGAGTAATCCGGTCTTTTTCTGGAGGATAGTAAATGAATTTAAATCAATTAGATATTATCGTTTCAGATGTTCCTCAAGTCTGTGCTGACTTGGAGCGTATTTTGAATAAAAAAGCCGATTATGTTGATGACAGTTTTGCTCAGTTCACGATTGGCAGTCATTGTCTTATGTTGTCAGAGAAACATTTGATTTCTTTGGAAAACTTTCAGTCAGGAATCATTCTTCATATCGAGGTTGAGGATGTAGACCAGAACTATCGACGATTGAAAGAGCTTGGTGTCGAGATTTTACACGGTCCGGCTGTAACTGATTGGGGAACGGAATCCTTGCTTGTAAAAGGTCCAGCTGGTTTGGTGATTGATTTTTATCGTATGAAGTAGGTAATTCTATTATCAAATTTTTTATCTAAAAATTTAAACATTCTTAGAGCGGAACTTAAAAAGATCGGAGCAATCCGGTCTTTTTATGAAGGAATTTCATATTGAGGAAATTTTTCAGTTGTTATTTATATTTCAAGATTTTCTAAAGAATAGAACAAATTTTCATGACCAAACAAAGATTTAAAATAACAATTATAAAGAAAGAACTACGTGTTACTGATATTTAAACAGTCTTAAATATTATTTTTATCTAACTAATAATAATATTTTCAAGTCCCCATAAATTTAAACTATTTGTATGATATAATGTAAATGAGATTTATTCTAAATATAAAAAATTTTGAAGGAGATTGGGAGTATGTCCCGTAACAATGAAGAACATTCTAAAATTGTTAATAATAGAAAGTTAAATAAGTATTTAGTGTCTAAAGAGAAACTGTTTATAATTACAGCCCTCCTTTTTTTGATTATGATTATTCTTACCGTTGTTATTTTATCAAAAATAAAAGATAATCATGTATCAAATGGTAATGTTGTCTCTTCTAATACTATTGTGGAAAGTTCTACATCAAGTGCCACAAGCAATTACGCCATAATTGATGCTACAAATAAAGAATTGGAGAATCTAGATTATTATCTTCTTAAAGATAGAACTAAAATAGGGCAAAAATACCGGTTTTCTTTAAAACTTCCTAAAAGATCTGAATGGCGAACTTCTCCGTATATTGATGGTTTTACTGAAATTGAAATAAAAGAATTTTCTTTTATAAGAGTACAAGTATCAAATAGTCTTGCTGAACAACTTGAGGGGGAAAAAACAACTAAATTTGTTGTTGAGGTTGTAGAGAAGAATAGTGAGAGATACTTAATGGCTCTTGAAGCTAAGCTTGAAGAAAAAGATTCTTTAAGCTCAAATCAATCAGTTCCACCAGAATCATCATCTGATTTGTCAACAAAATCTGAGCAATCTGTAACTAAAAAGATAGACTTAGAAAAATACTATGATGCTATAAAGGATTCAGTTGACACTGTAAATACAGAGGCAGGCTATAGTTTACTTGAGATGGAAAAAACTTCAGTAACTCCGGGTATAAGAATTATTCTGACTGAAAACAATGACTCTTACTCAGAAAAAGAACTTAGAACGGTTATTAGGGCGTTAAATAAATCTTTGTATAAGATTGCTATAACTCATGGAGTGAATAGCCCAAGATTTTATTATATTTTAAGTGGCGAAGAAGTTGCTGTTAATCGTTATATCATGGCACCTGATGAAGTGAAATTTTCTGGGAAATTAAAATAAATATAGGTCCACTCTAATAAATTATGAGAGTGCAATCTTTAACTAGGTGTAAAGTAGAACTTGGGGATATAAATGAACAGAACGTAGCTCAACCTTGTCAGCTATTAAAAAGATTGTTCTTTTGATTGAAAAAAATTGACCAAAATGGACTTTTTCTTCAATCTGAAGAGGACTTTATCATAAGATTGTGATAGTTTACATCTTCATAACAAAAGTTTCAAAGTCTTGATTGTTTTGAAGAAAGATTATAAAATATGATTCATAAAAATGAAAGAAGTTTTGAAAATGTCTGAAAAACAAATGAAAATTTTGGGCTGGGTAGCGACCTTCATGTCCGTTATGATGTATGTGTCTTACTTCCCACAAATCATGAACAACCTGGCTGGTCAAAAAGGAAACTTCATCCAACCCTTGGTCGCAGCCATTAACTGTAGTCTTTGGGTTTACTACGGTCTTTTCAAGAAAGAAAGAGATATTCCACTTGCGGCTGCTAATGCACCGGGTATCGTTTTTGGCCTAGTAACGGCTATCACAGCTTTGATTTAAAAGGAACAAAAGAGACTGGTTTTTAGTCTTTTTTTAGCGAAATATAGTCTTAAGTGAAAAATTTTAAGGCGAGTTGAGGAAAACAGCCGTTGACAGCGAGCTTTCTGCCTGCTGCTTTAGGGTTTCCTCCATCAAGTAAAAGATTGTTTCGTTACTATTTTTACAAAATCTTCTCCCTACTTTATAAGATCTGAAAAAGAGTTCAATTCGAACTCTTTTTTTGCTATAATGAGGGGAGAAAAATCAGACAGGAGATCGACATGTCAGAACCATTATTTTTACAATCAGTTATGCAAGAAAAAATCTGGGGTGGAACCAAGCTACGTGATGAGTTTGGTTACGATATTCCAAGTGAAAAAATCGGGGAATACTGGGCTATCTCAGCTCACCCAAATGGGGTTTCAAAGGTCGCTAATGGTCGCTTTGAAGGAACAGACCTAGCTACATTGTATGCGGAACACCGTGAATTGTTTGGCAATCGTCCAGAACCTGTATTTCCACTCTTGACCAAGATACTCGATGCCAACGATTGGCTCAGTGTCCAAGTTCATCCAGACGATGCCTATGGACTAGAGCACGAAGGCGAACTTGGAAAAACAGAGTGCTGGTACATCATCGCTGCGGATGAAGGTTCAGAGATTATCTATGGTCATAATGCCAAGTCTAAAGAAGAACTCCGCCAGCAAATCGAAGCTAAAGACTGGGATGGTTTATTAACAAAAGTCCCTGTCAAGGCTGGTGATTTCTTCTATGTACCAAGCGGAACCATGCACGCTATTGGAGCAGGTATCTTGATTCTTGAAACGCAACAGTCTAGCGATACCACCTATCGTGTCTATGACTTTGACCGTAAGGACGACAAGGGCAACTTGCGTGAACTTCACCTTGAAAAATCTATCGATGTTTTAAACATTGGAGAACCTGCCAATAGCCGTCCTGTAACTATCAAAGCAGATGATCTACGTTCCACTCTCCTTGTATCCAATGATTTCTTCGCAGTTTACAAGTGGGAAATCACTGGCAAAGTTGACTTTGAAAAGACAGCTGACTACAGCTTGTTGAGTGTCTTGGCTGGTCAGGGTCAACTGTCTGTTGATGGGATAAACTATCCAATCCAAAAAGGTAGCCACTTTATTCTACCAAGTGATGTCGAAGCTTGGACTTTAGAAGGCCAAGGCTTGGAATTGATTGTTAGCCATCCATAAAAAAGAAAGGGCCTGAGCTTATTACTCAAGTCCTTTTTGATTACATAAATTGGGCGATAAAAACCACAACGATGATAATAGGAATGATGAAACGAAGGAGGAAGAGCCAGACTTGGAAAAGTCCTTGTTTCCATGCTCTTTCATCAAGATGGAGTTCCTCCTTAGCAAGAGCCTTCTTAAAGATGTAGCCTGTAAAAAGTGACAGGCAGAGAGCTCCAAATGGCATGAGGAGATTGGAAACCAAGAAGTCCATAGCGTCAAAGAAGGTCTTCCCAAAGATGTGAACATCCGCCATAACACCGTAAGATAGGGCTGAAGGAATGCCAAAGACAAAGGTTAAAATCCCTAAAATAGCACTCCATTTGCCACGCTTGCTGTTGTCCTGATTGGTGATATTGCCCACATTGATTTCCAGCATCACGACAGAAGAAGTGACCGTCGCAAAGAGGAAGAGCAAGAGGAAAAGAATGTAGAAAATAGTTCCAAAAGGCATCTTGTCAAAGAGTTGAGGCAAGACGATAAACAGCAGGCTTGGTCCCCCTTCAGACTGGATATTGAAGGCTGACATGGCTGGGAAAATAGCTAGTCCCGCCATGATGGATACCGAGATGTTCATGGCTACGATGGAAATCCCTGACTGGACCAGATTGGTTTTCTTGTCCAAGTAGGATGCATAGGTCAGCATGGCTGTCACCCCTAGTGAGAGGGCAAAGAAAGATTGTCCCAGAGCATAAAGGAGACCAGCGCTAGTTAGTTTTGAAAAGTCTGGTTTGAGGAAGTAGAGAACCCCTTCCATGGCGTTTGGCAAGCTGAGAGAGCGCCCAATGATCACGACAAAGATGATAAAGAGCAGCGGCATCATGACTTTCGAAGCTCTTTCAATCCCTTTTTGAACCCCACGTGATACAATAAAGATATTCAATAAGATAAAGGTTGCTTGAGCTCCTAGGGCAATGGCTGGATTTGAAATGATTGAAGTAAATAACTGAGCATAATCACCCGTTCCACCAAGTTGGAACAATTTCCCAAACTCAATACCCAGATAAACCAGAATCCAACCTCCGATGACACTGTAAAAGGAGAGAAGGATAAAGAGGGCAAAGGCACCAATCCAACCGATAAAGTTGTACTTGCTATTGTTCCCCAGTTTTCCAAAGGTTTTGATAGCGGAAACGCCAGCACTACGACCAAGGGCAAACTCAGCCAGCAGGAGCGGGAAACCGATTAAAATAGTGGAAATGAGAAAGACCAGTAAAAAGCCTCCACCGCCATTTGCAGCAGTCATATAGGGAAATTTCCAAACGGCACCAAGTCCGATGGCTGAACCGGCAGATGCTAGGATAAAGCCCAGTTTCGAGCCCCATTGCGATTTTTCTGACATAGTTGAAACTCCAGTCTCTTTTTTAAAATAAGAAAAGGCTACTTGAGTTGTCAAATAGCCTTCTCTCAATGGCTCTTTATGAGCTTTCTGTTTGATTGATAGACTTGACTATCCTATCATGTTTTCTAAGGTCTGTCAAGAAAACCATTTTCAAGTTTTCACACCTTTCTCAAAAAGTTAAAAATTTTTCGCAAAAACGCTTGACTCTGACCTAAGGGGAGGGGTTATACTATCTTTGTAAGGAGGAAATCATGTACCATATAAAAGAAGCTGCGCAGCTTTCAGGTGTCTCTGTCAAGACCCTGCACCACTACGATAAGATAGGGCTCTTGGTTCCCTTAAAGTCGGAAAACGGCTATCGAACCTATAGTCAGGAGGATTTGGAACGACTTCAGGTCATTCTGTATTATAAATATCTAGGCTTTTCTTTAGAAAAAATAGCAGAGCTGTTAAAGGAAGAAAGGACAGATTTATTGCCCCATTTGACCAGACAGTTGGACTATCTAACTCGGGAAAGGCAACACCTGGATACCTTGATTTCCACCTTGCAAAAAACCATTCAAGAACAAAAAGGAGAAAGAAAAATGACGATTGAGGAAAAATTCACTGGATTTAACTACCAAGACCATCAAAAATACCACCAAGAGGCGGTAGAGAAGTATGGACAAGAAGTCATGGACCAGGCTCTCGAACGCCAAAGTGGTAGAGAAGATGAGGCTACGGCTGCCTTTAACCAAGTTTTTCAAGCTTTGGCTCAAAACCTTAAAAATGGACTAGCTGCAACAGCGGCCGAAAACCAAGAGCAAGCAGCTAAGCTCTTGCAAGCCCTTCGTACTTATGGGTTTGACTGCTCTATAGAGGTATTTGGCCATATCGGTAAAGGCTACGTCTATAACCAAGAGTTTAAGGAAAACATTGACAAATTTGGAGCTGGAACAGCCCAGTACACATCAGATGTTATTGCAACTTACGTTCAGACAAATGCAGAATAAATAGGCTAGGAATTTCCTAGCCTATTTTTTACTTCAAATCATAAAGCCAGTCGTCACCGTCTTTGTAGTAAAAGAATTCACTGAGATCTTCTTCTAGAAATACACGAAGCATATCAGACATATCATCGGTTGCAAGTTTTAGATGAGACAGATTGTCAAAATCTTCCCACCAAACTTTCCCTTCGTCTGAAGACTGGAGTTCACCAGTAAAGTGTTCTGTCTTGTAAAAAAGGACGACATAACGATAATCCTTGTCATCGTACCAGTTTTTGATACCACAGAGTTGGAGTTTGGAAATGGTCAGACCAGTTTCTTCTTTCACTTCACGAACGACAGCATCGACAAAGGATTCGCCACGTTCAACATGACCACCAGGAAAAGTAATACCAGGCCAGTCAGGGCTCACTCTGTCTTGGACCAGAACCTTATCTCCGTTTTGAATCATGCACATGTTGACAAATTCAACTGATTCTCTTCTATTCATTCTTCATAACCTTTGATTTTTTAATCATAATGGAGACTTCCTGCTACCCATCCGGTGCAGAGGGCAGAAGTGATGTTAAAGCCACCCGTGTGAGCATTGATATCCAGTACCTCGCCAGCAAAGTGGAGCCCAGGAACGAGTTTGCTTTCCAGAGTTTTGGGATTGATTTCCTTGAGACTGACGCCTCCTTTGGTGACAAAGGACTTAGCCAATGACATTTTACCAGTGACAGGAATTTTGAGATCCTTGATAGATTGGACAAGTTGCTCGCGTTCCTTTTCAGTCAGTTGTTTGACTTTTTCAGGATAGCCTTGCACCAAAAATTCAGCCAAGCGTTCTGGAAGCAAAGTTTTTAAAGCATTTTTCAAGGATTTTTCCCGATTTTCTTCTAGAAATGCAACCAAGTCCTTCTCAGAAAGCTGAGGTAAAACATCGAGTGAAAGAACCTCTCCGCCCTTGACAAAGCTAGACATGCGTAGGGCAGCGGGACCGGATAGACCAAAGTGGGTAAAGAGCAAATCGTGGGTGATGACATGCTTGCCATAGCTTAAGGTCACATCGTCTAGTGAAATCCCCTGAAGCGCTTTGTGTGGAAAATCAGTCAACAATGGGCTCTCAGCAGCTTCAAGCTCGGTAATGGTATGTTTAAAATGACGGGCAATCTCATGACCGAAACCAGTCGAGCCAGTAGAAGGATAGGATTTTCCACCAGTTGTGACAATGAGTTTATCGCAAGTGAAGGTTTGGTCTGCGGATTTAAGGACAAACTGGTCGTCTATCTTTTTAACCGAAACAATTTCTGTTTGAGTAGCAACTTGACCACCAAGTTCAGTGATTTTCTTTTCTAGCGTCTCGATAATGGTCCGAGACTTGTCACTAGCAGGAAAGACGCGTCCGTGGTCCTCGACCTTAAGTTTAACACCATTTTCCGTAAAAAAGTTGATAATATCGTGGTTATCAAACTGGGAAAATACACTGTATAGAAAGCGCCCGTTACCAGGAATTCCAGCCATTAGGTCATCTAAAGTTCCATTGTTGGTCACATTACAACGACCACCGCCCGTTCCAGCTAATTTTTTGCCAAGTTTTCGATTTTTTTCGATGAGAAGAGTTTTTTGACCATAAAAGCTACTGGAAATTGTAGCCATCATGCCAGCAGGTCCACCACCGATGACAATAGTATCAAAATGTTTCATAGCTCTATTGTACCACAAAAAACAAGAGATGCTTGGCATCTCTTGTTGCTCATAATCTTAGTTAATTTCATATCCCATCAACAAACCGCCATCTTCCGCATAGAAACTGCAGAGACCAGACGTCGGGATGATTTTGATATCCGCTTGCGGGAAGGTTTCTAGCAAGCGTTCTGACAATTGCTGACAGAATTTTTCATTACTGCGATGAGCCATGACAATTCGACCACCAGCATAGCCAGCTTTGATGAGTTCTTCATAGGCTGCTTGAAGAGATTTTTTTGGTCCACGCGCTTTCTGGAGTAGTTCTAGGGTTCCAGTTTCACTTGCTTCCCCAACCATACGGATGTTGAGAAGGCCAACAACTGCACCGATAAGCTTACTCAAACGGCCATTTTTGACTAAGTTATCAACTTTAGCAAGAACAAAGAGTAACTTCGTTTTTTTTTGGTAGGCTGTAATAGCTTCAACAATTTCTTCAAAAGAAAGTCCTTGATCAATCAAGTCATTGATTTTTTCTACAATTAGGTCAACTTCCCCACCAGCAGATAAACTATCAATCACATGAATCTGAGTGTCAGGGTGTTCTTCAAGGTAGATGTTCTTAGCGAGCTGAGCACTATTATGGCTACCTGAAAGAGTACCAGTAATGGTAACGACAAAGATATGCTTTGCACCTTCAAATGCACGCAAGTAATCATCAGGGCTAGGACAAGCTGATTTTGAAGCCTCAGAAGTCGCATTCATGGTTTCCATCATGTGGTCAATGTCGAGATTGGCATCATCGATAAAGACCTGATCAGCTACTTGAATGGTTAAAGGAACACTAACAAATTCAGTATCAATAGCAGGAGTTGCCAGTTGACGATAATCACAACCAGAGTCAGCCACAATCTTCCAAGTCATAGAAATTCTCCATCTTTGTCACTTATACATTGACAAAGGTTCTGTCTTTTTTTACAATTGTATCATGAATGTCCTTGAAACAAAAGTATCACCTCTCTGTTGTTACAAGTAGAAAGAAATTGTTATGTCTGAACGTAGAATATCTGAAAAATCTCTTGAAAATCTCAGAAAATCAAATCAAGAATCCAATTTTTTAACCAGAGAAGCAATCGAGACGGCTCTTTTGCAACTTCTAGAGAAAAAGGACTTGGCAAAGATCAGTATTTCAGAATTAGTCAAGCGGGCGGGCGTCTCTCGTGCTGCCTTCTATCGTAACTATGACTCCAAAGAAGAGATTTTGGAAAGTGTTTTTAAACGCAGTGTCCATAACATTATGGAACAGTTGAGCCACTACGATGTCAAAACCGACCTTTATCTAGTCTGGGTTCACTTTTTCAGAGCAGCCAAGAAAGAAGCCAAGGTTATCCAACTTGCTCTGGACTACCATTTGGAAAAGATTTTCGTCCAAGCCATGCAGGAATTTCTAGAAAAATACCACGGAAAGTCAAAAGGTGTCAGCAGCTATCTTCATTCCTTTTGGAGTTCTGCCATCGTATCGGTTCTGCTCAAATGGATCAAGGATGGCATGAAGGTTCCGGCTGAAAAGATTGCAGATTTACGCTTGCCATTTTTCAAAAAATAGGGAATAAGGAGAAGAATTATGACAGAAAAAAGACTGGCTTGGGATGAGTACTTTGCAGCTCAGGCTTTACTGATTGCCAATCGTTCGACCTGTAAACGTGCCAAGGTGGGAGCTGTCCTCGTTAAGGACAATAAAGTCATTTCAACAGGCTACAATGGTTCCGTATCAGGAACGGAACACTGTATTGACCACGAATGTCTGGTCATTGAAGGTCACTGTGTTCGAACCCTTCACGCCGAGGTTAATGCTATTCTCCAAGGGGCTGAGCGAGGGGTTCCCAGAGGATTTACAGCCTATGTGACCCATTTCCCTTGTCTGAACTGCACCAAACAACTGCTACAAGTTGGTTGCAAGCGCGTGGTTTATATCAACCAGTACCGAATGGATGACTATGCCCAGTACCTTTATCATGAAAAAGGCACCGAGTTAACCCATTTACCATTAGAGACTGTTCAGACAGCTCTTCAAGAGGCAGATTTGATTTAAAAATTAATAAAAATAAATGGTTTAGAAAGCTTTTTAAACCGTTTTTTGATATAATAAGAAGAATAAATTGAAAGAAGGAACTCAGAAAATGGGAAAAATTGAAGTCATTAATCATCCACTCATTCAACACAAATTGTCAATCTTGCGTCGTACAGACACTTCTACAAAAGCTTTTCGTGAGCTAGTAGATGAGATTGCAATGTTGATGGGATATGAAGTACTTCGTGATCTTCCACTTGAAGACGTTGAAATTGAAACACCTATCACAAAGACCGTTCAAAAACAATTGGCTGGTAAAAAATTGGCGATTGTCCCAATTTTGCGTGCAGGTATCGGGATGGTAGATGGTCTCTTGAATCTGGTTCCAGCAGCAAAAGTTGGACACATCGGTATGTACCGTGATGAAGAAACCCTTCAACCAGTTGAATACTTGGTGAAATTGCCTGAGGATATTGACCAACGTCAAATCTTTGTCGTTGATCCAATGTTGGCAACAGGTGGCTCAGCAATCTTGGCTGTAGATTCACTTAAAAAACGTGGCGCATCCAATATCAAGTTTGTCTGCCTGGTATCTGCTCCAGAAGGTGTAAAAGCCCTTCAAGAAGCACACCCAGATGTAGAAATCTTTACTGCGGCTTTGGATGAACGCTTGAACGAACACGGTTATATCGTTCCAGGTCTTGGAGATGCTGGAGACCGCTTGTTCGGTACTAAATAAAATCCCAAAGTAAATATTGAAACTAGAAGTTTGTTTTTGACTTGAAAGGAGGTTGAGTTTTTGTTTCTGTTTAGAGAATAGAGCAAAAAATTGACCTTTTTTGACCAAAAAGATATAATAGTTCTGTATTGAAGTCGTATGACTAAGAAAATTCAACATTAAAAGGAGAAATGAATGATTCCTGTAGTTATTGAACAAACAAGCCGTGGAGAACGTTCATATGATATTTACTCACGTCTACTAAAAGATCGTATCATCATGTTGACTGGACCAGTTGAAGACAACATGGCCAATTCCGTTATTGCCCAATTGCTCTTCTTGGATGCCCAAGACAGTACAAAAGATATTTACCTTTATGTCAACACACCTGGAGGCTCTGTTTCAGCTGGTTTGGCAATCGTTGATACTATGAACTTTATCAAGGCAGATGTCCAAACCATCGTGATGGGGATGGCAGCCTCAATGGGGACTATCATTGCATCAAGTGGAGCAAAAGGCAAACGTTTCATGCTTCCAAATGCAGAGTATATGATTCACCAACCAATGGGTGGTACAGGTGGTGGTACCCAACAAACAGATATGGCAATCGCTGCAGAGCACTTGCTTAAAACTCGTAAGACTTTGGAGCAAATCCTTGCAGATAACTCTGGTAAATCAGTCGAGCAAATTCATGTAGACGCAGAACGTGATTACTGGATGAGTGCCCAAGAAACACTTGAGTATGGTTTTATTGATGAAATCATGGTCAACAATTCTTTGAGCTAACCAACCTAAAAAGCAAACTCGACGGGGTTTGCTTTTTTTGATATAATTAGGAGAAGATTTCTTAGAAAGAGGATTTATCATGTTTGAAAAGGTCAATCGATCAGGATTAATCATCTATCTTTACTATAATCGGGATGCAAAGAAACTTCAGGAATACGGTGACATCTGTTACCATTCTAAGAAGCATCGCTACTTGCAACTCTATGTTCCAACTGAGGAGTTAGATGACTTAGTAGAGAGATTAGGTAAGGAAAGATTTATCAAGAAAATTAGGCGGTGTCACATTCAAGAGTTAGAAACTCCCTTTGTTGGGAATCTCTATCGAAATGAAGAAAACGTTATCATTTAAAAAAGTGAATAAAAAGGTTGACAATTTTCTGATAATTCGGTATATTCTTAACATACTATTTTTGAAACAACTATAAGGAGATTAAAAATGAAGAAAAAATTTGCCCTATCTTTTGTGGCTCTTGCTAGCGTAGCTCTTCTCGCTGCTTGTGGAGAGGTCAAGTCAGGAGCGTCAAATACAACTGGTAACCCAGTAGACGAAAAGACTATCAAAATCGGTTTTAACTTTGAAGAAACAGGTGCTGTAGCTGCCTATGGTACTTCTGAACAAAAAGGTGCTCAACTTGCTGTTGATGAAATCAATGCTGCAGGTGGTATCGATGGAAAACAAATCGAAGTTGTGGATAAAGATAACAAATCTGAAACTGCTGAGGCTGCCTCTGTTACAACGAACCTAGTGACCCAATCAAAAGTTACAGCTATTGTAGGACCTGCGACATCTGGTGCAACTGCTGCAGCTGTAGCCAACGCTACTCAAGCAGGGGTTCCATTGATTTCACCAAGTGCGACTCAAGATGGATTGACCAAAGGTCAAGATTACCTATTTATCGGAACATTCCAAGATAGCTTCCAAGGGAAGATTATTTCAAACTATGTGACAAACAAATTGAATGCTAAGAAGGTTGTTCTTTATACTGACAATGCTAGTGACTATGCTAAAGGTATTGCTAAATCTTTCCGCGAAACCTACAAGGGTGAGATTGTAGCAGATGAAACGTTTGTAGCAGGTGATACAGACTTCCAAGCAGCCCTTACTAAAATGAAAGGGAAAGAGTTTGACGCTATCGTTGTTCCAGGCTACTACACAGAAGCAGGTAAAATCGTAAACCAAGCCCGTGGTATGGGAATTGATAAACCAATCGTTGGTGGTGATGGATTTAACGGTGAAGAATTTGTTCAACAAGCAACAGCTGAAAAAGCATCAAACATTTACTTCATCTCAGGATTCTCAACTACAGTTGATGTTTCTGAAAAAGCTAAAGCTTTCCTTGAAGCATACCGTGCTAAATACAATGAAGAGCCTTCAACCTTCTCAGCCTTGGCTTATGACTCAGTTTATCTAGTAGCCAATGCTGCAAAAGGTGCTAAAAACTCAGGTGAAATCAAGGACAACCTTGCTAAAACAAAAGATTTTGATGGTGTAACTGGTCAAACGAGCTTTGATGCTGACCACAATACAGTGAAAACTGCTTACATGATGACCATGAACAATGGTAAAGTAGAAGCAGCAGAAGTTGTAAAACCATAACATTAGAATAGTAGTTGAAATAGGGAATGAGCCTTTGACTCACTCCCTGTTTCGGTGTTTATGAACTTGTGAAAATTGAGAAATTTTCTAAAAAATAACGATAGAAAAGAGTGAATGCTATGCTCCAACAACTTGTGAATGGTTTAATTCTGGGTAGTGTTTATGCACTTTTGGCCTTGGGTTATACCATGGTTTATGGAATTATCAAACTCATCAACTTCGCCCACGGTGATATTTATATGATAGGTGCCTTTATTGGTTACTTTTTGATTAATTCCTTCCAAATGGATTTCTTTTTAGCTTTGATTATTTCAATGGCAGGAACCGCACTACTTGGTGTTGTGATTGAATTTCTTGCCTACCGTCCTTTGCGACACTCTACACGTATTGCCGTATTGATTACTGCCATCGGAGTGTCTTTCCTACTGGAATACGGAATGGTTTATCTAGTAGGTGCCAATACTCGTGCCTTCCCTCAAGCAATTGAAACAGTCCGCTTTGACTTGGGACCAATTAGCTTGACAAATGTTCAATTGATGATTTTAGCAGTTTCTGTACTCTTGATGGTTTTATTGCAATTAATCGTCCAAAAAACAAAAATGGGGAAAGCTATGCGTGCGGTATCAGTTGATAGTGACGCAGCTCAATTGATGGGAATTAATGTAAATCGTACAATCAGTTTTACCTTTGCTTTGGGTTCAGCTCTTGCTGGTGCGGCAGGTGTCCTCATTGCCCTTTACTACAACTCTCTTGAACCTTTGATGGGTGTGACTCCAGGTCTAAAATCATTCGTTGCGGCCGTACTTGGTGGTATCGGGATTATTCCTGGTGCAGCTCTAGGGGGATTTGTAATTGGTTTGTTGGAAACATTTGCTACTGCCTTCGGTATGTCTGATTTCCGTGATGCTATCGTATATGGAATCTTGCTTTTGATTCTGATTGTTCGACCTGCAGGTATCCTTGGTAAGAATGTGAAAGAGAAGGTGTAAACAATGAAGACAAATCTTAAAGTAAATATTCTCTGGTTATTCCTTCTGTTAGCGGGTTATGGATTGATTAGTGTACTGGTTTCTGCTGGTGTTCTCAATCTATTCCATGTCCAAATTTTAGAACAAATTGGGATTAATATCATCCTTGCAGTAGGTTTGAACTTAATCGTTGGTTTTTCAGGACAATTCTCACTCGGTCATGCTGGTTTTATGGCGATTGGGGCTTATGCAGCAGCGATTATTGGTTCAAAATCACCAACCTATGGTGCCTTCTTTGGAGCAATGGTCTTGGGTGCCTTGATTTCTGGTGCAGTCGCTTTGCTCGTTGGTATTCCAACACTCCGTTTGAAGGGTGACTACCTGGCTGTTGCGACACTAGGTGTCTCAGAAATCATTCGTATCTTTATTATTAATGGTGGAAGTTTGACCAACGGTGCTGCTGGTATCTTGGGTATTCCAAACTTTACCAATTGGCAAATGGTTTATCTTTTTGTGGTGGTCACAACTATTGCAACTCTCAACTTCCTACGTAGTCCAATCGGACGCTCTACTCTATCTGTTCGTGAGGATGAGATTGCTGCAGAATCCGTTGGGGTAAACACTACAAAGATCAAGATTATCGCTTTTGTCTTTGGTGCCATTACAGCAAGTATTGCTGGTTCACTTCAGGCTGGTTTTATCGGATCTGTTGTGCCAAAAGATTACACCTTTATTAATTCCATCAACGTGTTGATTATCGTTGTATTTGGTGGACTTGGATCTATTACTGGTACCATCGTTTCAGCGATTGTTTTAGGAATTTTAAATATGCTCCTTCAGGATGTTGCTAGCGTACGTATGATCATCTACGCCTTGGCTCTTGTATTGGTGATGATTTTCAGACCAGGTGGACTTCTTGGGACATGGGAATTAAGTCTATCACGTTTCTTTAAAAAATCTAAGAAGGAGGGACAAAACTAATGGCACTACTTGAAGTTAAACAGTTAACCAAACATTTTGGCGGTCTAACAGCTGTTGGAGATGTCACTCTTGAATTGAACGAGGGAGAATTGGTTGGTCTGATTGGACCGAACGGGGCTGGTAAAACAACCCTTTTCAATCTCTTGACTGGTGTTTATGAACCAAGCGAAGGTACTGTGACACTAGATGGTCATCTCCTAAATGGGAAAACTCCCTACAAGATTGCTTCACTTGGTCTCAGTCGTACCTTCCAAAATATTCGTTTGTTCAAGGACTTGACAGTTTTGGAAAATGTTTTGATTGCATTTAGCAATCATCATAAACAACATGTCCTTGCGAGCTTTCTACGCCTACCAGCTTTTTATAAGAATGAGGAAGAATTAAAAGGCAAAGCTTTGGACTTGCTGAGGATCTTTGATTTGGATAGTGATGCAGATACTCTTGCCAAGAATCTGGCCTATGGTCAACAACGTCGATTAGAAATCGTTCGTGCTCTGGCAACAGAACCTAAAATCCTCTTTTTGGATGAGCCCGCGGCTGGGATGAATCCACAAGAAACAGCTGAATTGACAGAATTGATCCGTCGTATCAAAGATGAATTTAAAATTACCATCATGCTCATCGAACACGACATGAATTTGGTTATGGAAGTCACTGAGCGTATCTATGTTCTTGAATATGGTCGCTTGATTGCTCAGGGAACTCCTGACGAAATTAAGACGAATAAACGTGTTATCGAAGCTTATCTAGGAGGTGAAGCCTAATGTCTATGTTAAAAGTTGAAAACCTCTCTGTGCATTACGGTATGATCCAAGCAGTTCGTGATGTAAGTTTCGAGGTTAATGAAGGTGAAGTTGTTTCCTTGATAGGTGCCAATGGTGCTGGTAAAACAACCATTCTTCGTACCCTTTCAGGTTTGGTTCGTCCAAGTGCTGGTAAAATTCAGTTTTTAGGAAAAGAAATTCAAAAGTTGCCAGCTCAAAAAATCGTGGCAGGTGGTCTTTCACAAGTTCCTGAGGGACGCCATGTTTTCCCAGGATTGACTGTTATGGAAAACTTAGAAATGGGAGCCTTTTTAAAGAAAAATCGTGAAGAAAATCAAGCCAACTTGAAAAAAGTCTTTTCACGTTTCCCTCGTCTGGAAGAACGCAAAAACCAAGATGCGGCAACTCTTTCAGGCGGTGAACAGCAGATGCTGGCTATGGGACGCGCTCTCATGTCTACACCTAAGCTCCTCCTCTTGGATGAGCCGTCAATGGGACTTGCCCCTATCTTTATACAAGAAATTTTTGATATCATTCAAGATATTCAGAAGCAAGGAACAACAGTTCTTCTAATTGAACAGAACGCTAACAAGGCCCTCGCTATCTCTGACCGTGGTTATGTCCTTGAAACAGGAAAGATTGTCCTATCAGGAACAGGAAGAGAACTCGCCTCATCAGAAGAAGTCAGAAAAGCATATCTAGGTGGCTAAAACAATCCAGTGGATTGTTTTAGTCGGCAGATAAGGATTGCAACCAAGCGAAACCTAATACGACTACTTATCAAAAATATAAAATATTTCAGGGCTCCAGAATAAGGAGCTCTTTTATGTATATGTTTTTCAGGAAAGGGAAGAAGGTCTTAATTTTTACTCATTGTTTCCCTATTTGAATTGACAGTTATTTTTGTTCATATTATATGGGTAAGTGGAAATTGAACAGGAGGACTGAGAAATGGTAACAGAAAAACAATTTAAACTTTTGCGTTTTATGTTGACACATAAAGAAAAGACCTTTACTCAGAGACAGTTAGCTGAAGAGCTAGATTTATCTTTAGGGACAGTTAACACATTGTTGAAAAAACTGAAAGAAGAGAAGAGGGTTGATGAGGAGCTTCACTTAACAGAACTAGGCCAGAAAGTTTTAGAGCCCTATCGAGTAGAAAATGCTATTATAATGGCTGCTGGAATGAGTAGTCGTTTTGCTCCTTTGTCTTATGAGATTCCTAAAGGATTGCTTCAAGTTAAGGGGGAACGCTTGATAGAGAGGGAAATCAGACAACTGCAAGAAGCAGGAATAGAAGATATAACCGTTATCGTAGGCTATCTTCAAGAAAAAATGTTCTATCTTGCTGAGAAATTTGGTGTAAAAATTGTAGTGAATAATGACTACTACAAATACAATAACTGTTCATCTCTCATGTTGGTTAAAAATCAACTTTCCAACACTTATATTTGTTCATCGGATAATTATTTTGTGGAAAATCCGTTTGAGCAATATATTTATAGAGGTTATTACTCGACCATATTTGCAGAAGGTCAAACGGACGAATATTGTGCTATAGAGGATTCGAATCACACGATCATTGATATCCAGATTGGTGGAGAAAATACTTGGGCCATGGTGGGGCACGTTTATTTTGACCGTACATTTAGCGAGAAATTCAAGGAAGTTTTAGAAACCGAGTTTAAGCACGAACCTTATCGGGAACAGCTTTGGGAGGATTACTATAGTCGCCATGTCAAAGAACTCCTTTTAGAAGCTCGCCACTATTCAGCGGATAGTGTTAAAGAATTTGATTCACTAGATGAACTCCGTCAATTTGATGAACGTTATTTGGTAAATGCAGACTCAGCTATTATCGATAATATCTGTAAGACATTAAAGTGTGTGGCTTCAGATATTGTCAATATCAAACCACTAAAAGATGGATTAACCAACACATCATTTTCATTTGACTGTCTAGGGAAAAAATATGTTTACCGTCATCCGGGCAGGGGAACGGAAAATTATATCGACCGAGCTAGTGAAGCAGCTTCTATGGAAATTGCTGCAAAATTAAAGATTGACCGTACCTTCGTAGCTATGAACAAGGATGAGGGCTGGAAAATTTCAGAATTTATTCCCAATGCTAAGCAATTGGATTATGATAATTGGGATGATGTGGCACAAGCAATGGATCTCTTGAGACGGTTACACCAATCTGGAGAAAAAACGGAACATTCCTTTGACCAATTTGAGGGAATTGATGATTTTAGAGAAAAATTGAAGGCTAGAAATCGATTTGAATTTGATGGCCTCGAGGAATTGGATGAAACTGTTTCAATTCTCAAAAACTATTTACAGAATGATCCGAAACAGGTTGTTCTTTGTCACGGAGATTCCTATAGTCCTAATTTCTTGTTGAATGAAGCAGGCGAAATGAGCTTGATTGATTGGGAATATTCTGGAATGGGAGAGCCAGCAGGAGATTTGGGCACCTTTATCGCGTGTTCCAATTATACCGTAGAGGATGCTGAAAAAGTACTGGAATTGTATCTACAAGACGTACCAGATAAGAAAACCAAACGTCACTACTTGGCTTATGTAGCAGTGACCTCATATTACTGGTTCTTGTGGGCTTTGTTCCAGGAGAGTGTTGGAAAACCAGTCGGTGAGTTCCTCTACATTTGGTATCGCTATACCAAACAATATGGACAACTGGCTCTTGACTTGTATTTGGAGGAGAACTGAGATGAAAACGACATCTGAAATTGAAGAATTAGTAGCAGCTGAAACAAAGAGAAGATTGGAAGAAATGGAGTCACCAAACTACGAGTTTGTTCAACCCTTCCTAAAAAGTGATTTCATTTTAATCATCTCCATAGTCCTAATCAACCTTGTTTTGATTATCTTAGCAATGACGGGAGGAATTCAATAACATGTCTAAAATGAATGACTATATCCAACAAGAAACCATAACTGGAATTGTTCCCATGACCAATAAGGATCGTCAGTATTCTTTCTGGGATCTCTTTCTATCGACAAGTGGTTTTGCCATTGCTACTTGGTGTTATACCCAAGGAGCCTATGTAGCTCAATATTTGACCTTTAATCAAATGTTGATAAATATTTTTAGCTTTAACATTATCTGGGTCTTTATTGAATGTCTTCCTATTTTGTTTGCGGTTAAGTATGGAATTGATTTGTGGATTTGGTTGAGAGCTGTTCTAGGAAAAAGAGGTGTAGCCCTGTTATCAACCATTATTAGCTTGGCTAACTTTGGATGGTATGCTGTTGCGGCCAATCTTTTTGCTAGTTCCATGATCCATTTGGCAAATAACTTTGGTCTTGGTTTGGACAAGGGAATATGGGCGCCAATTCTTGGTACCCTCTGTGTTCTCCTTGGGACTCTCATTGCTCTTGGAGGTCCAGAAGTGATTAAATGGACCAATCGCTTCTTGGTTATCGCCTTGTTGATTGTCGGTCTCATTATCGTTGGAATCTGCTTTGTCGCCGTTCCTATAACTGATATTATGAATATCCAACCAGCCACTCAAGGAGATTTGACGCCATTAGAACGCTTCATGCTTTCTGGAGAAGGAAATGTTGCCTTTGCCTTTTCTTGGTCTACACAAGCATTGGTTTTACCGCGTTTAGCAAAATCAGAACGCAGCGGTTATTGGGCTACAGCCTTATCATACGGAGTTGTGGCTCCATTCTTCGTTGCGACAGGTGGAGTCATGGCTCTAGCCATGTTTGTCAAAACAGGTGTTTATGAAAGTGATCCAACAACCATGCTATCAACTCTAAGCACCCCAGCCTTTGCTCTCTTAAGTCTACTATTAGTAGCCTTTGCCAATATTGGAACCCAGGGGACAGGATCGTACGTGAACTGTATGATTGTTAAAAGTGGGATGCCCAAAGTAAGCTATAAACTAATGGTTTGGATTGCCATGGTTTACGTGAGTCTACTCACTATCTGGGGAGGAGTAGAAGAGTATTTCGGATCCTTCATCTCCCTAGCCGCCTATATTCAGGGGCCAATTATTGGTATGATTGTTGTCGACTATTTTATCTTAAGAAAACGAAAACTCGACTTGCGTTCAGCCTATTTCCTTGAAGGGCATAACGCCTACGAATTTACTAAAGGATTTAACTTAGTTGGCTTGTCTTGCGTATTTATCTCCTTATTGGTAGCGGTACTATTTGTCTACAACCCTGTAACTGCACAAATTCAAAGTCCAATCTTTTTAATCACAACGGGTAGCGGATTTACTGCGCTATTCGGTGGACTACTATACTGGCTAGCTAGTCTTAGCCCACTGAAACGTTATATGATAAAAGATCGAGACACTGTTACGATTTAAGAAGAGAGGGGACTTCGGTTCCCTTTTAACTTACACTGGCATTTTATGCAAATTTCTCAGATTGTTCAAAATCTTGAAAAAGAGATGAAAGCGTTTGATAGATTTTCTAAGAAAGTGTATAATAAAAGTAGCAATATAGAAGGAGAAGTCCCATGGCAGTTAAAGATTTCATGACCCGTAAGGTAGTTTATATCAGTCCAGATACAACTGTGGCACACGCAGCAGATTTGATGCGCGAGCAAGGTTTGCACCGTTTACCTGTTATCGAAAATGATCAATTAGTCGGATTGGTAACAGAAGGAACCATCGCGGAAGCCAGCCCATCTAAAGCAACCAGTCTCTCTATCTATGAGATGAATTATCTTCTAAATAAAACCAAAGTAAAAGATGTAATGATTCGAGATGTCGTGACTGTTTCTGGCTATGCTAGTCTAGAGGATGCGACCTACCTGATGCTGAAAAATAAAATAGGGATCTTACCAGTCGTAGACAATCATCAGGTCTACGGCGTCATTACAGACCGCGATGTTTTTCAGGCTTTCTTGGAAATCGCCGGATACGGAGAAGAGGGGATTCGGGTTCGTTTCATTACAGAAAATGAAGTCGGAGTACTGGGGAAAATTGTAGCTTTAATTGTAGAAGAGGATTTAAATATTTCCCATACTGTAAACATTCCACGTAAGGATGGCAAGGTCGTCATCGAAGTTCAAATTGATGGAAAAATCGATTTGACTGCATTAAAGGAAAAGTTTGAAAAAGAAGGAATTCAAGTGGAGGAAATCACTCAGACCTCTGCCAAAGTCCTTTAAACCAGAGGCTTTCGGGCCTCTTTTCTTCTGCCACAAAAGCGATGAAAAGCAAAATATGGAAAGAAATAAGAGATTATGGTATAATAAAACGATATGAAAAGGAGTATCTATGGACATTTCAGAAATTCGTCAAAAAATTGACGCAAATCGTGAAAAATTAGCTTCTTTCAGGGGGTCTCTTTGACCTCGAAGGCTTAGAGGAAGAGATTGCCATCTTGGAGAACAAGATGACAGAACCTGATTTTTGGAACGATAATATCGCGGCCCAAAAAACGTCGCAAGAATTAAATGAATTAAAAAACACCTACAACACCTTCCGTAAAATGGAAGAGTTGCAGGATGAAGTTGAGATTTTATTGGACTTTTTAGCAGAAGACGAGTCAGTCCATGATGAACTGGTCGAGCAGCTAACCGAGTTGGATAAGATGATGACCAACTACGAGATGACCCTTCTCTTGTCAGAACCTTATGACCATAATAATGCCGTCTTGGAAATCCATCCAGGATCTGGTGGTACTGAGGCTCAGGACTGGGGCGATATGTTGCTCCGCATGTACACTCGTTATGGAAATGCCAAAGGCTTTAAAGTAGAAGTCTTGGATTACCAGGCTGGTGATGAAGCGGGTATCAAGTCTGTGACCTTGTCTTTTGAAGGTCCCAATGCATACGGACTACTTAAATCAGAAATGGGTGTTCACCGTTTGGTCCGTATTTCACCATTTGACTCTGCCAAACGTCGCCATACTTCATTTACATCCGTAGAGGTTATGCCTGAGCTGGATGATACTATCGAAGTGGAAATTCGTGAAGATGATATCAAAATGGATACCTTCCGTTCAGGTGGTGCTGGTGGACAAAACGTCAATAAAGTTTCAACAGGTGTGCGTTTGACACACATTCCTACGGGGACTGTCGTCCAGTCAACGGTCGATCGTACCCAGTATGGAAATAGAGATCGTGCCATGAAGATGTTGCAGGCTAAACTCTATCAGATGGAGCAAGAAAAGAAAGCTGCGGAAGTTGATTCTCTCAAAGGTGAGAAAAAAGAAATCACATGGGGAAGTCAGATCCGTTCTTATGTCTTCACACCTTATACTATGGTAAAAGATCACCGTACAAGCTTTGAAGTTGCTCAGGTAGATAAGGTGATGGATGGAGACCTTGATGGTTTTATCGATGCCTACCTCAAGTGGCGAATCAGCTAAGATAGAAAGGAACTCATATGTCAATCATTGAAATGAGAGATGTTGTCAAAAAGTATGATAATGGAACGACTGCCCTGCGTGGTGTCTCTGTCACCATTGAACCAGGAGAGTTTGCCTATATCGTAGGACCTTCTGGGGCAGGTAAGTCAACCTTTATTCGAGCTTTATACCGAGAAGTAAAGATCGAAAAAGGAAGCCTATCAGTTGCAGGCTTTAATTTAGTTAAAATTAAGAAGAAAGATATCCCGCTTCTACGTCGTAGTGTTGGGGTTGTCTTTCAAGATTACAAACTCTTGCCTAAGAAAACGGTTTATGAGAATATTGCCTACGCAATGGAAGTTATCGGAGAGAATCGCCGTAACATCAAAAAACGTGTTATGGAAGTGTTGGACCTAGTAGGTTTGAAACACAAGGTTCGTTCTTTCCCGAATGAACTCTCAGGTGGAGAACAGCAACGGATTGCGATTGCCCGTGCGATTGTCAACAATCCTAAAGTATTGATTGCTGATGAACCAACAGGAAACTTGGACCCAGATAATTCGTGGGAAATTATGAATCTGTTGGAACGCATCAATCTTCAAGGGACAACTGTTTTGATGGCGACCCACAACAGCCAGATCGTAAATACCTTGCGCCACCGTGTCATTGCCATTGAAAACGGCCGTGTCGTTCGTGACGAAGCTAAAGGAGAATATGGATACGATGATTAGTAGATTTTTTCGCCATTTATTTGAATCATTAAAGAGTTTAAAACGAAATGGCTGGATGACAGTAGCAGCAGTAAGTTCGGTTATGATTACCTTGACGCTCGTTGCCTTATTTGCATCCGTAATTTTTAATACAGCAAAACTGGCTACCGATATTGAAAACAACGTTCGTGTTATGGTCTACATTCGTAAGGATGTAGCAGATAACAGTGAAACGATTGAAAAAGAAGGTCAGACAGTTACCAATAATGACTACCACAAGGTCTATGATGCTTTGAAAGCTATGCCTGCTGTAAAAAGTGTTACCTTCTCAAGTAAAGAAGAACAATACGAGAAACTGACGGAAACAATGGGTGACGATTGGAAGGTCTTTGAAGGGGATGCAAACCCTCTCTATGATGCCTATATCGTCGATACAAATTCTCCGAGTGATGTTAAAACAGTAGCTGAAGAAGCAAAGAAAATTGAGGGAGTATCAGAAGTTCAAGATGGTGGAGCCAACACTCAACGACTTTTTGAACTAGCTTCCTTTATCCGTGTTTGGGGATTGGTTATTGCAGGGCTCTTGATTTTTATCGCAGTCTTCCTCATCTCCAATACCATTCGTATCACCATTATTTCACGTAGTCGTGAGATTCAGATCATGCGTCTTGTAGGAGCGAGAAATGGCTATATCCGTGGCCCATTCTTGCTAGAAGGTGCTTTTATTGGCTTGCTTGGCGCAGCGATTCCCTCAGTTCTTGTATTCTTTGTTTACAATATCGTTTATCAATCGGTCAATAAATCCTTGGTAGGCCAAAACTTATCAATGATTACGCCAAATGTGTTTGTCCCTTTGATGACAGTTCTACTATTTGTAATCGGAATTTTCATTGGTTCAATTGGTTCAGGAATTTCGATGCGTCGATTCTTGAAAATCTAATTGGATATAAATGCAAATTGCAGAACAAATCAGAAAAATGATACATTTTTAAAAGAGAAGTTTTCGTAAACTTCTCTTTTTCCTTCTAAAAATTAAAAAAAGTAGACAATTTTTTTATAAAAGCCTTTACAAAAAAAAATAAAGTGGTATAATTGAATTATAAATAAGTGCAAACGTTTTCGTAAAACGTTTGCCTAAAAAATATAAAGGAGATTTGAATGATGAAAGATACATTCAAAAATGTCTTGTCTTTCGAATTTTGGCAAAAATTCGGTAAGGCATTGATGGTGGTTATCGCTGTTATGCCGGCTGCTGGTTTGATGATTTCAATCGGTAAGTCGCTTGCATTGATTGACCCAAATCTTGCCCCACTTGTTATTACAGGTGGAATTCTTGAGCAAATCGGTTGGGGAGTTATCGGTAACCTTCATATTTTGTTTGCTCTTGCTATCGGTGGTAGCTGGGCAAAAGAACGTGCAGGCGGTGCTTTTGCAGCCGGGCTTGCCTTTATCTTAATCAACCGTATCACTGGTACTATCTTTGGAGTTACAAGTGATATGCTGAAAAACCCTGAGGCTATGGTCACTACTCTCTTTGGAGGCTCAATCAAAGTTTCTGATTACTTCATCAGTGTTCTTGAAGCACCAGCATTGAACATGGGTGTTTTTGTAGGGATTATCTCTGGTTTTGTAGGGGCAACTGCCTTTAACAAATACTACAACTACCGTAAACTTCCTGATGCGCTTTCATTCTTCAATGGGAAACGCTTCGTACCATTCGTTGTCATCCTTCGTTCAGCTATTGCAGCAATTGTACTTGCAGCTTTCTGGCCAGTTGTTCAAACAGGTATCAACAACTTTGGTATCTGGATTGCCAATTCACAAGAAACAGCACCTGTTCTTGCACCATTCTTGTATGGTACTTTGGAACGTTTGCTCTTGCCATTTGGTCTTCACCACATGTTGACTATCCCAATGAACTATACAGCTCTTGGTGGTACTTATGACATTTTAACTGGTGCAGCTAAAGGTACTCAAGTATTCGGTCAAGACCCACTATGGCTTGCATGGGTAACAGACCTTGTAAACCTTAAAGGTACTGATGCTAGTCAATACCAACACTTGTTAGATACTGTTCACCCAGCTCGTTTCAAAGTTGGACAAATGATTGGTTCATTCGGTATCTTGATGGGTGTCATCGTTGCTATCTACCGCAATGTTGATGCTGACAAGAAACACCAATACAAGGGTATGATGATTGCGACAGCCCTTGCAACATTCTTGACAGGGGTTACTGAACCTATCGAGTATATGTTTATGTTTATCGCAACACCTCTTTACCTAGTGTATGCTCTTGTTCAAGGTGCTGCCTTTGCTATGGCGGATATTGTTCACCTTCGTGTGCACTCATTCGGTTCAATTGAATTCTTGACTCGTACTCCGCTAGCTATCAACGCTGGTCTTGGTATGGATATCATTAACTTTATCTGGGTAACTGTCCTCTTTGCAGTCATCATGTACTTCATTGCCAACTTCATGATTAAGAAATTCAACTATGCAACTCCAGGACGTAACGGAAACTATGAAACTGCTGAAGGAGCATCAGAAGATGCAGCTCCAGGAGAAACAAAAGTTGCAGCGGCTTCTCAAGCTGTAAATATCATTAACCTTCTTGGTGGTCGTGCAAACATCGTAGATGTAGATGCATGTATGACTCGTCTTCGTGTAACTGTTAAGGATGCAGATCGTGTTGGTACTGAGGAACAATGGAAAGCAGAAGGCGCTATGGGGCTTGTCATGAAAGGACAAGGTGTCCAAGCTATCTACGGACCAAAAGCTGACGTATTGAAATCTGATATCCAAGATATCCTTGACTCAGGTGAAGTAATTCCTGAAACTCTTCCAAGCCAAATGACAGAAGCTCAAAAAAATACTGTACATTTTAAAGGTGTAACTGAGGAAGTTTACTCAGTAGCTGACGGTCAAGTTATTGCCTTGGAACAAGTGAAAGATCCAGTCTTTGCTCAAAAAATGATGGGTGATGGTTTTGCAGTAGAACCAGCAAATGGAAACATTGTATCTCCAGTTACAGGTACTGTATCAAGTATCTTCCCAACAAAACATGCACTTGGACTTGTTACTGAATCAGGTCTTGAAGTACTTGTTCATATTGGTTTGGATACTGTAAGCCTTGAAGGAAAACCATTTACTGTTCACGTTTCTGAAGGACAAAAGGTTGCAGCAGGTGATCTTCTTGTTACAGCTGACTTGGATGCTATCCGTGCAGCAGGTCGTGAAACATCAACAGTGGTTGTCTTTACAAATGGTGATGCTATCAAATCAGTTAAATTAGAACAAACAGGTTCTCTTGCAGCTAAAACAGCAGTTGCTAAAGTAGAATTGTAATATACTCGAGGTTGGAAGCTGTTTTCCAACCTCTTGTTTTAGGAGAAAAGCATGAAATTTTTAACACTCAATACTCATAGTTGGATGGAAAAAGAAGCAGAGGAAAAATTCCAGCTCTTGCTCCAAGATATTCTTGACAAAGATTATGATTTGATTTGTTTTCAAGAAATTAATCAAGAAATGACTTCGCCGGAGGTAGAGGTTAACAATCACTATCAAGCTTTACCATCAGCAGAACCTATTCATCAGGATCACTATGTACGACTTCTGGTTGAAAAATTGGCTGAGAAAGGGAAAAACTACTACTGGACTTGGGCTTATAATCATATTGGCTATGACCGCTACCATGAAGGTGTAGCTATCTTATCCAAAACACCGATTAAGGCGCGTGAGATTTTAGTATCAGATGTAGATGATCCAACAGATTACCACACTCGTCGAGTTGCTTTAGCAGAAACAGTAGTTGAAGGCAAGGAACTTGCTCTTGCAAGTGTCCATCTCTCTTGGTGGGATAAAGGTTTCCAAGAAGAATGGGCACGATTTGAGGTTGTATTAAAAGAGTTGAAGAAACCTCTGATTTTAGCTGGAGATTTCAACAACCCAGCTGGTCAGGAAGGCTATCAAGCGATTTTAGCTAGCCCATTAGGATTACAAGACGCGTTTGAAGTTGCGAAAGAAAGAAGTGGTAGCTATACCGTTCCACCAGAAATTGATGGCTGGAAAGGCAATACCGAACCACTACGAATCGACTATGTCTTTACGACAAAAGACTTAGAAGTGGAAAGTTTGCATGTAGTTTTTGATGGCCAAAATGGTCCACAAGTCAGTGACCACTATGGTTTGAATGCTGTATTGACCTGGAAATAATGAAAGAGGTTGGAATCAGAGGTTCCAACCTTTTAAGCTACTTGAATCTTTAATACAGGACTGAGATTCAAATGAAGCTACTGAAATAGGACAAAATATGGTATAATGGTTAGATAAATAGAATCGAGGATAATATGTCATTTACGAAATTTCAGTTTAAAAACTATATAGAAAAGGCATTGGAGGAGTTGAAGTTTACGACTCCTACCGAAGTTCAGGAAAAGTTGATTCCTATTGTCTTGGCAGGTCGTGACTTGGTGGGCGAGTCAAAAACAGGTTCAGGAAAAACCCACACTTTCTTACTACCCATTTTTCAGCAATTAGATGAAACTAGCGATAGTGTGCAAGCAGTCATTACTGCACCAAGTCGTGAGTTGGCTACTCAAATTTACCAAGCAGCTCGTCAGATTGCAGCTCACTCAGATGTAGAAGTTCGTGTGGTTAATTATGTAGGTGGTACGGATAAGGCGCGTCAGATTGAAAAACTGGCTAGCAACCAACCACATATCGTTATCGGAACGCCAGGTCGCATCTATGACTTGGTCAAATCTGGTGATTTGGCTATTCACAAGGCCAAGACCTTTGTCGTCGATGAAGCCGATATGACCTTGGATATGGGATTCTTGGAGACAGTCGATAAGATTGCAGGGAGCCTTCCAAAAGACTTGCAATTCATGGTCTTTTCAGCGACTATTCCACAAAAATTGCAACCGTTCTTGAAAAAATACTTGTCAAATCCTGTCATGGAAAAAATCAAGACCAAGACAGTCATCTCAGATACGATTGATAACTGGTTGATTTCGACCAAGGGCCGCGACAAGAATGCTCAGATTTATGAATTGACTCAGTTGATGCAGCCTTATTTGGCAATGATCTTTGTTAACACAAAAACGCGTGCTGATGAGTTACATGCCTACTTGACTGCCAAAGGATTGAAGGTAGCAAAGATTCATGGAGATATTGCTCCTCGTGAACGCAAGCGGATCATGAACCAGGTGAAAAATCTGGATTTTGAGTACATTGTCGCAACGGACTTGGCAGCGCGCGGAATTGACATTGAAGGTGTTAGTCATGTCATCAATGACGCCATTCCGCAGGATTTATCTTTCTTTGTTCACCGTGTTGGACGGACGGGACGAAATGGTCTACCTGGCACAGCTATTACCCTTTACCAACCAAGTGATGACTCGGACATCCGTGAGTTGGAGAAATTAGGGATCAAGTTTATTCCTAAGATGATCAAAGACGGAGAGTTCCAAGATACCTATGACCGTGATCGTCGTGCCAACCGTGAAAAGAAGCAGGATAAGCTTGATATTGAAATGATTGGCTTGGTCAAAAAGAAAAAGAAAAAAGTCAAACCGGGCTATAAGAAGAAAATCAAATGGGCGGTTGATGAAAAACGTCGCAAAACCAAGCGTGCTGAAAATCGCGCACGTGGCCGTGCAGAGCAGAAAGCCAAACGCCAAACATTTTAAGAACAAAATTGGAGCTGAATGGCTCCTTTTTGTAACTTTGTTTTATAAATTATCGAAAAGAATGCAAAAATGAGTAAAAAGTGGTATAATGATAAGGTTATATAGTCCCGATAAGATGGTAGGTATTCATTACTAGTAGTTTTCCTATCAGTACTTTGTAACTCTATAACAATATTTTTTAAGGGGGGACATTTTTATGTCAGAACGTAAATTATTCACGTCTGAATCTGTATCTGAGGGGCATCCAGATAAGATTGCAGACCAAATTTCAGATGCGATTTTGGATGCTATTTTAGCAAAGGATCCAGAGGCGCACGTTGCTGCTGAGACAGCTGTATACACTGGTTCTGTCCATGTTTTTGGTGAAATTTCTACAAATGCCTATGTGGATATCAACCGTGTGGTTCGTGATACCATTGCAGAGATTGGTTATACGAATGCAGAATATGGTTTTTCTGCGGAAACAGTTGGAGTTCATCCATCGCTTGTTGAGCAGTCACCGGATATCGCCCAAGGTGTTAACGAAGCCTTGGAAGTCCGTGGAAATGCAGATCAAGATCCGCTTGACTTGATTGGTGCTGGTGACCAAGGTCTCATGTTTGGATTTGCAGTGGATGAGACAGAAGAACTCATGCCATTGCCAATTTCACTCAGCCACAAACTGGTTCGTCGCTTGGCAGAACTTCGTAAGTCTGGTGAAATCAGCTATCTTCGCCCAGACGCAAAATCACAAGTTACAGTTGAGTATGATGAAAATGATCGTCCGGTACGTGTGGACACAGTCGTTATTTCAACTCAGCACGATCCAGAAGCTACTAATGAACAAATCCATCAAGATGTGATTAACAAGGTTATCAAAGAAGTTATTCCAGCTTCTTACTTGGATGAGCAAACAAAATTCTTCATCAATCCGACTGGCCGCTTTGTAATCGGTGGACCTCAAGGAGACTCAGGTTTGACTGGTCGTAAGATCATCGTGGATACCTATGGTGGGTATTCTCGTCATGGTGGCGGTGCCTTCTCTGGTAAGGATGCGACGAAGGTGGACCGTTCAGCCTCTTATGCGGCTCGCTACATTGCCAAGAATATCGTGGCAGCAGGTCTTGCTAAGAAAGTAGAAGTGCAATTGGCCTATGCCATCGGTGTGGCGCAGCCTGTCTCTGTTCGTATCGATACTTTTGGTACAGGAACAGTAGCTGAAAGCAAACTTGAAAAAGCTGCGCGTCAAATCTTTGATCTTCGCCCTGCAGGAATTATCCAAATGCTGGATCTTAAACGTCCAATTTACCGTCAAACAGCGGCATATGGTCACATGGGACGTACAGATATTGACCTTCCATGGGAACGTTTGGATAAGGTAGATGCTTTTAAAGAGGCTGTGAAATCATAACCACCCGTTAGGTGCGAGACGGACTAATAGTCACATAATAAAAAAGATTGGTAGTTGTGTATTACCAATCTTTTTTATAAGTGAAAACCAGCTTTTAAGCTGGTTTTCTTATTTTATAGGGATTGAAATCTCAATCAATTTATCCGAATAGAGGGTTTTGATATTGGCTTCATCGATGCTTCCTTTGTCAATTTTACGTTTCAAGAAGAAGTCTTGGATGGTTTCAATTTCGGGTTCACGAATAGCACGGTGTTTGTTGGAAATGAGGATTTCATAGTGAAGCGGGGCTTGTGTGAAAACCACATCTGTATTTCCGGCCGAATAGACCTCGACAAGAGTTGCATCAGTACTTTCTAATTGGCTTTTAACAAGTTGCGAGTGTGAATTAGTCGTGTTGATAAGCTTCATAACAGTTCCTCCGATTTTCTAACTCTATTATAGCACTTTTTGGATAAAATCGTGTATTTTAGCCAATTCCATGCTGGATTTTCCAAGCTTCTATTCCCCATTTATGGCTACCACGTTTGAGTTTTTCAATTGCTTCATCAATAGGAAACCAAGCAATATGATTAAAATCTTCCAATGGCTTCTGTACTTCTTGGAAAGAAATAGCTTCATAGAGATAAGCTGGGTTATAGTAGTAGGTATCACGGTGTCGAGAGTAGAAATACTCATCAGCTTGCCCATAATAGGTCCCGATCTCAGCTGTAAAGCCAAGTTCTTCGATTAGTTCTCTCTTCAGTGCTTCTTGATGAGCTTCGCCTGCTTCAATCTCTCCACCTGGCAAGAACCAAGCACCATTGGGAGCTTGGACTAAGACAATTTGTTTTTTTTCTTCATCCGGAATAACTGCGTACACACCATAGCGGGGCTGGTAAGTCACATTCTCCTTTTTTTCACCAAAAGTTGGGTTTGCCATTGAATTTTCCTCATTCTTTAGTATCTTTATTATTATCATAATGGACGAGGGACTAGCTGTCAAGGTTTTGCATTTATTTTAGTAAAAAAGGTGCAGAAAATGATAGACTTTCTGCACTTGTTAGGTCGTTTTATTCTTCTTTTTCAGAAGTAACCTCTTCTGTTTTTTCAGTTTTTTTGGCAGATTTGATTTGAATCTTACCATTGCTTGTCATGACTGCCTTGAGGTCTTTTTCGCTTGGATTTTCAAGGTAGTAGTCTGTAATAGCATCCTCGATATGGTCTTGAATGGTACGACGGAGTGGGCGTGCTCCCATTTTGGGATCATAACCTAGGTCAACCAACTTTTCCTTGACCTTGTCTGTCACATCGAGGTGGATGTTGTTGCTAGAGAGGCGTTTGTTGACATCCGCTAGCATGAGTTCGACGATTTGGAGAAGGTTGTCCTTGCTGAGAGGTTTAAATTCGATGATGCCGTCAAAACGGTTCATAAACTCTGGGCTAAAGAAGTTACCGAGTTCACCGAGAACAGAGTTGGTTCGACCTTCACGAGCAGCTCCAAAACCAACGCTGGCTTCGGCCTTACCGGTACCCGCATTTGAGGTCATGATAATGATAGCATCCTTAAAGCTAACTGTCCGTCCTTGCCCATCAGTCAAACGACCATCGTCCAAGACTTGAAGGAACATGTGCATCACATCTGGGTGGGCTTTTTCAACTTCATCGAGAAGGATGAGAGAGTAGGGATTGCGACGAACTTTTTCCGTTAACTGACCTGCTTCATCGTAGCCGACATAGCCTGGAGGGGCTCCGACTAATTTAGCCACACTGTGTTTTTCCATGTATTCGCTCATATCAAAGCGAATCATGCTGTCAGCAGAGCCAAAGAGCTCAATGGCTAGTTGTTTGGAAAGTTCTGTCTTACCGACACCAGTTGGTCCGACAAAGAGGAAGCTTCCGATTGGCCGGTTAGGAGTTCCAAGTCCAACTCGATTACGACGGATGGCCTTGGCAATCTTATCAACAGCTTCATCTTGACCAATGACATGAGCTTTGAGGTCGTCTGCTAGATGGATAAGCTGAGACTGTTCTTTTTCTTTGAGTTCTCCGACAGGAATATTGGTTTTCTGCTCAATGATATGTTCAATGGTTTTCTCGCTAATGATAGGAGTATCTTGGTCAGTCACCTTGTTTTTCTGCATTTCCTTGTACTTGGCAATCTGATCGCGGAAATAGGCAGCTTTTTCAAAGTCTTCCTCTCGTGTAGCCTGAGCCTTGAGATTTTCAGCTTCAATTAAACGCTGATCAATCACTTTAGGATCAACAAAGTTCAGTGTCAGATTCATCTTAGAACCAGCTTCATCCAACAGGTCAATAGCCTTGTCTGGCAAGAAGCGATCTTGGATGTAACGATTGGAAAGAGTAGCAGCTGCTTCGATGGCAGCATCAGTATACTTGACGTGATGGTAGTCTTCGTATTTCTTTTGAACCCCTTTGAGGATGGTAATGGTTTCTTCGACAGTTGGTTCATCTACCTTGACAGGCTGCATACGGCGTTCGAGGGCAGCATCTTTTTCAATGATACGGTATTCATTGAGAGTAGTGGCGCCGACCAGTTGCAATTCACCACGGGCAAGGGCTGGTTTGAGGATATTTCCTGCATCCATATTGCCATCGCCAGCAGATCCAGCGCCAACAATTTCATGGATTTCATCGATAAAGAGGATGATGTCCTCGCGTTTGCGAATTTCTTCCATGAGTTTTTGCATACGTTCCTCAAATTGGCCTCGGATCCCTGTCCCTTGGACTAGACTGACTACATCCAGACGGATGACCTGCTTGCCTTGGAGTTTGTGGGGAACATCACCATCGACAATCTTCTGAGCTAAACCTTCGACAACGGCAGTTTTACCAACACCTGGTTCTCCGATAAGGACAGGATTGTTCTTGGTTCGACGGTTGAGGATTTCGATAACGCGGATAATCTCCTCATCTCGACCTATAACAGGGTCAATATCTCCCCGACGAGCTATTTCAGTCACGTTGATACCATATTCCTCTAGGAGCCCTCTTTCTTGGCTAGGAGGAGGTGTTTGAACAGGTCCGCGGTTTTGAGGTCCGTATCCCCCATTACCTCCGTATCCCCCACCGGATTGAGTTGGAGGGACGTTATTTGAAGAAGCCCTGAAATTGTTCAAATCATTGAAAAAGTCTCCAAAAGGATCAAAGTCACGATTGTTTAAGTCAGTCATTCCTTTAAAGAGGGTATTATTTGGATCTGTTTTGATAATTTTATAGCAATTTTGACAGAGATCAATTTGTTTTTGCTGTCCATTGATATTGGTATACAGATGAATTGTTGAGTCGTTAATTTTACAGTTTTGACAGAGCATACATCTACCTCATTTCATTCGTATTCTTGACCTAAGAAAAAGGTCAAGAATAGTCAAAGTTTTATACTCTCATTATAGCATGATTAAGGTGTAAAGCAAGTAAAAAGATTGGGAAGTGGTCATTTTTAAAAGAAGGATTTATGGAGGATTAAGCGACTTGAAGGTAAGAAAAAAATCCCATTTGTGGTGACAAAAAGGATTCTCATTCATCAAGCAGGGGTCTCTCTGCTGTTTGTATATTAGTAAAGGAGTTCGTAGATCTCCATTGCAATCAAATCAATGCTATCAAAGGTATAGGTTTCACGAGCTTCTACATCGCGAAGAGTGAAGAGTGATCCGTTTTCTTCGTCGTGGCTGTATGCAACTTCTGCGACAACAACACCTTCACGTTCAAAATTACGTTTTAGATTTCCACCATCTTTTGTCATTGCTTCTAGGCGGTTAATGATTCTAACCAAATGTGATTCCATTTTGATTCTCCTCCATTTCTTATCGTTTCTATTTTACCATAAACAAGAGGTAGTTGACTAGAAAAAAACTGTGATTTCTCTCTATTTCTCTATTCTATCAAGTTAATTGTTAAAATTAGAGAAAAATATTGCATTTTAATTCAATTCGTGTTATAATCATACAATCTAATACATAGAAAGTTGATTGAATATGAATTTTTCTTTTTTACCAAAGTATTTACCATATTTTAACTATGGTGCTCTGATTACCGTATTGATTTCTATCCTTGTTGTCTGCTTAGGGACCATTATAGGTGTCTTACTGGCCTTTGCTCAACGTTCACGCTTTAAACCGCTCGTTTGGTTTGCAAATGTGTATGTTTGGATCTTCCGTGGAACTCCGATGATGGTTCAAATAATGATTGCCTTTGCTCTTATGCATATCAATGCTCCGACTATTCAAGTGGGAATTTTAGGAGTTGATCTTTCTCGTTTGATTCCTGGTATTCTGATTATTTCTATGAACAGTGGAGCTTACGTTTCAGAAACTGTTCGTGCTGGGATCAATGCGGTTCCTAAAGGGCAGTTAGAGGCCGCATATTCTCTAGGTATTCGTCCGAAAAATGCCATGCGTTATGTCATTTTGCCACAAGCTATCAAGAATATTCTTCCAGCGCTGGGAAATGAATTTATCACCATTATCAAGGATAGTTCCCTCTTGTCGGCAATTGGGGTGATGGAGTTGTGGAATGGTGCAACGACTGTAGCAACAACAACTTATTTACCGTTGACTCCCCTTTTATTTGCAGCCTTTTACTATTTGATTATGACCTCTGTTTTGACAGTGGCGTTGAAAGCATTTGAAAAACATATTGGACAAGGAGACAAGAAATAATGACAGAAACTTTGATTAAAATTGAAGAACTACATAAGTCTTTTGGGAAAAATGAAGTTTTAAAAGGCATCAATCTTGAGATTAAACGTGGAGAAGTTGTGGTCATTATCGGACCGTCAGGGAGCGGGAAATCAACTCTCCTTCGTTCGATGAATCTCCTTGAAGAAGCAAGTAAAGGTAAGGTTATCTTTGAAGGAGTTGATATCACTGATAAGAAAAATGACCTTTTTGCTATGCGTGAAAAGATGGGTATGGTATTCCAACAATTCAACCTCTTTCCTAATATGACGGTCATGGAAAATATCACTTTGTCCCCAATCAAAACTAAAGGTGAAAGCAAGGAAGTTGCGGAGAAAAGAGCACAGGAACTGTTAGAAAAAGTTGGTTTGCCAGATAAGGCGACGGCCTATCCTCAGAGTTTGTCTGGTGGTCAGCAACAACGGATTGCTATTGCACGTGGACTTGCTATGGAACCAGATGTTTTGCTTTTTGATGAGCCGACTTCAGCCCTTGACCCTGAGATGGTTGGAGAAGTTCTAGCTGTTATGCAAGACCTTGCCAAGTCAGGGATGACTATGGTGATTGTGACGCATGAAATGGGCTTTGCGCGTGAGGTAGCAGACCGTGTTATCTTTATGGCGGATGGAGTTGTTGTCGAAGATGGAACTCCAGAAGAGATTTTCAATCAAACAAAAGAACAACGGACCAAGGAATTTTTGAGTAAGGTTTTGTAATACCTCATTTTTAGAAGAAGCGGAGTAGGCATCATGGCTTCCAGTAAAGAATATTTAGATTTTATTCTCGAACAGCTATCAGAGCTAGAGGAGATGAGTTATCGTCCAATGATGGGAGAGTATATCCTTTATTATCGTGGGAAGATTATTGGGGGAATCTATGATAATCGTCTGTTACTGAAGCCTGTGAAGGTGGTCATGGATCAATTGGAACAGACTAGGCTTGAACGTCCTTATGAAGGAGCTAAGGAGATGATTTTGCTAGAAGATCTTGAAGATAAGTCATTTCTAGCGAAACTAATCAAGGATATGTATGAAGTCTTACCGACTCCAAAAGTAAAAAAGAAAACATGATAGATTCTCCTAATATAAATAGGCATAAAAGCTCGATAAGGGCTTTTTCTTATAGTTTTTGACTATAAGGTCCATTAGTCAAGAAGTGTTAGAATGACAAGGTATTTTTTGTTATAATAGAGGATATCTGATAGAAAAGAGAAGAGATATGGCACAGATTATTGATGGGAAGGCTCTTGCGGCTAAGTTACAGGGGCAGTTGACTGAAAAGACGGCTAAACTAAAAGAAGAAACAGGTTTAGTTCCAGGCTTGGTGGTGATTTTGGTGGGAGATAATCCAGCCAGCCAAGTCTACGTTCGCAACAAGGAACGCTCAGCTCTCGCTGCTGGCTTCCGTAGTGAAGTAGTGCGAGTTCCAGAGACCATTACCCAGGCGGAATTGTTAGACTTGATTGCCAAATACAATCAAGATTCAGCTTGGCATGGGATTTTGGTCCAGTTACCTTTACCAAAACATATTGATGAAGAGGCAGTTTTATTAGCCATTGATCCCGAAAAAGATGTGGATGGTTTCCACCCGCTAAACATGGGTCGCCTCTGGTCTGGTCATCCAGTTATGATTCCTTCGACACCTGCAGGAATTATGGAGATGTTTCATGAATATGGGATTGAGTTGGAAGGTAAAAATGCGGTTGTTATCGGTCGCTCAAATATTGTTGGTAAACCGATGGCCCAGCTACTTTTGGCTAAGAATGCAACAGTAACCTTGACCCACTCACGCACCCATCATCTTGCCAAGGTGGCTGCTAAGGCAGATATTCTTGTCGTAGCTATCGGTCGCGCTAAGTTTGTGACTGCTGACTTTGTCAAACCAGGAGCGGTTGTCATTGACGTTGGGATGAACCGAGATGAAAACGGCAAGCTTTGTGGAGATGTTGATTATGATGCCGTTGCACCACTTGCTAGTCACATCACACCTGTACCGGGTGGAGTTGGTCCTATGACCATTACCATGCTGATGGCGCAAACCTATCAGGCAGCGCTTCGAACACTAAACAAGGACTAGTAAGATGAAATTCGTATTTGATCTGGATGGGACGCTGTCTTTCGACTATATGACCATAGATGAGGAGATTAAGCAGGTTCTTTTAAAGGCTGAAGATTATGGACATGAGCTTGTGTTTGCCTCAGCTCGCTCTTATCGGGATTGCTTGGGTTTATTAGGCCCTGAACTCAGTCAGCGCTTGGTCATAGGGTTGAATGGTGGCGTAGCCTATCATCTAGGTAAGGCTATCTTCGAAAGGAATCTCGATGCTAGAGTTTATCAGGCGCTAGTGGATTACTGCCAGACTTATAATCTCCCTTTCTTTGTAGATGATTGCTTTGACTATAGTGGTCAGATTGTAGAGAAGATTCCATTTATTTCCAGTGTGGATCCTCTAAAGGTAGCTCGTCATCAGAAACTCGAGGACTTAGGTACTCCGATTAAGGTAGTCATCTATATGGGCGACCATGAGGAGTTGCTTGATGATTTGCTTGGTCAGTTAGAAAGACTAGGACAGGCTCATCTCTCCTATCATGCGCATGAAAAGTGCCTTTATGTCAACCCCTTGGATACTCATAAGGCGACAACTGTTGAAAAGTTATGCGGGGAGAACTTCATCGCTTTTGGAAATGACCAAAACGATATTGAATTGTTTAAAACGTCTCTTTATTCAGTCCAGATAGGAGACTTTGCTGGCCTTACTCCATATGCAGATGACACGTTAGAGCTAAAAGGAGAACCTTCTCCAGCAGTGGCAGCTAAAATCTTACAGATCTTTGCGGAATTTAAGGGAAAATAGTGTAGAAGGAGGTCTGAACCTCCTTTTGTAGTATAATGGAGTGAGAGGGAAAAAACGATGAAAGTGATTGATCAAGATTTATTAGAAAAAATCATTATTGAACGTTCTCGTACCAGTCATAAAGGAGACTATGGCCGTCTGCTCTTGCTTGGTGGGACCTATCCTTATGGTGGAGCCATCATCATGGCTGCCTTGGCAGCAGTCAAAAGTGGGGCAGGGTTGGTGACTGTTGGCACGGATAAGGAGAATATTTCGGCTCTGCACAGTCATTTACCTGAGGCCATGGCATTTTCTCTTCAAGACCAGCAATTGTTAAAAGAACAGTTGGAAAAGGCAGAAGTTGTCTTGTTAGGTCCGGGTTTGCGAGAGGATGCATTCGGAGAAGAAATCATAAAACGGGTCTGTGACAGCCTTAGAAAAGACCAGGTTTTGATTGCAGATGGCGGTGCTTTGGGCATCTTAGCAAAAGGCCAGTTACCATTTCCTTCCAGTCAGCTCATCCTAACTCCCCACCAAAAGGAATGGGAAAGACTGTCTGGTATAGTTCTTGACCATCAAAATACAGAGACGACTACTAGGGCTCTTTCTGATTTTCCTCAAGGAACGATTTTAGTTGAGAAAGGTCCGGCAACTCGTATCTGGCAAGTCGGTCAGCCTGAATATTATCAGTTACAGGTTGGAGGCCCCTATCAAGCAACTGGTGGAATGGGAGATACACTTGCTGGAATCATTGCAGGTTTTGCAGGTCAGTTTGACCAAGTCAGCCTCTATGAGAGGGTAGTGGTAGCAACCCACCTTCATTCAGCTATCGCGCAAGAACTTGCTCAAGAAAACTACCTTGTCTTGCCAACAGAAATTAGCAAGGCTCTTCCGAAAACAATGAAAAAAATATCTCAAAAAGGCAGCTAATACCTTAGTTGTCTTTTTATGTTGATGTAGCTTTGTTGATAAGGTTTTCAAATACCTCAGAATCAGGAATCAACTGCTGAACTTGCGTGAAATTCTCACTTTTAAGGTCTGGGTTTTTACTCAAACTCACAAGGAAAGTGAGATTGTTATCAAAGTTGAGGGGTGTCAAATCATGCTTTTTTTGATATAATTTTTAATGATGAATGCGAGAAATGATCGGTATGTGGTCGTTGATTTAGAGGCGACCAGCACCGGAAGCAAGGCAAAAATTATTCAAGTGGGCATTGTGGTGATTGAGAATGGTGACATTATCGATCAGTATGCGACTGATGTCAATCCCCACGAACCCTTGGATTCTCATATCAAAGAATTAACGGGTCTGACCGATCAGCGTTTGGCTGCGGCACCAGAATTTTCTCAGGTGGCTGGAAAAATTTTTGAGTTGGTTAAGGACGGTATTTTTGTTGCGCACAATGTACAGTTTGATGCCAACCTTCTTGCAGAATTCCTCTTTTTTGAAGGATATGAATTGCGCACACCGCGAGTGGATACAGTTGAGCTTGCCCAAGTTCTGTATCCTCAGTTTGAAAAGTATAACTTAGGTATCCTTTGTCAAGAGTTGGGCATTGAGCTGGAACATGCCCATACTGCCCTATCAGATGCTCAGGCAACAGCTGAACTCTTGCTTTACATGCGTCAAAAACTTTTTGAGCTACCTAAAGGGCTTTTAGAAAGCTTGTTAGACCTTGCAGACAACCTTCTCTATGAAAGTTATCTGGTGATTGAGGAGGTCTATCAGCAACAATCTCTCTTATCTTCACCAGACTTGATGGAGCTTCATGGGCTTTTCCTCAAAAAGGAAAGCAAAGGCTTAGTCCCACGAAAGTTATCCAAAGATTTTGCTAAAAATATTTCTTTATTGGGGCTGGAGGAGCGACCGCAACAGTTGGAATTTGCGGAGAAGATTGAGCAATTATTGGAAGAATACCAGACTTCCTTTATCCAAGCTCAAACGGGACTGGGCAAGACTTATGGTTATCTCCTCCCAGCTTTGAACTTGGAGAGTCAAGCAGGGATCCTAGTGAGTGTTCCAACCAAAATTCTTCAAAATCAAATCATGCAAGAAGAAGGTCAGCGTTTAAAAGAGGTCTTCCATCTGGAGATTCATAGTCTCAAGGGTCCTCAAAATTACTTGAAACTGGATGCCTTTCATCAAATTCTCTATCGATCTGAGTCCAATCGCCTCTTCACACGCTTTAAAATGCAACTGCTCATCTGGCTAACAGAGACAGAGACAGGTGACTTGGACGAAATCGGGCAGCTTTATCGCTACCAGAACTTTCTGTCAGAACTAGTCCACGATGGCAAGCTTTCAAAGAAAAGTTTATTTGCTACAGAGGATTTTTGGAAACGAGGGCAGGAAAAGGCCAAGACCAGTCGTGTTCTTCTGACCAATCATGCCTATCTGGTCACTCGTTTGGAAGACAATCCAGAGTTTGTTGATAACCGTTTGGTAATTTTGGATGAAGCTCAAAAAATGCTGCTAGCTCTCGAAAATCTAGCCCAGCAGGCTTATCGCCTTGAGGATCTTGTAACTCAAATTGAAAAGTCCTTAGAGTCAGTGGAGAATTTGGTTCAGAAACGCTTGCTTGAGAGTATTAGCTTTGAATGTCGTTACTTGATGGAGCACTATCAGTCAGGTCTGAAGAATGGAAAGTGGTTGGATTCTCTCGAACACTTGCGCCAGCATTTTTCGGAGTTAGCTCTCCCAGAGTATCGAGAGCTTGCAAACTTTTTCACGTCGGACCGTGAATTTTGGCTTGCTACAGCAGAGAAATCGAGCAAGGATGTCTTGATTTGTTCAAGTAAAAAAGGCCGCTTTATACTAGCAGACTTATTGCCAGAAGATTGTAGGCTCCTAGGAGTATCTGCCACTCTTGAAATTAGCAATCGGGTTTCCTTAGCAGATTTACTGGGATTCCCAGATGCTCCACTTGTTAGGCTTGATGTAGCAAAGCAGGAGCAACAAGAAGTCTTTCTAGTCAATGACTTTCCTCTTGTGACAGAAGTTTCATCTTTTGACTATGCTAGTGAAGTGGCTTCTGTCATTCGAAGCCTACAGGCCTTTCAAGAACCCTTATTGGTTTTGTTTACTTCAAAAGAAATGCTGCTGGCAGTTTCGGACCTGCTCGACCAACCTCATCTAGCTCAGTATAAAAATGGGGAACCAAGCCAACTGAAAAAACGTTTTGAAAAAGGTGAACGCCAGATCTTGCTTGGAACAGGTAGTTTCTGGGAAGGGGTTGATTTTTCAACCCATCCTTGCGTGATTCAAGTGATTCCGAGATTGCCTTTCCAAAATCCCCAAGAGCCTTTAACCAAAAAATTAAACCAAGAACTGCGCCAAGAAGGGAAAAATCCTTTCTATGATTATCAGTTACCGATGGCGATCATTCGGTTAAAGCAAGCCCTTGGTCGTACTGTTAGACGGCCCAACCAAGGTTCGGTTGCTCTAATCTTAGACAGTCGAGTTGTCAGCAAGCGTTACGGCAAACAAATCGCTCAGGCCTTGTCAAAAGAAAGGGCTGTTCAGGTTCTTTCTAGAGAACAGCTAGAGCCTGCTGTAGCTGATTTTCTCCAATCTCGTCGCAATAGAATGAAAGAAAAATCCAAGAAAGAGAATAGGTAAAAAATATGAAACGTTCATTCGACTCTCGAGTCGATTATAGCCTCCTCCTACCAGTGTTTTGTTTACTGGTGATTGGAGTAGTGGCCATTTATATAGCAGTTAGTCATGACTATCCCAATAATGTATTACCAATTCTAGGTCAGCAAATCGCATGGATTGCCTTGGGGCTTGTCATTGGATTTGTGGTCATGTTCTTTAATACCGAGTTTTTATGGAAGGTGACTCCCTATCTTTATGGTCTAGGGTTGGCTTTGATGGTCCTCCCCCTTGTTTTCTACAATCCAAATCTTGTAGCGTCAACAGGTGCCAAGAACTGGGTATCGATTGGTGGAACGACACTTTTCCAGCCATCGGAGTTCATGAAGATTTCCTATATCTTGATGTTGGCTCGAGCCATTGTAAGATTCACTCAGAAACACAAGGAATGGCGACGGACTATTCCCTTGGATTTCCTACTGATTGGTTGGATGATTGCCTTTACCATCCCAGTCTTTATCCTCTTAGCCCTACAAAGTGACTTGGGGACTGCCTTGGTCTTTGTAGCTATTTTTTCCGGTATGGTTCTCCTTTCAGGTGTTTCGTGGAAGATCATCATTCCGGTTTTTGCGACAGGAGTGACTGCTGTTGCAGGCTTCATGGCCATCTTTATAAGCAAGGATGGACGTGCCTTCTTGCATCAGATTGGGATGCCAACTTACCAGATCAACCGCATTTTGGCTTGGCTCAATCCCTTTGACTTCGCGCAAACAACGACTTACCAACAGGCGCAGGGACAAATTGCGATTGGAAGTGGTGGCTTGTTTGGGCAAGGTTTCAATGTGTCCAATCTCCTCATTCCAGTACGTGAGAGTGATATGATTTTCACCGTAATTGCTGAAGACTTTGGCTTCATTGGTTCGGTCTTTGTCGTTGCCCTGTACTTACTTCTCATCTATCGGATGTTGAAGATTACTCTCAGGTCAAATAACCAGTTCTACACCTACATTTCGACTGGTTTTATCATGATGTTGCTCTTCCATATCTTTGAAAATATCGGTGCCGTGACAGGTTTACTTCCTTTGACAGGGATTCCTCTACCTTTCATCTCTCAAGGGGGTTCCGCAATTATTAGTAACCTCATTGGTGTCGGTCTCCTCTTATCTATGAGTTACCAGACCAACCTAGCGGAGGAGAAAAGTGGAAAAGTTCCATTCAAACGAAAGAAAGTCGTCCTAAAACAAATCAAATAAGGAGGCCACTATGGCAACAGTAGCAGTTATCTTAGCCCAGGGTTTTGAAGAAATTGAAGCCTTGACAGTAGTTGATGTCTTGCGTCGAGCAAACATTTCATGTGATATGGTAGGATTTGAAGAGCACGTGACAGGATCACATGGCATTCAGGTAAAAGCCGATCGTATCTTTGATGGTGATTTGTCCGACTATGACTTGGTAGTTCTTCCAGGTGGCATGCCAGGCTCAGCTCACCTACGGGATAATCCAGCCCTCATTTCTGAGATTAAAGTCTTTGACCAAGCTGGAAAGAAAATTGCAGCCATCTGTGCAGCTCCAATCGCCCTCCATCAAGCAGGTATCCTGAAAGACAAGCACTTCACCTGTTATGACGGTGTTCAGGAGAACATCAGTGATGGAATTTATCAAAAGCAAACAGTGGTTGTGGATGGCAATCTAACAACTAGCCGAGGACCGTCAACCGCACTTGCCTTTGCCTATGAGTTGGTAGAGCAATTGGGAGGAGATGCTGAAAGTTTACGAGACGGCATGCTCTATCGAGATGTCTTTGGAAATCAACAGTAAGACGAGAGTTCGGCTCTCGTTTTTGCTTGGAAAAATCTAGGAAATCATCGCTTTTTTCATAAAAAAATGGTATAATGAAGGGTATGAAATATCACGACTATATATGGGATTTAGGTGGTACCCTATTGGATAATTATGAGACTTCTACAGCAGCCTTTGTAGAGACCTTAGCCCAATACGGAATAGAGCAAGAACACGACCGTGTTTACGAAGCCTTGAAGGTTTCGACAGCTTTTGCTATCGAGAAGTTTGCCCCAGACATCGAGAATTTTTTAGAAAACTACAAAGAAAATGAAGCGCGTGAGCTAGAGTATCCAGTTTTGTTTGAAGGGATTCCAGAACTACTCAAAGACATTTCTGACAAGGGTGGCCGTCATTTCTTAGTTTCTCATCGAAATGACCAAGTTCTAGAACTTCTTGCAAAGACTCAGATAGCTGACTATTTCACAGAAGTCGTGACTGCCAGTTCTGGCTTTAAACGGAAACCAGATCCTGAGTCCATGATTTATTTACGTGATAAATATCATATTACATCTGGTTTAGTCATTGGTGACAGAAATATTGATGTAGAAGCAGGTAAAGCTGCTGGCTTAGATGCCTATCTTTTTAATAACGTTGCGACATTGAGACAAGCAATAGACATGTAAGAAAAGGGAAAAAATGACAGAAGAAATCAAAAATCAACAGGCACAAGATTATGATGCCAGTCAAATTCAAGTTTTGGAGGGACTTGAAGCTGTTCGTATGCGTCCAGGTATGTATATTGGATCGACTTCAAAAGAAGGTCTTCACCATCTAGTATGGGAAATCGTTGATAACTCAATTGACGAAGCCCTAGCTGGATTTGCTAGTCACATCCAAGTCTTTATAGAGCCAGATAATTCCATCACCGTTGTGGATGATGGGCGTGGAATTCCTGTTGATATTCAGGAAAAGACAGGTCGTCCCGCTGTTGAGACCGTTTTTACAGTTCTTCACGCTGGAGGAAAATTCGGTGGTGGCGGATACAAGGTTTCAGGTGGATTGCACGGTGTAGGTTCATCAGTAGTAAATGCCCTCTCAACTCAACTAGATGTTCATGTTCATAAAAACGGTAAGATTCATTACCAAGAATACCGTCGTGGTCATGTTGTTGCTGATCTTGAGGTGGTTGGAGATACGGATAAAACGGGAACAACAGTTCACTTCACACCAGATCCAGAGATTTTTACAGAAACAACAACTTTTGATTTTGATAAATTAAACAAACGTATTCAAGAACTAGCCTTTTTGAACCGAGGTCTTCGAATCTCCATCACAGATAAGCGTGAAGGTCTCGAACAGACTAAACATTACCACTATGAGGGTGGGATTGCTAGCTATGTTGAATATATCAACGAGAACAAGGATGTGATCTTTGATACACCAATCTACACAGACGGTGAGATGGATGATATCACAGTTGAAGTAGCCATGCAGTACACAACCGGTTACCACGAAAACGTCATGAGTTTCGCCAATAACATTCACACCCATGAAGGCGGAACGCATGAGCAAGGTTTCCGTACAGCACTGACGCGTGTTATCAATGATTATGCCCGCAAAAATAAGCTGCTAAAAGACAATGAAGACAACCTAACAGGGGAAGATGTTCGTGAAGGCTTGACTGCAGTTATCTCAGTTAAGCATCCAAATCCACAGTTTGAAGGACAAACCAAGACCAAACTGGGCAATAGTGAAGTGGTTAAGATCACCAATCGCCTCTTCAGCGATGCCTTCTCTGATTTTCTCATGGAAAATCCACAGATTGCCAAACGCATCGTGGAAAAAGGAATTTTGGCTGCCAAAGCTCGTGTGGCTGCCAAGCGTGCGCGTGAAGTCACTCGTAAAAAATCTGGTTTGGAAATTTCCAATCTTCCAGGAAAACTGGCAGACTGTTCTTCAAACAACCCAGCTGAAACCGAACTCTTCATCGTCGAAGGAGACTCAGCTGGTGGATCAGCCAAATCTGGTCGTAACCGTGAGTTCCAGGCTATCCTTCCAATTCGTGGTAAGATCTTGAACGTTGAAAAGGCTAGCATGGATAAAATTCTTGCTAATGAAGAAATTCGGAGTCTCTTCACAGCCATGGGAACAGGATTTGGCGCAGAATTCGATGTCACTAAGGCTCGTTACCAAAAACTCGTTTTGATGACCGATGCCGATGTTGATGGAGCCCACATTCGAACTCTCTTGCTAACCTTGATTTACCGCTACATGAAACCAATCCTAGAAGCTGGTTATGTTTATATTGCCCAACCACCGATTTATGGTGTTAAAGTTGGAAGTGAGATCAAAGAATACATCCAGCCAGGTACAGATCAAGAAATTAAACTCCAAGAAGCCTTAGCACGTCATAGTGAAGGGCGCTCAAAGCCAACCATCCAACGTTATAAGGGATTAGGAGAGATGGATGACCACCAATTGTGGGAAACAACCATGGATCCAGAACATCGCTTGATGGCGCGTGTTTCAGTAGATGATGCTGCTGAAGCAGATAGAATCTTTGATATGTTGATGGGCGATCGGGTAGAACCTCGCCGCGAATTTATTGAAGAAAACGCTGTTTACAGTACACTTGACGTCTAAAAAATGTGGGAAATAGTTCCCTTGGTTTAAAAAATATGATATAATCATTACGATTGTTTCTAGTATAAAAGGAGTTTGATATGTCTAATGGACAACTAATTTATCTAATGGTTGCAATTGCAGTCATTTTGATTTTAGCTTATGTAACAGCCATTTTTCTACGTAAGCGTAATGTAAGCAGATTAACGGCCCTTGAAGAAAGAAAAGAAGAACTCTACAACCTTCCTGTAAATGATGAGGTTGAAGCCGTTAAAAATATGCACTTAATTGGTCAAAGTCAGGTAACCTTTCGTGAATGGAATCAAAAATGGGTTGATTTATCTCTGAACTCATTTGCAGACATCGAAAATCACCTCTTTGAAGCTGAAAACTACAACAATTCTTTCCGTTTCTTTAAAGCAGCTCACAAGATTGATCAAATTGAAAGCCAGATTAGTTTGATTGAAGAGGATATTGCAGCTATTCGCAATGCCCTTTCTGAACTCGAAAAGCAAGAATCTAAGAACAGTGGTCGTGTCCTACATGCTTTGGACTTGTTTGAAACCCTTCAACATACCGTTGCAGAAGATTCAGAGAAATATGGAAAAGCTCTTCCTGAGATTGAGAAACAATTGGAAAACATCCAATCTGAATTCTCTCAATTCGTTACCCTTAACTCATCAGGTGACCCAGTTGAAGCTGCAGCAATCTTAGATGATACTGAAAATCATATTCTTGCTCTAACGCATATTGTTGATCGGATTCCAGCTCTTGTTGAAACCTTGACAAAGGAATTACCAGACCAATTAGCAGATTTGGAAGAAGGCTATCGTAAGCTTTTGGATGCCAATTACCACTTTACTGAAACAGATATTGAGTCACGTTTCCAACTTTTGCATGAATCTTTGAAGAATAATCAAGAAAACATTCGTCAGTTGGAGTTGGACAATGCAGAGTATGAAAATAATCGCATTCAAGAAGAAATCAACGCACTTTATGATATTTTCACTCGTGAAATTGAAGCTCAAAAAGTCGTTGAGAATCTTCTCTCAACACTTCCAACCTATCTCAACCACTTGAAAGAAAATAATCAGGTGCTTGTTCAGGATCTTGAACGCCTGAATAAAACTTATCTTCTTCCAGAAAGTGATGGAAATCATGTTCGCCGACTTCAAGAAGAATTAGCTGCACTTGATACCGCTATTTTAGAAGTAACAGAGGATCAAAGAGAATCTGCTCAAGCCTATTCTGTTCTTGAAGAACAGTTGGAAATGCTTCAAAGCAATCTCAAAGATATTGAAGATGAGCAAATTTCTGTGAGCGAACGACTTGCGCAAATTGAAAAAGACGACCTCAATGCTCGCCAAAAAGCAAATGTCTATGTGAATCGTTTGCACACCATCAAACGTTACATGGAAAAGCGAAACTTACCAGGAATCCCTCAAAGTTTCTTGAAACTCTTCTTTACTGCAAGTCATAACACTGAAGATTTGATGGCGGAGCTAGAACAACCGCAGGTTAATATTGAATCTGTTAAGCGAATTCTTGAAATTGCAACGAATGATATGGCAGTACTTGAGACAGAAACATACGATATTGTTCAATATGCAACCTTGACTGAGCAACTTCTCCAATACTCAAATCGCTACCGTTCATTTGATGAACGCATCCAAGAGGCTTTCAACGAAGCACTTGAAATTTTTGAGAAAGAGTTTGACTATCGGGCATCATTTGAGAAGATCTCTCAAGCCTTGGAAGTTGCAGAACCAGGAGTTACAAATCGTTTTGTGACTTCATATGAAAAAACACGTGAAGCAATTCGCTTTTAAAATAGAAGCTTAGAGAACTCTAAGCTTTTTTTTATTTTTTGAAATGGAGCTAGATTACCTGTTTATCATTGAAATAATAGCTTTGATTTGATATGATGGAAATATGAAGAAAAATATGAACCGTGTTTCTCACGATAAAAAGAGAAGGTTATTGCTTTCCTTTGTTGGGATCTTAGGAATCGCTATGATTCTTTTGGGAAGTGCCATTGGCTACAAGGTTCTACAAAAGCAATCTTATGAACAAAAAATTGAAGCGCTAAAAAGCGAAAAGGATCAGCAATTCAACTCAGGTAGTCAGAGGGACCATTTCCGAAAAGGGCAAGCGGAGGTGATTGCCTACTACCCTCTGCAAGGAGAGGAAGTTATTGCGTCTATTAGAGAAAAAATCAACCAAGACATCAAAGAAAATCTAGAAGATAAAGAGGATCTGGTCTTTTATTATACTGAGCAGCTGGATCCTGTCTTAAAGGGAGTTGTTGCTCGTAATATTGGCAAGCAAGTCTACGATTTATCTGCATCAAAGGTTGAAGAAAAAGAAAAGACTTCTTTAGGAAAAATTTTCTTGACTGAAGATGGGAAAGATTTTGACCTTAGTAAACTTTTTAAAGATGCAAGCAAAGCTAAGGAACTTTTACTAAATCAGGTCAAATCAACTCTAGAAGATAAGAAGCTTGACCAGACAAAAATTGATCAAGTTATAAAGAGTTTCACAGGCCAAGACTTATCATCTTGGAGTTTTGATTATAAAGATAGTCAAATTATCCTTTATCCTGCTAATTCTGAAGAGACTGTTGAAGAAATTGCTTTACCAATATCCAGTTTCTTTGATGTCATTGAGTCCTCTTATTTACTAGAAAAAGATGCTGAACTCTATCAAACTTACTTTGCCAAGAAAAATAAAAAGGTTGTAGCCTTGACCTTTGATGATGGTCCAAATCCTACTACAACTCCACAAGCCTTGGATACCCTGGCTAAGTACGGTGTAAAAGCAACCTTCTTTGTACTTGGAAAAAACATAGCAGGAAATGAAGATCTTCTGAAACGAATGAAATCGGAAGGTCATGTTGTGGGAAATCATAGCTGGGATCACCCTATCCTTTCTAAATTATCCCTCGAAGATGCTAAAAAGCAAATCACTGATACAGAAGATTTGTTGACTCAAGTTTTAGGATCAAGCTCTAAACTGATGCGCCCACCTTATGGTGCCATCACTGATGATATTCGAAATAGTCTTGACTTGAGTTTTATCATGTGGGATGTGGATAGTTTAGACTGGAAGAGTAAGAATGAAGCTGCTATTTTGACAGAAATTCAACACCAAGTTCGTAATGGTTCTATCATTCTCATGCATGATATCCATGGTCCTTCTGTTAATTCTCTACCAAGTGTCATTGAGTATTTAAAGGGTGAAGGGTATACATTTGTGACTGTTCCTGAATTGCTCAATTCTCGCTTGAAGGCTCACGAGATCTATTACGATCGTGATCAATAATTGTTAAAATCTAAAGGAGCAAGTGTTCTGATAATCAGGATTTTGTTTCTTTAGATTTTCTTCACATAGAAAGGAAAAACGATGAAATCTTACACCCTTAATAATGGAGTTTCCATTCCTGTACTAGGATTTGGAACATGGAAAGCTGAAAATGGAGAGGTAGCCTATCAAGCCGTTTTAGAAGCCTTAAAGGCTGGTTATCGTCATATCGATACTGCAGCTATCTATAAAAATGAGGAAAGTGTTGGTCGTGCTATTCGAGATAGCGGTATTCCACGACAAGAAATCTTTGTAACGACCAAACTCTGGAATACCAATCACAGCTATGAAGAAACTCGCCAAGCATTTGAAGAATCAATGGAAAAACTGGGATTGGATTATCTAGATTTGTACCTTATCCATTGGCCAAATCCAAAACCTTTAAGAGAAAATGACGAATGGAAAACTCGCAATGCCGATGTCTGGAGAGCGATGGAGGACCTGTACCAAGAAGGTAAAATTCGTGCTATCGGCGTTAGTAATTTCCTTCCCCATCATTTGGATGACTTACTTGAGACAGCAAGAATCATCCCAGCGGTCAATCAGGTACGCTTGGCACCAGGAGTTTATCAGGAGGAAGTGGTTGACTACTGTAAAGAGAAAGGAATCCTCTTAGAGGCATGGGGACCATTTGGGCAAGGAGAGTTGTTTGACAAGACAGAAGTCCAAGAAATTGCTGCTAAGCATGGGAAATCAGTTGCTCAAATTGCCTTGGCTTGGAGCTTGGCAGAAGGATTTTTACCCCTACCTAAGTCAGTGACAGCCTCTCGCATCCAGAGCAATCTTGACTGTTTTGAAATTGAACTCAGCAAAGACGAGCGAGAAGTCTTAAAGACAATTTCAGTGACTTCGGGCGCACCTCGTGTGGATGAGATGGATTTTTAGTTTGTGAAATCTGTTTATACCGAAATAACAAAGACTAGGAATTTTAAATCCTAGTCTTTTTGTGTATAAAAAATCTAAATTATTTGTATAATAAAATAGTTTTATAAATTGAAATAAATGAACAAGTTTAGAAAATGTTGCTTTGATAGAACAAATAACACGAACGATAAAACTAAATAAGAACATTATATACGCAAATATTACATTTTTGTGACAATTCAGATTTTTATGAAAATTTTTGATTATTTGCGTTATAATGGGTATACTTTAAAGAAAAAGGAGATTATTTATGGATAGACGACAACGTTTTTCATTACGGAAATACAAATTTGGTCTTGCTTCAGTTTTATTGGGAACTGCTTTGGTTTTTGGAGCAAGTCAAGTTAATGCCAATGAGCAGAGTACAGGTGAAAATCAAGCCCAAACTCAGGCAATCAAGACAGAGCTAAAAGACGATAAGCACTCAAACTCTTCAACTGACCAAACCAATACTAATGTGATAGCTCCAGTAGTTGGAGAGAAACAAGAAGCTGAAACTTCTAAAGAGGATGCTAGTAAACAAGATGCTAAGGTAGAAACTTCGGTTGATAAAACTGCTGAACCCCAAGAATCAGGAAAAGATAGCGCAGTTTCAAAAGAAGAAAATCAAGGTGTCGTTCAGAAAGAAACAACAGTAGCTACCAGTCCAGCGCCTGCTACTGAGAAGGCTTCTGACTTGGAGAAAAAAGAGGTTCAAGTAACGACAGCTCCTAAAGCTACTGGAGAAACGGCAGCTACTGAAAAAGAACAAGAAAAAGCTGAGTCTGCAAAACCAAATAGTCTTTCAAGCAATGATATCATCACAGTACCAAAAACTTGGAAGGCTGGTTACAAGGGGACAGGGACCGTTGTTGCCATAATTGACTCTGGGCTTGATTTGAATCATGAGGTTCTTCGAATTTCGGATCCGTCAAAAGCAAAATTTAAAAACAAGGAAGCCATCGAAGCAGCTAAAAAGGCTGCTGGAATCGATTACGGTAAATGGTATAGCGATAAGGTTGTCTATGCCTATGACTACTTTGACGGAACAGATAAGATCAAAGAAGCAGAAAGAACTTCTCATGGGATGCACGTAACAGGGATAGCAGCTGGAAACCCTGATAAAGAAGCACCAAATGGTGAAAAGGTCTATGGTGTGGCGCCAGAAGCCCAAGTTATGTTTATGCGTGTCTTTTCAGATCGCCAAAAAACGACCAGTTCTGCCCTTTATGTAAAGGCGATTGATGACGCAGTTGCCTTGGGAGCAGATGCCATTAATATGAGTTTAGGCTCTAGCACTGGTTCTATGGTCGATGCTGGTTCTGATATCGTGGATGCCATCAAACGGGCTCGTGCCAAGGGAGTTTCTGTTCTTATCTCAGCAGGAAATAGCAATACATTCGGAAATGGTTATTCAAAACCACTAGCCGAAAACCCAGACTATGGCTTGGTTGGAAATCCATCCACTGTTGAAGACTCAATTTCAGTTGCTTCTGTCAATAACAAAACATTGACAACAGCCGTTTTTGAAGTTAAAGGTCTAGAGGGAAATGCCGGCCTTCATAACGGAAAATTTGATTATAATCAACCTGAGGCAGATAAGGACTTTGAAAAAGGAAAAGTGTATGAATACGTCGAAGCAGGGTTAGGTCGTGAAGAAGACTTTGCGAAGTTGGATTTAACTGGGAAACTTGCCCTCATTCAGCGTGGAGCTATGAATTTTTCAGAGAAGATCAAAAATGCACGAAAACACGGTGCAGTTGGTGCTTTGATCTACAATAATGTAGAAGGTGCAAACATCAATATGGCTATTGATGATGAAGCAAAGAAAATTCCTTCTGTATTTATTTCTAAACAGTATGGTGAAGCCTTAAAATCAGGAAACTACAAGATTGTTTTTAATGACAAGATGGATAATCGCCCATCCGATGTAGCCAATCAGCTATCTGACTTTTCAAGTTGGGGAGTGACCACCGATGGACAATTGAAACCAGACGTAACAGCTCCTGGCGGCAATATCTATTCATCCTTTAATGACAATACTTATGGTAGTATCAGCGGAACCAGTATGGCGGCTCCTCACGTTACGGGTGTTGCAGTTCTGGTTAAGGAATACCTTCAAAAACACCATCCAGAATTGACTCCTGAGCAAGTATCAGAGACTGTCAAGGCCTTGATCATGTCAACTGCAAAACCACATGTTAATAAGGACACAGGCACTTATACCTCTCCTCGTCAGCAAGGTTCTGGTATTGTGGACACAGCTGCTGCAGTGTCAACAGACCTCTATGTAACGGGTGAAAATGGTTATCCAAGTGTGACTCTGGGAAATGTTGGAGATCAATTTACTTTCAAGGTCACTGTACACAATATTTCAGATACTGACCGTACTCTCAAGATGGTGGTGAATACCAATACAGACGAAGTTCAAGATGGAAAATTCACCCTTCGACCTCGAAAACTAACGGAGACAGTCTGGCCTGAAGTGACGGTCAAAGCCCACAGCAGTCAAACAGTCACTGTTAAAGTAGATGCTCAAAAATTTGCTGCTGAACTCAGCAAACAAATGCCAAATGGCTATTTCCTTGAAGGTTTTGTTCGCTTTGTAGATCCAGTAGATGATGGGGATATTGTGAGTCTTGCATTTATGGGCTTCCGAGGAGAGTTCCAAAATCTCCCCGCTGTCGAAAAACCAATTTACAACCTTATTCGAGAAGGGAAAAATGGATTTTACACGGAAGTAGACAAGGAAAATCCTGCCGTTAACTACTCTAATGATGCCACCTATCTCGCAACCTTACAAAATGACCTTCTAGTTTCTCAAGGTCAACGCCAAGGACGCCGAATTACTGTTCTTGGGATTGAACAAAATGCTGAAGGTAAGCATGTTCTTCAGTTGGACGAAAAAGGGAATGTCCGTATTGCTATTTCTCCAAACGATGATGGAAACAAAGATCTGGTTGAATACAAAACGGTTGCTTTGAGAAATCTTGTAAATCTTCGGGCTACAGTTTATGCGGCTACGGATACCAAGCATGAACATCCTATTTGGGAGGGCGATGCAAAGGATCTCCGTAAGAATTATTTTGATGGAGACAGTAGAAATCTGAAGAGTTATATTCTAGATAATACTGCTTGGAGAGGTCAGGATTTTAATGGTAATACCGTTGCGGATGGTTTATATGACTATGTTATCAGTTATACACCAGACGTTCCAGGAGCAAAAGAACAATACACGACCTTTAAAATTCAAATTGATACTCAAAAACCGGTCATCACAAGTGGTTATATTCGCTTTAAAGATGGAAATCAAGAATTCGTAGCTCGCAAACCAAAAGATGTTGGTCAAGGCGGTATCCTTTCAGAAAAAGTTTTCTATATCACACCATTTGACAAGAAAGGGACCATGGTTCTAACTGGAAAGGACCAGTCTGGAACGCGTGCGCTTGAGAACACCCATCTGATTAAGGCCAATGCTGACGGTAGTTATACACTTCCTAAGAATGTTGACAAGGCTAATATTTACTATCTTGTTGAGGACTATGCAGGAAATGTAGACTATATCTCACTTGCTGAACTTGTCCGCGATCAAAATAGTGGTCGAGTGAAAATTGCCTTGAAGGATGCAAAAACAAACCAAGATATTGATACCCTCTATGTCTATCGAATCAAAAATAGCGAGGGGCAATATGTTGATGTTGACAAGACAAAAGCGATTCATTTCTTACAGTTTGGTCATTATACAGCAGAAATTTTCAGTTATGACCGAACAGAATTGAAATTTATCAGTGCCTTGTCCCAAGAGTTCGACTTGACGGAAGAAAATAGTTTCCAAACCATTACCTTCCTGGCGAATCTCCTAGAATATGCACCTGTGTCTGTTTCCTTCAATCAAGCAGTTCCAAAGACGACTACTGTGGTTCTGAAAGGAGAAGATGGGACAAGTATCACTCTTCCTGCTGAAAAATACGGTCAATACGCCTTTGGTAAGAAAGTTGCTACAGGTCGTTATACTGTACAAGTCACCTTGCCAACTGGATATGAACTCCTTGAAGATCTCGTTTCCTTGCTCGTTCAGCCGGGTCGAAATAATGCTTTGCGTCTATCTATTGTGTCTAAGTTGGCCTTGCTTGCTGCGGTAAATCAACAAAAAGAACTGGTAGAAACGTCTCGTTACTTTAATAGTAGTGCAGATAAGAGAAAAGCTTATGACCAAGCTTTCCAAGTGGCGCAGTCAGCCTTGTCAAGCAAGTTGAAGCAAGAATTGATTGATGGCGTTCTCGCTAGTCTTGAGGCTGCTGGTAAAGCTTTGAATGGAAAAGATTCGAACGTGGCTGCCTTGAAAGAAGCTATGAAAGCTTACTACGCAACGACTAAAACTGGACGATATGCTAATGCCAAGGAAAAAGTACGTCGAGCTTATGATCGTGCCTTCCAAGAAATTGCCTTACTAGCTGTGGACCCTAAAGTCAAACAAGATCAAATTGACCAATCTCTTATTGCCCTAGCTACAGCTAAAAGCAAACTAAATGGCAAGGCCACAGACTTCTCTAGTCTAAAGAAACTGGTCAAGGATGAACGTCTCTTCCAAGAAAAGAATGCGAGATTTATCTATGCAGATAAGAAAGAAAAAGCAGCTTATCTTCTAGTCTTTAAAGAAGCACAGGAACTCCTTAAAGATCCAGGAGCGAGCCAAGAAGATGTCAAAGATGCCATTACAGTCTTGAAACAAGCCAAGAGAAATCTGCATGGCAAAAAACCAAAAGCAAGAAGACATCCTTAAACAGGAGTTTCTGAAGCTTTACTGATAAATGAGTCTGAAACTTTGTTTTCAGACTCATTTTTGGTTTACACTAGCTAGGAAATCTGCTATAATACTAGCTAGGAAAGAAAGTCTTATGGCGTTCTTCAAGCGAGCTTGGGATAGTGGGAGCCAAGTAGGACAAGGTAAGAAACTGGCGCTTTCTGTCGTATTTTAAAAAACAATGAAGTAATAAATTAGGGTGGAACCGCGTTTCTGACGCCCCTAGGTCACAGACTTAGGAGTAAAGACACGGTTCTTTTTGTATCCAAAGTCACAAGAATTTATAAAAAGGAGTAAATAATGTCTAAAAAATTGACTTTCCAGGAAATCATCCTTACTTTGCAGCAATTTTGGAATGACCAAGGTTGTATGCTCATGCAGGCTTATGATAATGAAAAAGGTGCGGGAACCATGAGTCCGTACACTTTCCTTCGTGCTATCGGACCTGAGCCATGGAATGCGGCTTATGTAGAGCCATCACGCCGTCCTGCTGACGGTCGTTACGGGGAAAACCCTAACCGTCTCTACCAACACCACCAATTCCAAGTGGTTATGAAGCCTTCTCCATCAAACATCCAAGAACTTTACCTTGAGTCTTTGGAAAAATTGGGTATCAATCCATTGGAACACGATATCCGCTTCGTTGAAGATAACTGGGAAAATCCATCGACTGGTTCAGCTGGTCTCGGTTGGGAAGTTTGGCTTGATGGGATGGAAATCACTCAGTTCACTTATTTCCAACAAGTTGGTGGATTGGCAACTGGCCCTGTGACTGCGGAAGTTACCTATGGTTTGGAACGCTTGGCTTCTTATATTCAAGAAGTTGATTCTGTCTATGATATTGAGTGGGCTGATGGTGTAAAATATGGAGAAATCTTTATCCAGCCTGAGTACGAGCATTCAAAATATTCATTTGAAATTTCGGACCAAGAAATGTTGCTTGAAAACTTTGATAAGTTTGAAAAGGAAGCTGGTCGTGCCTTGGAAGAGGGCTTGGTTCACCCTGCCTATGACTATGTTCTCAAATGTTCACATACCTTTAACCTGCTGGACGCGCGTGGTGCCGTATCTGTAACCGAGCGTGCGGGCTATATCGCTCGTATCCGTAACTTGGCTCGTGTCGTAGCTAAAACCTTTGTTGCGGAACGCAAACGCCTAGGCTACCCACTTTTGGATGAGGCGACACGAGCTAAACTCTTAGCAGAAGACGCAGAATAAAGAGAGTGATAAATTACGAAAATGGGCGAACAGAGTGAGCCTTGAGCCAGTTGCCGTAGTGATGAAGGTATCCTTAGTGAAGCTAAGGATACTAGGCAAAATTGGAGACTTTAGGCTCCAATTTTAGCAATGAAACAACGAAGTTGGTTGCTTGCGTGCCAATCACATAAGGCAAACTGGAAAATAAAAAGATACTTTTCGGAGAAAAAACATGACAAAAAACTTATTAGTAGAACTCGGTCTTGAAGAGTTACCAGCCTACGTAGTAACTCCAAGCGAAAACCAACTAGGTGAAAAAATGGCAGCCTTCCTCAAGGAAAACCGCCTGTCTTTTGAAGCTATTCAAACCTTCTCAACACCACGTCGTTTGGCTGTTCGTGTGACTGGTCTTGCAGACAAACAGTCTGATTTGACAGAAGATTTCAAGGGTCCAGCAAAGAAAATCGCCTTGGATAGTGATGGAAACTTCACCAAAGCAGCTCAAGGATTTGTCCGTGGAAAAGACTTGACAGTTGAAGATATTGAATTCCGTGAAATCAAAGGTGAAGAATATGTCTATGTTACCAAGGAAGAAGTGGGGCAACCAGTTGAAGCCATTGTTCCAGGTGTAGTAGACGTCTTGAAGTCACTGACTTTCCCTGTCAGCATGCACTGGGCTAACAACACTTTTGAGTATATCCGCCCTGTACACACTTTGACAGTTCTCTTGGACGAGCAAGAGTTTGACTTGGATTTCCTTGATATTAAGGGCGGTCGTGTGAGTCGTGGTCATCGTTTCTTGGGACAAGAAACCAAGATTCAGTCAGCATTAAGCTATGAAGAAGACCTTCGTGAACAGTTTGTAATCGCGGATCCACGTGAACGTGAGCAAATGATTGTTGACCAAATCAAAGAAATCGAGGCAAAACATGGCGTACGTATCGAAATTGATGCAGAATTGCTGAATGAAGTCTTGAACTTGGTTGAATACCCAACTGCCTTTATGGGAAGTTTTGATGCCAAATACCTTGAAGTTCCAGAAGAAGTTTTGGTGACTTCGATGAAGGAACACCAACGTTACTTCGTTGTTCGTGATCAAGAAGGTAAACTCTTGCCAAACTTCATTTCTGTTCGTAACGGAAACGCAGAGCATTTGGAAAATGTCATCAAGGGAAATGAAAAAGTTTTAGTTGCCCGCTTGGAAGACGGAGAATTCTTCTGGCGTGAAGACCAAAAATTGGTCATTTCAGATCTTGTTGAAAAATTGAACCATGTGACCTTCCACGAAAAGATTGGTTCTCTTCGTGAACACATGATTCGTACAGGTCAGATTGCCGTCCTTTTGGCGGAAAAAGCTGGTTTATCAGTGGATGAAACGATTGATCTTGCCCGAGCAGCATCCATTTACAAGTTTGACTTGTTGACAGGGATGGTTGGTGAGTTTGATGAACTCCAAGGAATTATGGGTGAGAAATATGCCCTTCTTGCTGGGGAAACTCCAGCAGTTGCGGCTGCCATTCGTGAACACTACATGCCTACATCAGCGGACGGAGCTCTCCCAGAGAGCAAGATTGGAGCCATTCTAGCCATTGCAGACAAATTGGATACGATTTTGAGTTTCTTCTCAGTAGGCTTGATTCCATCAGGTTCTAACGATCCTTATGCCCTTCGTCGTGCAACGCAAGGTGTAGTTCGTATCTTGGATGCTTTTGGTTGGCACATTGCTATGGATGAGTTGATTGATAGCCTTTATGCTTTGAAATTTGACAGCTTGACTTATGGAAATAAAGCAGAGGTCATGGACTTTATCAAGGCTCGTGTTGATAAGATGATGGGTTCTACTCCAAAAGACATTAAGGAAGCGGTCCTTGCAAGTTCGAACTTTGTCGTGGCGGATATGTTGGAAGCAGCAAGTGCTCTCGTCGAAGCAAGCAAGGAAGAAAACTTCAAACCGTCTGTAGAATCTCTTTCACGTGCTTTCAACTTGGCTGAGAAAGCAGAAGGATCTGAAACAGTTGATCCTGCTCTCTTTGAAAATGAAGAAGAGAAAGCCTTGGCGGAAGCAGTAGAATCACTCGTTTTATCAGGGACTGCAAGTCAGCAATTAGAACAACTCTTTGCGCTTAGTCCAGTTATTGATGCTTTCTTTGAGAATACTATGGTAATGACCGATGATCAAGATATTCGTCAAAATCGATTGGCTGTTTTGTCGCAATTAACCAAGAAAGCAGCTAAACTTGCACGCTTTAACCAAATCAATACCAAGTAGACTCTCTATTAAACGAACTGTATCTTTTTACAAAGGAGATAAACATGGATTCAAAAAAAATCGCTCGTATCAACGAGCTCGCTAAAAAGAAAAAAACAGAAGGCTTAACTTCTGCTGAAAAAGTAGAACAAGCTAAACTTCGTGAGGAATACATCGAAGGCTATCGTCGTGCTGTTCGTCACCATATTGAAGGAATTAAGATTGTTGATGAAGAGGGAAATGACGTCACACCAGAAAAACTACGCCAAGTGCAACGTGAAAAAGGTTTACACGGTCGCAGTTTAGATGATCCTAACTCATAAAATGAAAGGGGGCTGTAGATGATTTACAAGCCCTTTTTCTGTTGTAATAAAAAAAGGAGCCATTTGGCTCCTTTTTAGTTTCTTAGTTACTTGCGCCAGAAGTAGCGTCTGCGCCACCACCGTGGCCTCCAGCGTCACCTGAATCAGAAGCACCAGAAGTAGCATCGGCATCTCCATGACTTCCAGCAGCAGGAGCAAATGGTCCGCTACCACCAACCAAACGTTGACCCGTTTCTTTTAGGTACCAGTCAAGCCATGGTTGGAAGTTAAAGACAATTTCATTTATTCCAGCGTATGATCCATCAGGATAGTACATCGCTTGGTAGTTGTGGGTGTTGATGACACCTGCAGGAGAACCTGGAACGATCGTACGGACGTATTCTTGGTTTCCGTTACGAAGTGTTCCGATAACCCACTCTACATTCTTCATACGTGCTGGTGGAAGAGATCCATGAACAGTCGACATACGGTTACCTGATTGAGGTGGTACACGTTTGGCAAACATGGTGTCTGGATCTTGGTGAGCGTTATTGTAGTAGAGGAATTGGTTGTTATCGTCAGCGTATGTCAATTCAAATGGCATAGCTTTCAAGAACATATCAATTTGGTTAACTGTCAGGATACCATGGTCCAGTTTGACATAGGTATCACCAGAAACAGCTCCAGTGATTGCAGCAACTTTTTCTACCCATTCTGGATCGTCAGGATCAACTTCTGTGATGGTTGTAGCGATTGGTTTTCCACAATCCAAGTCTTCTGGTTCGATTGGTTTTGGTTTTTTCAATTTCGAAACGACTCCTACGTATTTTACAAAGTTATCTAAGCAAGTTTCAAGGAATTTAACAGTGCCTTCGTTGGTGATATTTCCGTCGTTATCAAAAGCTTCCTTAGCTTTACCAAGAAGGAATTCGTTACCTGGAAGCGTGTAGGCATTGACACCTGGAGCATCAAGGATTTTACGGAGGTGAACTTGGGCACGTGATGTTCCTTGGTCGTAGTATGATGCACCTACAATCATAACAGGCTTGTTTTCAAATGGATGAACTTCGTATGAAAGCCATTCAAGTACAGATTTGAGAGAAGCTGAGATAGTGTGGTTGTGCTCAGGAGTGGCGATAATGACACCATCAGCACGTGTAATCTTGTTATACAAGAAGCGCAATTGGAAACTTTCGTCCCATTTTTCGTCTTGGTTAAACATTGGAACTTCGTCGATTTCAAGAACTTCTAATTCAAATTTGAATTTGAAATTGCGACGAATAAATTCCAAGAGTTTGCGGTTATATGATTGATCGTAGTTTGATCCAACAAGTCCAACAAATTTCATTCTTTCGGTCTCCTATCTTACAAATTTTCCCAGTCAAATTCTTCTGCATCTTTGCGAAGCAATTCTTGTGCATTGCGCAATTTTTCAGTAATCTTCACAAAGATACGGAAGTCATCAAAGATGGCATCCAATTTCTTGATGACATCAAGGTCAACTAAGTCGCCACTTGGGTTAAATGCTTGAAGAGAGTGTGAGAGCAAGAATTCATCTGGTAGAACATTTGCCTTAATTTCAGGAGCGTTCAAGATTTGACGAAGCTGCAATTGGGCACGAGATGAACCAAGTGTACCATAGGAAGCACCAGTGATCATGATTGGTTTGTTCAAAAGTGGGTAGATACCGTAAGATAGCCAAGCAAGAGCGCTCATCAAAACCGCAGGGATAGAGTGGTCGTACTCAGGAGTACCGACAATCACACCGTCAGATGCTTCAATTTTAGCAGCAATTTCAAGAATTTCATCTGGAAGTTGCTTATCTGCTGGCTTGTTGAAAACAGGGATATCCTTGATTTCAACGAGTTCAATTTCAGCTTTATCAGCAAAGTGTTTTTGCATGTATTGGAGCAATTGGCGATTTGTAGAACGTTTAGAGTTCGTTCCAACAATGGCAATAAGTTTTAGCATGAGATTTCCTTTCTCTTTTTACATAATACAATTTTGAAGGCCTGAAGAACATGCAAGGCGTCCCTCTTTGTCGATGAGGATGGCTTCAATCCCATCTATACTTTCGACTTGCCAGAGGATAGAAGCGCTACGTTCTCCAAATAGGCGGGTTGTCCAAATCTCACCATCAACGGATTTATCTGAGATAATCGTTAGGCTAGCAAGATCGGTTTCGACAGGGAATCCTGTCTCACTATCAAAGATATGGTGATAGTCTTTTCCATCTACTGTCAGGTGGCGTTCATAGATACCTGAAGTGACAACGGATTTGTTAGACGCAGGAATGGTTAGGAGATGGTTGCCACGAGGATTTTGCGGATCTTGAATCCCAATCTGCCAGGCTTTCCCTTCTTTGGCTTGGTTATTCCCGATGGTGAGGATATTTCCTCCGAGATTGATCAGTGCAGAGGTGACACCGTGTTCTTTCAAATACTGGGCAACCTTATCTGCACTATAGCCCTTGGCTAAACAACCTAAATCAAGCTTCATTCCTTTCTTCTTTAAAAAAACAGTAGAGTTAGTCGGATCCAACTTGATAAAATGCGGGTCAACTAGAGGCAAGACAGCTTCGATTTCGTTTAACTCTGGAAGTCGTGCATCTGCAAATCCGATTCGCCAGGTTTGAATCAAGGGACCAATACTGATATTTAGATGGCTAGAGGGAGCTAGGCTGTGCTCTAGTCCAAGAGCAATCAGTTCAAATAGGTCAGGATGAACCTTAACAGGTGCGATTCCAGCCTTGTAGTTGATTTCCATCAGTTCGGATTCTTGACTATTGGCGTTGAAGCGGTATTCGAGCTCCTTGAGCAAGTCAAAAGCGCCCTGAAGCAGGATTTCTGCCCGCTCATCTACTAATGAAATCGTGATAGTTGTTCCCATTAGCCGTTCAGAACGTGAATGAAGAGACAAGCTACCAGCTCCTTTCTTTTCATAGGAAATCATTCAATATAAGGTAGTTAAAGAAAAATTAAACCCCTTACATTTTCTTTCCATGTAACTAGCATACCATAAAGTCAGCGTTTTCACAAATGGATTTTGACAAAAAGTCAAGAAATATGCTCAAAATTAGCATGAAAACGATAGAAAAATAATGTTTGTTAATATTAAGTGTATTTTTTTCTGAAAAAAAGAGAATTCTGAGCAAATACCTTGTAAACGCTAACAGTAAATGATATACTAGAAAAGTAAATCAAAAATTAAAGGTAGGAATTTTTCTATGAGTAAAATTGTTGTAGTTGGTGCTAACCACGCTGGTACAGCTTGTATTAATACGATGTTGGATAACTTTGGTCATGAGAACGAAATCGTAGTATTTGACCAAAACTCAAATATTTCATTCCTTGGTTGTGGAATGGCGCTTTGGATCGGGAAACAAATTGATGGCCCAGAAGGTCTCTTCTACTCTGATAAAGAAAAATTGGAAGCAAAAGGTGCTAAAATTTACATGAACTCACCAGTTCTTTCAATTGACTACGATAACAAAGTTGTGACTGCAGAAGTTGAAGGAAAAGAGCACAAAGAGTCTTATGACAAATTAATCTTTGCAACTGGTTCAACTCCAATCTTGCCTCCAATCGAAGGTGTAGAAATCGTTAAGGGCAACCGCGAATTCAAAGCGACTCTTGAAAATGTTCAATTTGTTAAGTTGTACCAAAATGCAGAAGAGGTTATCGAAAAACTTGCTGACAAGAGCAAACACCTTGAGCGCATTGCCGTTGTTGGTGGTGGTTACATCGGTGTTGAGCTGGCTGAAGCTTTCGAACGTCTTGGAAAAGAAGTGGTGCTTGTTGATATCGTAGACACTGTTTTGAACGGCTACTATGACAAAGACTTCACCCAAATGATGGCGAAGAACTTGGAAGACCACAACATCCGCTTGGCGCTTGGTCAAACAGTTAAAGCCATCCAAGGTGACGGTAAAGTTGAACGCTTGGTAACAGACAAAGAAACATTTGATGTAGATATGGTAGTTCTTGCTGTTGGTTTCCGTCCAAACACAGCTCTTGCTGACGGTAAGATTGAACTCTTCCGTAACGGTGCCTTCCTTGTAGACAAGAAACAAGAAACATCTATCCCAGGTGTATACGCTGTTGGTGACTGTGCGACTGTTTATGACAATGCTCGTAAAGACACTAGCTACATCGCTCTTGCATCTAACGCTGTACGTACTGGTATCGTTGGTGCTTACAATGCTTGTGGACATGAATTGGAAGGAATCGGTGTGCAAGGATCAAACGGTATTTCAATCTATGGTCTTCACATGGTTTCAACTGGTTTGACTCTTGAAAAAGCCAAAGCAGCAGGTTACAATGCAACTGAAACTGGCTTTAATGATCTTCAAAAACCAGAATTTATGAAGCATGACAACCACGAAGTTGCCATCAAGATTGTCTTTGATAAAGACAGTCGCGAAATCCTTGGTGCACAAATGGTTTCACATGATGCTGCAATTAGTATGGGAATCCACATGTTCTCACTTGCTATCCAAGAGCATGTGACAATTGATAAATTGGCTTTGACAGACCTATTCTTCTTGCCACACTTCAACAAACCATACAACTACATCACAATGGCTGCACTTACAGCTGAAAAATAACAATAGCTGAGCTATCTGGCCTTAGGTTAAGGTCAGATAGTTTTTTAGTTATACTCTTCGAAAATCAAATTCAAACCACGTCAGCTTCGCCTTACCGTACTCAAGTACAGCCTGCGGCTAGCTTCCTAGTTTGCTCTTTGATTTTCATTGAGTATCAAT